>DASVWO010000542.1:0-31195 GCA_036393165.1 Polyangiaceae bacterium | reverse complement strand
GCCATGGTCCACCATACGATCACACGCGGCCGTCGTGCGGCAGGAGTCTCCGCTGCTACGCTGAAGGGGCGTCGAGGAGGTTCGCCCTGAAGCAGGTTCGCCCGCAGTTGGGGGCCTGCGCGCTCGTCGCGCTGGCGCTCTGGATGGGGCAGGGGACGGGATGCGCGAGCGGACAGGTCGCCGCGCAGGACGGCGGTCCCTCGGGCTGGGCCGGCGACGACGGCGGGCCGCAAGGCGATTCGGGCACGATGGGCTCGGACGCCGGAAGCGGATCCGGAAGCGGAGAGGCCGGCGACGACGCTTCCGGCAGCTCCTCGGGCGGCGTCCCGACCGACGGCGGCAACTGCGCCGGCGGTGGGATGGCCTGCACGCCCTCGAATGCGTGCAAGCACGGCGTCGTCGACTGCGCTTCGGGCACACACCGACCTGCGTCGCCACCGGCAACCTGCCCGACGGCACGGCCTGCGGCACCGACCAGGTCTGCCACGCGGGCGCGTGCACTGCGTGCACCCAGGGCGCCTCCTGCACGCCGTCGAACGCGTGCCACACCGGCAACATCGATTGCTCGACCGGCGTGTCGACCTGCCAGGACACCGGGTCGAGCGTCGGCGACGGGACCGCGTGCGGCGCGAGCGGCATCTGTGCGTCGGGCTCGTGCGATCCGTGCGGGGCGACCGGCCAGCTTTGCTGCTCGGGCAGCGCATGCGGCGGCTCCCCGCTCGCGTGCATCGGCGCCATCGCGAGCACGTGCCGCAGCAACGTGAACCCGCAGTGCACGTGCGGAACCCTGAACCAGGGGATGGAGCTGCAGGTGAACCAGTCGCTCTGGTCCTGCGATGGGCGCTTCCAGTTCGTGCTCCAGGGCGACGGGAACCTCGTCCTCTACATGAGCGGCACACCGC
The DNA here is from genome assembly GCA_036393165.1 of Polyangiaceae bacterium. GTDB lineage: Bacteria > Myxococcota_A > Polyangia > Polyangiales > Polyangiaceae > Palsa-1150. Next base: position 30,293 of record DASVWO010000542.1, on the reverse strand, counting down.
TCTGGGCGTCGAACACGGTGGGCTCGGGGGCGGCCGTCGCCGTGATGCAGGACGACGGCAACTTCGTCGTCTACACGAGCGGCGGCACCGCGGTGTGGTCGAGCGCCACGGCGGGGGCCGGTTGCGGCGCGTACCTCGCGGTCCAGAACGACGGCAACACGGTCATCTACAACGGCGCCGGAACGGCACTCTGGTCGACCGGCACCTGCTGCCACTAGATCCTCGGGATGGCCGACTGGGACGCCAAGGCGTACGAGCGCATCTCCGGCCCGCAGTTCCGCTGGGGGCTGCGTGTCCTCGAGCGCCTGCCCCTGCGCGGGGACGAGACCGTGGTGGACCAGGGGTGCGGCGCGGGCCGCCTCACCGAGGTGCTGCTCGACCGGCTGCCGCGCGGACGCGTCGTGGCGATCGATGCGTCCGAGGCGATGCTCGAGACGGCGCGCGCGCGGCTCGTGCGCTTCGGCGAACGCGTCTCCTTCGTGCGAGCGGACGCAGCCACCTGGGTCGCCCCGGCTCCTGTGGATGCGGTGTTCAGCACGGCCACGTACCACTGGGTGAAGGACCACGAAGCGCTGTTCGTCTCGGTCGCTCGGAGCTTGCGACCCGGCGGGCTCCTGGTCGCGCAGTGCGGAGCCGCCGGCAACCTCTCGCGCATCCGGTCGCGAGCCGCCAGCCTGCGGGCGCGCCCGGAGTACGCACGCTTCTTCTCGGGCTTTGCCGAGCCGTGGGTCTACGCGACCGTGGACGAGACGCGCGCGAGGCTCGCCCGCGCGGGCTTCTCGAGCGCCGACGTCTCGACAGAGCCCGCCCCCACGGCGTTCGACTCGGCCGCCGCGTTCGGCGAGTTCGTCGCCAAGGTGGTGCTGCGGGACGATCTGTCGCGCCTCCCCGATGACGCGACGCGCTCCCGCTACCTGGCGACCGTCGTAGAGTCCGCCGAGCACGACGACCCGCCGCTGACGCTCGACTACGTGCGTCTGAACGTCGACGCGAAACGTTGAGGAAACTAAGGTTGGGGGAGGGGCCCCAACCGACAAACCTGCCGCCGCCCTGCGTCATGCGATTGCGGCTGGCCACGGGGACGGGCCGCGACTAGATTCCGCGCGTTCGCCCCTACAGCCCAGGAGGCGCCCATGGTCGACAAGGTCAAGAAAGTCTGGATTGACGGGCAGTTCGTCGACTGGGACGACGCGACCGTCCACATCCTGACGCACTCCCTCCACTACGGCCTCGCGGCCTTCGAGGGCATCCGTGCCTACAAGCGGGCCGATGGCGGCACGTACGTCTTCCGTCTGCGCGAGCACGTCGACCGCCTGTTCGACTCTTGCAAGATGTGTCTGCTCAAGCCCGAGTTCACGCGCGAGCAGATCACGAGCGTCTGCACCGAGACCTTGCGCGTCAACGGCATGCCCGAGGGTTACCTCCGCCCGATGGTTTACGTCGGCGAGGGCGGGATGGGCGTCTACGCGCCGAACAATCCCGTGCGTGTCGCCGTCATCGCCTGGAAGTGGGGCGCGTACCTCGGCGAGGAAGCGCTCAAGAACGGCATCCGCGCCAAGATCAGCTCGTTCGCGCGCCACCACATCAACGTGAGCCTGGCGAAGGCCAAGATGACCGGGCAGTACACGAACAGCGTGCTCGCCAAGCGCGAGGCCAAGCTGGCCGGGTACGACGAGGCCATTCTTCTCGACTCCAACGGCTTCGTGAGCGAGGGCTCCGGCGAGAACATCTTCGTCGTGCGCAAGGGCATCCTCCACACGCCCGACCTGTCGTGCTCCATCCTCGAGGGCATCACGCGCGACACCGTCATCACGCTCGCGCGCGAGCTCGGGCTCACCCTCGTCGAGGGCCGGATGACGCGCGACCAGCTCTGGCTGGCCGACGAGGTCTTCTTCACCGGCACCGCGGCCGAGGTCACGCCCGTCCGCGAGATCGACAACCGGACCGTGGGAGACGGCACGATTGGCCCGGTGACGCGCAAGATCCAGCAGCGGTTCTTCGACGTCGTGCGCGGAAGTGATACTTCGCATCCCGAGTGGCTGACGAAGGTCTGATCCTCGCGCTCGCGATGGCCCTGTGCGCCTGTGGCGCACCGGCCGAGCACACCGTGCTCGTCCCGCCCGCGACGCGGCCGCCCGAGGTCGCGTTCGCGGACGACCCGCGCCCGCTGCCGCACTACCACTCGAAGCGCCTGGCGCTCACCGTGCCACTGCCGGACGGCCACGCGTGGCGCATCGACGATCACTCGCTGCCGGAGCTCGTCGCGACGCACGAGCAGACACACTCGAAGGTGGTGCTCGCGGTCATCCGCGCGGACGAGCTCGTGGGGCGCTCGCAGTGTGAGGCGCTCGCGCGCGACCGGAAGCTCGTGCCGGAGGGCAAGCTCCGCACGCTCGAGGACGCCGTGGACGTGACGCAGGAGAACTACGACACCCGCATCTGGGTCGCGGTCGAGCCCGGGTACGGGCCCACGAGCCCGCTCGTCGGCCACGTGCTCGCGTTCGGGGGGTTCCTGCGCAAGTGCTACGTCTTCCACTACTCGACCGAGGTGGGGGCCGCGGCGGACGAGCCGGTGCTCTCGGCGCGGCTGGCCTACGCGCGCGAGCGCATCCTGGGCGGGATGCAGCTCGACCCGTTCGCGGCTCCGCCGCGCGAGAAGCCGGCTGGCCCGGAGGTTGCGCCCCAGCCCTGACGCATGCGCTTGCTGGCGGTGTGCGCCGTCGCGCTCGTGTTCGGGTTCGTCGGGTCGATGCCGCTGGCGGGGCCCATCTCGGTCATGGTGGTCGCGCGCGCCGCGAGAAAGCGGTTCGGCGAGGCGCTTCACGTGGGGCTCGGCGCCGCGGCGGCCGAGGGCATCTACGCGGGCATCGCGTTCTTCGGGTTCACGACCATCCTGGCGCGTCATCCCGTGGTCGTCCCGATCTCCCACGGCGTCACTGCCGTCGTGCTGCTCGCGCTGGGAGCGCGGTTCGCCTTCTGGAAGCTGAAGGACAAGAAGGAGAAGAAGCGTCATGCGGGGACGGCGCTCGTGGGCTTCACGCTCTCGGCGGTGAACCCGACGCTCCTCGTCACGTGGACCGCGGCGGTCGCTTTCCTCTACTCGAAGGGACTCGGCGGCGTGAAGGAGTGGGGCGCGATCCCGTTCGGCGTGTGCGCCGCGGTGGGGGTGGGCGGCTGGTTCGCGGCGCTCGTGGGGCTGCTCCGCAAGTTCGAGGGAAAGATGCCCCGGCGCGCCCTCACCTGGGTCGTCCGCACGCTGGGTGTGGCGCTGGCGGGCCTCGGGGTTTGGTCGGGCGTGCAGCTCGTGAAGTGGATCGGCGGCGACCGCCGGACTCCCGCGACCGCCGACGCGTCGGTATGCTGGGCGGCGTGCAACAGGCGCTGGCAGTCGATGCCCTGGACACGACCGTCGCCATCGAGACGCCCGAGCACATCGTCTTCCACCACCGCGTCGCCGGCCCGGCGCGAAGGTTCCTCGCGTACCTGCTCGACCTGACCGTCTGCTACGGCGCGTTCGCGGCCGCCGCGGTGCTCGTCATCATCGTGACGATCGGTACGGGCGCGATCGCGGGCGCCGCCGAGAGCGCCCTGGGTGCGGCCATCGGGTTGATGCTGGTGCTCCTCTTCGCGATCCAGTGGGTGTACTTCGCGGTCCTCGAGGGCTGGTTCGGCGTCACGCCCGGCAAGCGCGCGCTGGGGTTGCGCGTCGTGACGACGACGGGGCGGCCCATCGGCTGGCGCGCGGCGGCCCTCCGCAACGTGATGCGCGCGGCCGATGCGCTGCCGCTCGCGTACTCGGCGGGCCTGCTGTCGCTCGCGGGGCTCGTGTCGATGTCCGCGACGCGCCGGTTCCAGCGCCTGGGGGATCTCGTCGCCGGCACCATGGTCATCGTGCCGGAGCGGGCGCGGGCAGCGACGCCCCTCATCCTGTTCCCGCCGGCGCAGCCGCACGAGCTCGCGCAGCTCCCGGAGGACGTGCGGCTCGACGCCGATGAGCGCCTGGCCATCGAGATGTTCCTGCGTCGCCGGGCGCGGCTTGGCCGGGCGCGCGAGCTCGAGCTCGCGAACATGATCGCGGGCTACCTCGCCCGGCGGTTCAACTTCCACGGCGAGGACCCGTCGCGCACCCTCGCCCTCCTCTACGACCGCGCCGCCAACGCCGGCCGCAACGACGCGCCGCCTTCCTCGCGGGTGCCCGGCTCATGGCGCTGACGTCGACGCTCACCGAGCGCGCCTTCGCGCAGCGCCGCCAGCGCGACTGGGACCGCCTCGACGGGCTCGTGCGCGGCGTCCAGGCGAAGGGGCTCCGCAAGCAGCTGCCGGAGGACGTCGCGCAGCTCTCGCCGCTCTATCGCGACGTCTGCGCCGACCTCGCGCGGGCCGTCGCCGCGCGGTACAGCGCGCCGCTGGTGGACTACCTGCAGGGGCTCACGGCACACGCGCACACGGTGCTCTACGGACATGGCCGCGGGCGCTCGGCGGGCGCGCGCGGGCGATGGATCCGCACGGCGATCGATGCCTTCCCGCGCGCCGTGCGACGCCACAAGGTGGCGATGGGCATCGCTTTCGTCCTCTTCTTCCTCCCGTTCTTCGCGGGGCTCATCGCCGAGCTGGCGAACCCCGACTTCGCGCTGCGCATCGTGCCGGAGTCGCAGCTTCGCCCGCTCCTCGAGGCGTACAAGCAGGGCTTCGCGGCGGGACGCGACGCCGGCATGGATGCGGCGATGGCCGGCTTCTACGTGAACAACAACGTCGGCATCGCCCTGCGCTGCTTCGCGACGGGCCTCGTCTTCGGCATCGGGTCGGCGTTCTACCTCGTCGAGAACGGCCTCGTGACGGGCGCGATCATGGGGTACGTCGCGTCGCATGGCGCCGGGGGGAACATCTTCACGTTCGTCGTGGGGCACGGGTCGCTCGAGCTCGGGGCGATCGTCCTCGCCGGCGGCGCGGGTCTGGCGCTCGGGTGGTCGATCGTCGCGCCCGGGGACAAGACGCGCATCGCGTCGCTGCAGGCGGCGGCGAAGAGCGTCGTCGTGGTCGTCTTCGGCGCCGCGGTGATGCTGCTCATGGCGGCCGCGGTCGAGGGGTTCTGGTCGTCGTCGAGCGCGCCGGCGGTCGTCAAGCGAAGCGTCGGCGCCGCCATGTTCGTGCTGGTGCTCTCGTACATGGTCTTCGGCGGGCGGAGCTCGAGCGAGGCGCTGCGGCTCGCGCGCGCCGACGAGGTCGATCCATGGACCTGATGCGCGCTCGCATCGCGCTGCGGGAGCGCCCGCTGCTCGACATCGTGGACCTCGCGTTGCGCTTCTCTGCGGCGCACGCGGCGCCGTTCGCGAAGCTCTCGCTCGTCGTGTTGCTGCCTGGATTCCTCGCGTCGTGGGCGGCCGGGGACCTCTGGGGATGGTGGGCCGCCTGGATCGCCGCCGTGGTGCTCGGTTCGTTCGCGACGGCGCCGTTCGTGGCGCTCGCGTCGAAGCTCGTGTTCGCGGACGAGGTGCGCGTACGCGACGCGATCCGGTCGTCGATGTCGGCCCTCCAGCGGCTGGCGGGCATCCGGTTCATCGAGCTGCTCGCGCTCGGCCTCAGCGTGTCGTGCTCGTCGGGGCTCGCCTGGATCTACGTGGGCAGCGTCCTCCTCTTCACGACGGAGGTCGCCGTGCTCGAGGGCGGCGCGGTCGGCGGCACCGTGACGCGGTCGCAGCGCATCGCCAACGGCAACTTCGGCGGCGCGTCGGGCGCGATGTTCCTCCTGCTCGTCGCGCCCGTCGCGGCGGCGATGCTCGCCGACGCCGCAGGGCGAGAGGTGCTCGGCACGGTGCTGGAGATCAAGCCGCCGCCGTCGATGTTCTCGGTGGGCGGAAGCTGGCTGGCGATGCTCGGCTGGTGGGCGCTCCTGCCGCTCCTCAGCGTGCTCCGCTTCTTCGTGTACCTCGACATCCGCACGCGCACCGAAGGCTGGGACATCCAGACGCGCTTCGCCGAGATCGCGGCCCGGGCCGAGGCGAGCGCCCTGCCGCAGAGGAGAGCCGCGTGAAGGCGCACGCCCTCGTGCTCGCAGGCGCGCTGGCGTGCGGAGCCGCGGCGTGGGCGCCGCCGGCGCTGGCCGTCATGGATCCCGCCCAGGCGCAGGCCGACGTCGACGCGGCGATGCGCGCGCACGCGTACACCTTCTGCCGCGCACCGCACGAACCACTCTCGGGCGACGCGCTCGCGCTGTGCCCCCACGCGAGCTCCATCCCCGATTGCAGCGGCTACGCGGCGGCGTGCGCGAAGATGACGACGCCGCCGTCGTGGTCGCTCCCGAGCTGGTGGGGGATGTTCGCGCTCCCGCCGTTCCTCGGGGTGCTGTTCCAGGTGCTGATGTGGCTCGTGGTCGCGGCGCTCGTGCTGGCGATCCTCGTGCCCGTGGTCGCGGCGATCGTCCGCTACCGCCGGCGCGACGACGCGAAGGCCAAGAAGGAGGAGAAGCCCTCGGCCGCGGCGCCCGAGCGGCTGGCGGAGCTGGTCGCGAGCAGCGACGAGGAGGCGCTCCTGGCGCGCGCCGACGAGCTGGCCGCGCGCGGAGAGTATGGGGCGGCGCTGCAGCTCTATCTCGCGGCGGGTCTCCGCGCGCTCGACAAGCGCGGTGCGGTGCGCATCGCGAGGGACCGCACCAACGGCGAGTACGTCCGCGCGTGCGCCGATGCGCAGGCGAAGCCGGCGCTACGCGAGATCGTGCGCGAGGTCGACCAGGTGCAGTTCGGTGGGCAGCCGGCGACGCGGGAGGCGGCGTCGCGCGCGGCGCAGCGGGCGATGGCCATCGTGAAGGCGGTCCCTCTCGCCATCCTCGTCGTGCTGCTCCCGCTGGTGCTCGGGTGCAGCGGAGCGGCGTCGCTCAAGCCGCGCGTCGCCGGGGACGATCCGGCGGGCGGTGAGCTCCTGCGCGACGTTCTCCGCGCGCAGGGAGTGACGGCGAAGGATCTCGACAGCTCGCTCGCGACGATGCCCCTCCCCGCGGCGGGCGAGCTTACGCCCGCGGTGATCGTGGACGTCGAGCAGACGTCGATCGACGACGACACGCGCGCGCACCTGGCGAGCTGGGTAGACGCGGGCGGCGTGCTCGTGCTCGCGGGATCGCCGACGCAGTGGCCCAAGGAATTCGGTGCTTCGTACGCGTGGGCGACGGGGCCGCGCAAGATCACGGCGCGCCGCCTGCTCGCGCGCGCCGTGGAGGCCGAGCCGGGCGAGGAGGACGACGGCGACGACGACTCGGAGTCGGCCATCTACGCGCGCACCGAGGAGCACGGCGTCCTCGCGACGGATCGTGGGCTCAAGTTCAAGGGACCGAGCGAGAACATCGCCTGGTTCGACGACAAGACGACCTACGCCGCCGTCGTCGCGTACGGCAAAGGGCGCGTCCTCTGCATGGCCAGCGACGAGCTCCTCACCAACGCGGGCATCGCGCACCCGGGCAATGCCGCAGCGCTCGTCGCGATCCTCGCGGCCACCTCGCGAAGCGACGTGCGCATCGCCGACCCCGAGGACGGCGTCTCGCCTCCTTCCACGCCGATCGCGGCGCTGCTCCGCGCCGGGCTCGGCATGGGCCTGCTGCACGCCGTGCCGTTCATCCTGGTGCTTTTCGTAGGTGCCGGCACGCGCCTCTCCCGCCCCAGGCCCTCCCCGCCGCCCAGGCGCCGCGCCTTCGCCGAGCACGTCGCCGCGGTCGGCGCCCTCTACGCGCGCACCCACAACGGTGCGCACGCGCTCGCGGCCTACGCGCGGTTCGCCGACGAGCGCCTGCGGGCGCGCATGCCGCGCGGCTCGACCGACGTCGGCGGATTCCTCGCGTCCCGCGCCGGCATGCCGCTCGACGTCTCCCAGCGCCTCTGGGCCAGGGCCATGCAGGCCAAGGCGGGCGCCCCTCCCCTCGGCGACGAGCTGTCCGTCTTGCGGGAGCTGAGCGTGGTATACGCGGCAGCGATGCAGCAGGAGCGTTGACGGTGGACCCGAGCCAGTTTCAGCAGACGTTCGAGCGCATCAAGCAGCAGATGGCCCGCGTCATCGTCGGGCAGGAGCAGCTCGTGGACGGCGTCCTCGTGGGCGCGCTCGCCAAGGGGCACATACTCGTCGAGGGCGCACCGGGGCTGGGCAAGACGCTCGTCGCGCGCACGCTCGCCGTCGTGAGCGGGTGCGCCTTCAAGCGCATCCAGTTCACGCCCGACCTCATGCCGAGCGACATCACGGGCTCGAGCGTCTACAGCCGCGAGACCGGCAAGTTCACGTTCGTGCCGGGGCCCATCTTCGCCCAGCTCCTGCTCGCCGACGAGATCAACCGCGCCCCGGCCAAGACGCAGAGCGCGCTGCTCGAGGCGATGCAGGATCACCAGGTCACGGTCGACGGCACTTCGCGGCCGCTTCCGGCGCCGTTCGTCGTCGTCGCCACGCAGAACCCCGTCGAGTCGCAGGGGACGTACCCGCTGCCCGAGGCGCAGCTCGATCGCTTCCTCTTCAAGCTGACGGTGGACGACCCGCCTCCCGAAGTCGAGCGCACCATCGTGCGCCACCACGCCGACGGGTTCGATCCGACCGACCTCTCGGCGCTGCAGGCGGCGACGTCGCCGCAGGAGATCGCGGCCATGCAGCAGCACGCGCAGGGAGTGCGCGTGGACGACGCGGTGGTCACCTACGTCGTCGAGATGGTGCGGCGCACGCGCGACGACAAGGCGATCGAGCTCGGGGCGAGCCCGCGCGCCAGCATCGCGCTCGTGCGCGCGGCCCAGGTGATCGCGGCCAGCGAGGGGCGCACATTCGTCACCCCCGACGACGTGAAGCCCATGGTCGCTCCCGTCCTGCGGCACCGCGTCATGCTGCACCCCGACGCGCAGCTGCAGGGCATCACGGCAGACGAACGGATCGACGAGATCGTCAAGGCCGTCCCCGTGCCGCGCCTGGCGGCGTAACATCCGCGCATGCGAAAGCTGGTTTCCGCGACGGCGCTCCTGGCGCTCGTGACCGCGTGCAAGTCGCAAACGAACTCCCAGCCCGAGCCTCACCCGGAGTCCACGATTCCCGGGCCGTCGCGGGCGTCGCTCACGCGCGCCGATTTCAATCGCGCCGCCGTGCGCCTCGACCTGCCGCTCTTCTGGCGCGCCGACGCCAACGGCAACGGGCACGCGGACCCGGAGGAGATCGCGACGCTCCTCTTCTACCCGACGTCGGACGCGCCCGATCTGCAGAAGGGCCGCGAGACCATCCTCGGGTACTTCCCGACGACACCGCAGGGCGCGACGCTCGACGACGCGCGGCGCCGCGCCCTCGTCGCCGAGGATCTCGATCAGGGCGCGCCCACGCTCATCGAGACCGACCTGCGGAACGCCTCGCCGACCGACAAGAAGCTCTTCGAGCACATGCTCGCGGCGGCCAAGTCGATCGACGAGATCTACGCGACCATGGTGGGCGCCAAGGCGCTCGCCGCGCGCGTGGCCGCCGACGACACGCTGAGCCAGAGCCTGTTCCGGCGCAACTGGGGGCCGCAGTGCGTCTGCGCCAAGACGCGCGACGACGCCCAGTGCAACGCCATCGCGGGCGCCCCCAAGAGGGTGCCCGACGCGTACCCCACGGTGCACACCGTGCCGGACCAGGCGTACTGCAAGTCGATCGCGGCGCAGCCGAACGCGAAGGACCTGATGGCGCCGTTCACCGTGATCGACAAGAACCCCGCCGGAGGGACGCCGCCGCTCGTCGCCGTGCCGTACACGGAGCGCTACCGCGAGCCGATGCAGGCGGTCTCCAAGGAGCTGGCGGCGGCTGCCGCCGACGAGACCGACCCGGGCGAGGCGGCGCTCAAGGCGTATCTCGACGCCGCCGCGAAGAGCTTCGCCACGAACGACTGGGGGCCCGCGGACGAGGCGTGGTCGCGCATGAACCCGCAGAACTCGAAATGGTACGTGCGCGTCGCCCCCGACGAGGTGCTCACCGACCCGTGCAACTTCAAGGCGCAGTTCCACCTCACGCTGGCCCGCATCGACCAGGGATCGCTCGGGTGGCAGGCGAAGCTCACGCCGGTCGAGCAGGACATGGAGGGGCAGCTCGCGTCGCTCGTCGGCGCGGCGTACACCGCGCGCCACGTGTCGTTCCACCTGCCGGACTTCATCGACATCGTGCTCAACGCGGGCGATGACCGGGCGCCGGTGGGTGCCACCGCCGGCGAGAGCCTCCCCAACTGGGGAAAGGTCGAAGAAGAGGGGCGCGGCCGCACGGTGGCGATGGTGAACATCGGAGCGACGCCCGACACGCTGGCGATGTACCGCAAGCAGCTCGAGTCGTTGCTCGACGCCGAGTCGATGAAGACATGGGCCGACGACCCGCAGGCGCAGCTCATGACGACGATCCTCCACGAGGCGACGCACAACCTCGGGCCGACGTACACGTACGTGTACAAGGGCACGAAGCCCGCGGAGGCCTTCGGCGGGAAGCTCTCGGCGATGCTCGAGGAGCTGAAGGCCGAGACGGGCGGCATCTACTGGCTCGACTGGCTGCGCGGCCGCAGCATCGTGACGCCGGAGCTGCAGAAGCAGGCGTACGCGGCCTGGATGGCGTGGGCGCTGCGACACATCTCGGTGGGCGTCCACTCGGGCACGGGGGACGAGCCATACGCGCAACTCGCCGCCGTGCAGCTGGGCTTCGCGATGGACGACGGCGCCGTGACGTTCGATCCGGCGGCGAGCGCGGCGAACGGCACCGACAAGGGCGCGTTCACGATCCACTACGACAAGCTCCCGGCGACGCTCGAAAAGCTGATGAAGCGCATCACGACCATCAAGGCGACCAACGACAAGGCGGCCGCCGAGGCGCTGGTGGCGCAGTACGTCGACGGGCCGACCGTGCCGCAGAAAACGATTGCCGACCGGGAGCTGCGCTTCCCGCAGCTGAACTACGTCTACGCAGTCGAGCGCTGACGATGGACACGAGGCGCGCGGCTGTCTCGCTCCTCGTCGATCGCGGGCACTACGACCACTTGACGCAGGCGATCGCGCGCGCGACGACCAGCGTCTGGATCGCGACCGCCAACGTGAAGCAGCTCATGGTCGAGGCTCCCATCGGAACGCGCGACCGGGCGCGCGGAAGGTACGTGCCGATCCTCGACACGCTGCAGTCCCTGTGCGATCGCGGAGTGAGCGTGCGTCTCCTGCACGGAGCGCCACCGTCGCGGCCTTTCCGCGAGGAGCTCCGGGCACGGCGCGAGCACCTCGCGGCGCCCAGGTTCCAGATGCGCATGTGCCCGCGGCTGCACATGAAGGTCATCGCCATCGACGGGGCTCTGCTGTACCTGGGCAGCGCGAACTTCACCGGTGCCGGGCTGGGGGCCAAGGGCGACGGGAGGCGCAACTTCGAGATGGGCATCGTGACGGACGACGAGTGGATGCTCGACGCAGCCCAGGAGAGGTTCGAGACGATCTGGCGGGGAGGGGAGTGCGGGAGCTGCCGGCTGAGGCGCGAGTGCCCGAAGCCACTCGACACGCTGGCGAGGTAGGCTGACGCCGATGGTCCCGACGGCCCGGCTCGCCTGGTTCGCGCTGCTCGCGATGGTCGTGGGGACCATCGGTGGGTACGCGGCGAACGTGCGCCCGGCGATGCTCGCGATCGACGGGGCACTGCTGGCTGGGCTGCTCGTGGACGTCGCGTTCGCGATCGGGCGGCGCGTGGACGTGGACCGGCACGTCGCGGCCATCTTCTCGGTCGGGCGTCCGAACCTCGTGACGCTGCACCTGCGCAACCGGAGCGGGCGGACGCTGCGCGGGGCCATCGCCGACGACCCGCTCGACGCGTGCGAGGCGGACGGGAACCCGGGCACCTTCGAGATCGGACCCTACGGTACGGCGACCGTGCGCTACGAGGTGACGCCTTCGCGCCGTGGGCCTCGGCAGTTCGGCGCGGCGAGCGTCCGCTACGCGTCGCCTCTGGGGCTGGTGGCGCGGCAGGAGCGCATGCCCATAGAGGGCGCCATCGACGTCTACCCCGACGTGCACGCCGCGCGGGCGCTCGAGCTCCTTCGCAGGCAGGGCCGGCAGGACGCGCGCATGGGGAGCCTGCGCGTTCGCGGCGGCGACACCGAGTTCGAGCGGCTGCGCCCGTACCAGGTGGGCGACGAGATCCGCCACGTCGACTGGCGGGCGACCGCGCGGCGCGACGACCTCACGGTGCGGCAGTTCCAGGCCGAATCGAACCAGAACGTGGTCTTCGCCATCGACGTCGGGCGCAGCATGCGCGGCGAGACCGGAGGCCTGACGGCGATCGACCATGCGCTCAACGCCGCGCTCCTGGCCGCCGACGTCGCCCTGCGCGGGGGCGACAAGGCCGGCCTGCTGGCGTTCGACGAGACGCCGCGCACGTTCGTCCCCCCGATGGGCGGGCGCGCCGGGGGGCGCCGCCTCACGCGCGCCGCGTACGCGCTCGAGGCGGGCCTCGCCGCGAGCGACTACCACGCCGCCATGACCTTCCTTCGCACCCAGGTGCGCGTGCGATCGCTGTTCATCGTCTTCACGAACCTGCTCGACCCGCGCTCCGCCAAGGAGCTCGCGTCCGCCGTAAAGGCGCTCATGCCGCGGCACCTCCCGCTGTGCGTGCTCCTCCGCGACACCGACGTGGAGACACTGGCGACCGCGCCGTCGGCCACGGCGGAGGATCTCTACGTCCGCGCCGCCGCCGCCGAGACGCTCGGCTGGCGCGACGCCCTCATCCGCGGCCTTCGCAACGCCGGGGTGCTCGTGCTCGACGCCAAGCCGGGCGAGCTCACGCCCGAGCTCGTGAAGGCCTACCTCGACGTGAAAGCGCGGCGTCTCCTGTAGCTAGCGCTTCGCGACGAATTCGAGGCGGTTGCCCCAGGGGTCCTCGGCGAAGAAGCGCGCGGCCGATGCGATCTCCTGGTCGTCCCGGGTCGGTACGCCCGCCGCTCGCAGGCGTGCCTTGAGGGCCTCGATGGCGCCTTCGTCCCGCAGCCGGAGGGCCGGATGCGCCTTCTTCGCGGCCCGGAAGTCCTTCTCGACGCCGATGTGGATCTGCTGGGCGCCGCACTGGAACCAGAGGCCCCCACGTGCCGAGAGGGGGGCCGGCTTGGGCAGCTCCTCGAGGCCCATCCACTCGCCGAAGAACCGGCGTGCCTCGACCTCGCATCCCGGCGGCGCGGCGAGCTGCACGTGGTCGATGCCCAGGAAGGCCCTCGTCGACCGGTGCTGCGCATAATCGTCGGCGCCCATGAAATGCAGCGAGACGTACGAAACGTCGCCCACCACCCAGCTGTCGTGGCCGGGACCGATGTAGAAGACGTCGCCGGCCCGCATCTCGATCACGCGTCCGTCGCGCATCGCCGCCGTCGCGCACCCCGAGACCACCATCCCCACGTGCTCGACCTCGCAGAGCTCCTGCCCGAGCGCGCGTCCGACGTGGACCGACCACTTCCACCCCGGCTCGTAGGTCGCGCGGCCGATGGTCATGCCGCCGAGGCGCACCGTCTCGAAGCGGCCTTTCTCGAAGACGCGGGCTTCGTCGGGCTGGTCGAACCGCTTGAGAACGACGTCGAGGGCGACGGGACCTGCAACGCTCATCCTCGCGCCGTACCACGACGCCGCTCCCGCGGAAACCTCACGCCTTCCCCGCGCCGCACGCGTCGGCGAGGATGAGGCACCATGGAAAGCGCGAATCTCCTGGCCAACATCCCGCTGTTCGAGTCCCTCGACGCCGCGGAGCTCGCTGCGCTCGCCGCGCAGCTCGAGGAGCGCCGCTGCGCGAAGGACGAAGTCGTCTTCCGGCAAGGGGACCCCGGCGATCGGCTCTTCATCATCCGCGATGGCGCCGTGGTCATCAGTCACGGCGAAGGCAAGGCGCGCGTGGACCTGGCCACGCTCTCCAACGGCCAGTACTTCGGCGAGCTCTCGCTGTTCGACGGCGAGGCGCGCTCGGCGACGGCGACGGCCCGTCGCGACACGACGCTCCTCGTCCTGCCTCGCGCCGACTTCCAGGGCTTCCTCGAGCGCACGCCGAGAGCGGCCCCCTCGATCATGTCGGAGATGGCCGCGCGCATGCGTCAGACCAACGAGCTCATGGCGCGGCAGGTGTCGCGCAACGTGCTCGAAGAGGCCGAGGAGGAGCTGACCCTCGGCCAGCACGTCGCCGACAAGGTGGCCTCGTTCGGCGGATCGTGGCCGTTCATCGGGGTCTTCGCGCTCATCATGGCGACCTGGATGACCTGGAACGCGATGCGGCACGACATCGGGTTCGATCCATACCCGTTCATCCTGCTCAACCTCGTTCTGTCGACGCTCGCGGCGCTGCAGGCGCCCGTCATCATGATGAGCCAGAACCGGCAGGCCGCGAAGGACAAGCTCCTCGCGCAGAACGACTATCTCGTGAACCTGAAGAGCGAGACGGGCATCGACCAGCTGCTGAAGGGTCAGTCGGAGATGCTCGCGCGCATCACCCTCCTCGAGCGGGCGGCGGGCTCGCGCACGCACGACGTACCCGCGTCGCGCCCCGCGGAGTAGCGCTGGCGAGTTGGGCCATCCGGGCGCGCTCGCGATAGGCTGATCACTGGCATGCCCAAGAAGAAGGGGAAGGGGCCCAAGGCGCGGAACACCATGGACGTCGATCCGTCGTGGCTCGAGGCCGAGCCGGAGCCGCCGCCTCCTCCGCCCCGTCTTCCGCAGGATCTGGCATCGCAGTCACCGGCCGGCCCACGCCGACGGGAGACCATGGAAGTGCAGATGGACTGGCTCGAGCCGTCGGAGCCCGGGCCGGATTCGGAAGCGGAGGCGGGCAAGGACAAGAAGCGGGACAGCAAGCGTCTCAAGAAGCCGGTCATCCCGCCGCTGCTCGTGGCGAAGCCGCGCGGCAAGCTGCCGCCGCCGCTTCCGCGATCCGACCCACCGGCCCCCCGTTCTTCCCGTCGGCCGGGTCGCGGCGACCGCTGACGCCGTCAGCCCGCGAGGGCGGCGCCGAAGTCCTCGAGGAGGTCCTCGACGGCCTCGATGCCGACGGAGACGCGCACGAGCGTGTCCGAGATGCCGAGCTCGCGCCGCTGCTCGGGCGAGAGGCCCGCGTGCGACGTGGTGGACGGCCGCGTGACGAGGGATTCGACGCCGCCGAGGCTCGGGGCGTTCGCGGGGAGCTTCAGTCGCGCGAAGAGGCGCTCCACCGCGGCCTGTCCGCCGCGCAGCTCGAAGGAGAGCAGTCCACCGTGGCCCGCGAACCATTCGCGCGCGCGAGCGTGGCGCGGGTGGCTCTCGAGCCCCGGATAATGCACGCGCGCGACGGCCGGATGCGCTTCGAGGAACCGCGCGAGGCGCAAGGTGCTCTCGTTCTGGTGGCGCACGCGCAGGACGAGGGTCTTCATCCCGCGCTCGAGCAGGAAGCACGCGTGCGGATCGAGCGAGCCGCCGAGGTGGTCGAGCTTGTGCTTGGCGGCCTGGACGAGGTCCGCGCGCCCCACGACGACGCCGCCGACGATGTCCGAGTGGCCATTGAGGTACTTCGTCGCGCTGTGCACGACGAGATCGAACCCGTGCTCGATGGGCCGGTAGTTGACCGGCGTGGCGCACGTGTTGTCCACGATCGAGACGAGGCGCCGCTCGCGGCAGAACGCGGCCACGGCGCGCAGGTCGACGACCTCCAGCAGCGGGTTGGTCATCGTCTCGACGTAGAAGGCCCGCGTCTCGGGCGTGACCGCGGCCGCCCACGACGACGGGTCGTCCGCGTCGACGAAGGTGTGCGTGATCCCCATGCGGGGGAGATCCTTCGTGACGAGGTCGTGCGTGCCGCCGTACAGCACGCGGTGCGCGAGGATGTGGTCGCCGGCGCGCAGCTGCGAGAGCAGCACCGAAGAGATGGCTGCCATGCCGCTCCCGGCGACGAGCGCGGCCTCGCCTCCCTCGAGCGCCGCGAGCCTTCGCTGCAGCACGATGTGGTTCGGCGTGTTGTTCAGCCGGATGTAGCGGACGTCGTGGTAGTCGCCCCCGCCGTCGAACGTGAAGGTGGACGACTGGAAGATGGGAAGGGCGACGGCGCCCTCGATGCGCGGGCGGGGGCTGGCGGCGTGCACCACCGCGGTCTCGATTCGCATGGCCATGGGCCCGGAGGATAGTGGCGCGGCGCGGCGGTGCTTTGCTGTGCTCGTGCGCACGAAGCGCAACTGTGCTCGCGCGTCGAGTGCAGGCCGGGATCGGGTCGATCCAGTTGCGCCCGCGGGATGGATCGCGCGTGACCCTGGAGGCGGCGGTGAGCGAACGGCGCACACGGCGCGTGCGCCGCGGAGTCTCGTGCGCGTTCGCGCCGGGTCACACTCTGTCGGACAATTTGCAGGCGTCAGGCACGATCGCTGCTCTCGAGAGAAGCATGGGGAAGCGGATCGAGACGACGGCCAAGGCCGTGGCGGGGTCCTGCCTTGCGCTCTTCTTCTTCGTGGCGTGCTCCGGGGATCCGACGCCGCCGAGTGGATGGGGCGGCGGCGGTGGCGGGGAGGCGGGAGCGGGAGAGGACGCTGGAGGGGGCAGCGGCAGCAGCAGCGGAAGCGTCGGCGGAAGTGGCAGCGGCAGCGCGAGCGGCGGCGGCAGCGGCGGGGCGAGTGGCAGCGGCAGCGGGAGCAGCGGCGGAAGCAGCGGCGGGGGCAGCAGCGGGACGGATGCGAGTGCGAGCGGCAGCGGCAGCAGCGGCGGGTCGGGCGGGGACGACGCCTCGATGGCGTACGACGCGATCAACAGCGCCGACGTGATGTGGGGGCAGCCGTGTCTCTACAACTTCGGCAGCATGTGTCCGTTCCAGAACCCGCAGGAGTGCGGGAATCACCAGGCCATCGACGTGACGTTCCCGAACGGGCCGCAGCTCCTCAACGCGACGCTCTTCGCCGGCACCGACTGCAGCCCGAACGCTCTGCAGGACAACTTCAACGACCAGCAGAACACGCGCGCCACGGCCCTCTGGATGTTCACCGACGACGCGGACGTGGCCGGCGTATCGGCGACCAATCCGACGTCGGCCATCTGGTGGGTCGGGCCGCTGACCACCGATGGGTTCCCGCCCGCCGGGGCGCCCACGACGGGTTGCATCAACTACACGACCGCGATGGCCATGTGTCAGTAGCGCGTCACCGGGCGTCGTCGGCCGCGAGCCACGACTCGACGGCCTGCGCCTTCGCGTCCGCCGCGGGAGCCTGCCGGAGCCCTGCGAGGGCGCTCTCCGCGAGGGAGCGCGCACGCTTCGGGTCGCGTTTCGCGGCGCGGACCGCCCTCGCGAGGGCGAACTCCGCCAGCGGGAGCTCCGCCGCGAAGTCTCGCTTCTTCAGCGTCACGCTGCGCTCGAGCCGGGCGAGGGCTTCGTCGATCTTGCCGAGGGAGAGGTCGGCCTCGCCGAGGCAGGTGAGCGCGTCGTCGTAATACATCTTGTCGGGATCGATGAGCTCCCGCGCCTCCTCGAGCTTCAGCGACTGGACGCAAGCATCGCGTGCGCCGGCGGCGTCGCCCTTCGCCAGGCGGGCCATCCCGCGCTCCACGAACAGGCAGGGCAGATAGCGCGTGCCGTCGTCGCCGGTGACGTCGACGATCTGCATCGCGTGATCGACGTCGACGAGCGCCGCGTCGGGTCGTCCCGCGCGGTTGTCGAGCTGCGCCATCGTCGCCCAGACGACGATGGTGTTGCCGTTCGTCGCCCCGAGCGGCTGGAGGAGCGCCAGCGCGTGCTCGAGCGCCTGACGCGCCTCGTCGTAGCGGCCGAGGAGCACGTAGTCGTACCCGAGGTTGTTGTAGTCGACGTGCAGGCCGGGGTTCTGCGGCCCGTAGATCTCCTCCTGGATCGCGATGCTCCGCAGAATCGCCGCGAGCGCGTCTTCCTTGCGGCCGATCGATTCCAGGTCGCTCGCGTAGTTCGTGAGGGCCGACGCGACCCGAAGGTCGTTCGGGCCGTAGACCTTGCTCAGGACGGCGATCGCGTGCTCGTGCAGGGGGATGGTGCGCTCCGAGTACCCCTCCACCATGAGGACCACGACCTCGGATTCGAGCAGCTCTCCCTCGGCGCGATCGTCCTGTCCCTCGCGCTCGAGCAACCCGCGCCCGATCGCCAACCATCGCTCCGCCTCCTTGTACCTCGCGAGGTCGTTCGCGAGCTCGAACGGGAGATGCGCGGCGGCGAGCGCGGCCAGCGAGTCGTCGCCCGCGGCGAGGGCCGCGGCGAATGCCTCCTCGCGGGTCGCCACGACGGCTTCGAAGTCTCCTTGCTGGCTCTCGCACGTGGCGCGCACCAGGAGCAGCTCGGCCTCCGATTCACGGTGGGGGATGGCGCGAGCCTCCTCGATGCCCTTCGTCGCCACCTCGAGCGCGCGATCGCACTCCCCGGTCGCACCCAGGGCGTGCGCCTCGGCGATTTGCTTCTGGAGCGCGAGGACACGCGCTCGAGGCGCCGCCGCTTCCGGCAGTCCGGCGGCGTGGGCTGCGTTCGGCTCCCAGCACACCTGCGTCCTCGGAAGCTGGATCGCCGCGTTGATCGCGTGCCGGGCGCCGGCTTCGTCCGTCTGCGCGAGCCGATCGACGAGCGCGCCCATGTCGGCCCGCTCGCGCTCGAGGCACGCGAGGCGCGTCTTCATCGTGGCCGCGCTCTCCACCCCGCGCAGGCGCGTCGCTTCCGATGCCTCGCGGTACGCCTTCTTCCAGGCGTCCGCGCGGTCGTCGAGGAGTCGCTGCGTGCGCGTGGCGACGTCGTCGGCCAGCGGGGTCTTCGTCGCACGGATCGCCGCGCCGACCGCGTCGCGCACGCCGGGATTCCAGGTCTCCGCGATGAGACGATCGCCCGCGGCGCATTCGTCCAGCACGACGCGGCGATGGTGGTCCCAGCCGAGCGCCCCCGTCCCTGCGAGCGCGATCGCTGCAGCGGCGAGCACCCAACCGAGGCGACGGCGCGTCGGGTCGCGGTCGAGCGCCGCGAGCATCTCGTCCATCGACGCGAAGCGGTTCTCTGGATCGCGCGCGAGGCCCCGCGCAACGACCGCATGAACCCACGCGGGCACGCGTGTGTTCGCCGGCGGCGGGCGCGGCGGCGAGTCGAGCGCCGTCAGATAGGTGGAGAAGCTCGAGAAGACGAACGGCAGCTGTCCGTAGAGCGCGCGGTAAAGCGTGACCGCGAAGCTGAACTGGTCGCTGCGCGCGTCGTCGCGCGCATCGAGCGCGTGCTCGGGCGCCATGTAGCCGGGCGTGCCGAGCAGCTGGCCCGTCTCGGTGAGCGGGGTCTCGAGCGACGAGGGCCCGGTGAGCGGCTCCGGCGAGGAGCCGTGAGCGGACACGGGTGCCGCCTCCACTCTGGCGGGCTCGGACCCGTGAGCGCGGGCGATCCCGAAGTCGGCCACGAGGACGCGTCCGTCCTTGCCGAGGAGCACGTTCTCGGGTTTGAAGTCGCGATGGATGATCCCGGCGGCGTGTGCCGCGGCGAGACCGCGCCCGGCGGCCTCGAGAACCGCCAGCACCTCACGCCACGAATGCGAGTTGGCCATCCACGCCTTGAGGGTCCGGCCCTCGATGTGCTCCATCGCGATGAAGACGTCGTCGCCGTACGCGCCGACGTCGTACACGGTGACGACGTTGGGGTGCGTGAGACGCGCCATGGCCTGCGCCTCGCGCAGCAGCCGTGCGTGCGCGCCGGTGCCTCGTGCGCTCGGCCGGAGCACCTTGATGGCGACGCGGCGCTCGAGCTGCGCGTCGTACGCGGCGTAGACGCTTCCCATGCCGCCCGCGCCGAGATGACCGATGACGACGTAGCGCCCGATCCGCGCGCCCGGCGGGGCCTCGTCGGCGACCAGCTTCTGATCGTCGGGAAGCGTGATCGTCTGGCCGCCGGAGACGAAGTCGACCATGACCCCAGAGTGAATGATAGGACAGGAGCAGGTCGCATGCGGGTGCGGGTCGACACGGGTCCTTTGCCGTTGGGTGGCCTGATCTTCGTCGCGAGCTGCGCGGCGACCCGACCACCGGCAGACCCGAGCGACGGCGATAGCGCCGATCCGTGCGACGTCTGCGTGCTGCAACGCTCCGACGACCTCACCGGCGACGACGACGGCTGCCCCGAGCCCGATCTCCGAATGACCGACGCGTGCAGCCTCTCATCGGCTCAAGAAGCGCTCCTCGCCCGGACCGCGAGCGAGCTCTCTCCCAATGCTCATCTCACGAGCGTGAGGGTGGTTTCGGGAGTGGTCGCATGCGCGAGCGCAGTGCGAACGGCGCTGGAACGGCACGGCTTGCCATCGGTACGCCTCGAGGTCGCGTCGAGGGGCTCCGAACCGTCGGTCAACCTCGAGGTCGGCGCGTGGGATGGCAAGCGCTGCGAGGAAAGCCGCCGGGACTCGCCTTCGGCGAGGGTGGTTTCCTCTCTGGAAAGCCGGCCTGCAGTGGCAAACGGGCGCACGAGCGGCCACGATCCAACTCGGTAACCCCCCGCAGTGGACGGGAGGGAACTGGGAGAGGAGCTTCACATGAAGGCACATACGTGGGCCGTGGTGACGGCTGCGGCGCTGGCGGTCGCCGCGTGCAGTGGATCGACGAATACGATCGGCCAGGGTGGCGGTGGGAGCGACGCAGGAGACGGTGGATCGAGCAGCAGCGGCTCCGGCAGCTCCGGAGGCCTCGGATCCAGCAGCGGCAGCTCTTCGGGTACGAGCACCGGGAGCACGTCGAGCAGCGGAACCACTTCCAGTAGCGGGTCGAGCGGCGCGGGATCCAGCAGCGGCGCGCCCGCGGACGCCGGTGGGAGCTCGGGCAGCGACGCGGCTGGATCCAGCAGCGGCGGCAGCGGTTCGAGCAGTGGAGGCTCGAGCGGCGGAACGCTCGCATGCGGCACGAGCACGTGCTCCACGCCGGCGCAGGTGTGCTGCGTATCCAACGGGGGCGGCGGCGGCGGCTTCAACCTCACCTGCGAGCCCGCCTCGGCGTGCATGGCCGGCGGCAACGGCATCAGTCTGCAATGTGGTGGGGCTGCCGACTGCCCGATGGGACAAGTGTGCTGCCTCGCGAATGGAAGTGCGACCTGCACCACCACGTGTGGCAGCAACGGGTCGAACCAGCTTTGCGATCCCAACGCGTCCGACAATGCAGGCTGCCCGCAGGGCTCGCAGTGTCAGGCCGGCGGTGCCGACGGACTGCCGCAGTCCTTCGGCACGTGCAACTGAACGACGCGACCGCCCGCGACGCATCGACTCCTTGACGGGCTCTCCGGTCGCGCGTCCCATAGGGAATCTGGCCTGGAGGGGTTCGAATGAGCCAGCCGTCCCGCGTCTTCCTGCGACTCGTGCTCACTCTCGTGGCCGCGATGCTCGTCATCGGGCAACCGCGCACGAGCTACGCGACCACCATCGTCGGCGGCAACGTCATCAACCAGACGTGGACCCCCGCGGGTAGCCCCTACATCATCCAGGGCGACATCACGGTCCCCTCGGGCGCGTTCCTCACGATCCAGGCCGGGACCGTCGTCCAGATGACGAGCACCGACAGCCAGGGATCGGGCGTGGATCCGAACCGCGTCGAGATCACGATCAACGGCACGCTCAACGTGACCGGCACCTCGGTCAGCCCGGTCACGTTCCAGGCGCAGAGCGGCAACGTCGCCAACACCTGGTACGGCATCATCGCGGGCTCCTCGGCCGCCGCCGTCAACATCACGAACGCCAACGTGGAGGCCGCGTACTACGGCATCACCGCGAACTCGTCAGGCTCGGTGCTCGCGGTGTCGAACACCGCCGTGAGCACCGCCACGTACGGCGTGTACGTCTCTGCTGGCACGCCGACGTTCGATCACATGAGCGTGTCGGGCACCACGTACGGGTTCTTCCTGGTCGGCAGCGGCTCGCCGAGCATCACCAACACGCTCGTCTTCAGCAACGCGAACACCGGCATCTACGTCTCGCCGACGAGCGGCACGCCCACGGTCACCGTCACGGGGTGCACGCTGCACGCCAATGCTGGCTACGGACTCTACGCGACGAACTCGGGCGCCTCGGCGACGGTGAACGTCAAGAACTCGAACATCACCAACCACTCGAACTACGGCCTCTATCGCGCGTCGGGGACGGTGAACCTCACGTACTCCAACGTGTGGGGCAACGGCGTGAACACGGCGGGCGTCACGTTGGGCGCCGGAGTCCTCGGGTGCAATCCGCTCTACGTCAATCCGCCGAGCAACCTGCGCCTCACCTCCAACAGTCCGTCGCGCAATGCGTCGGACGTGGGCACCGATCTCGGTCCTCTCCCCTACGTGTCGGACGCGACGCCGGGACTCTACGGCGAGCTCTGGGTCGACACGACGGTGCCCGCGGGCACCACGGCGGTGGCCGGTGACCTGGTCATCCCCGCCGGCGTCACGCTCACAGTCACGCCCGGCGCGACGCTGCAGTTCGCGAACAGCGACATCATGGCCTGCGGTCTCGACACGGGGCGCGGTGAGCTGACCGTCAACGGCACCCT
The DNA here is from genome assembly GCA_036393165.1 of Polyangiaceae bacterium. Taxonomy (GTDB): domain Bacteria; phylum Myxococcota_A; class Polyangia; order Polyangiales; family Polyangiaceae; genus Palsa-1150. The sequence goes on along the minus strand of DASVWO010000542.1, from coordinate 7,833 downwards.
CGTCGCCAATGGCACGACGTCGACGCCCATCAACTTCGACGCGTCCTCGGCGATCGCCAACACCTGGTACGGGGTGCAGTTCGGCGCGAGCGCGATCAGCTCCTCGCTGACCTACACGTCCATCGCCGACGCGTACTACGGCATCACCTACGAGGCGACCGCCTCCAGCAACACCATCGCGCACGACACCATCTCGACGGCCACCTACGGCGTCTACCTGTCGGCGGGCACGCCCACGATGGACGCGATGACGGTCACCGGCACGACGTACGGGTTTTTCTCGGTCGGAACGGCCAGCCTGAACCTCACCAACGCGCTCATCCGGTCGAACGCCAACACGGGCATCTACGTCTCGCCGAACGGCGGCACGCCGACCATCGACGTGACCAACTGCACGATCAACGCGAACGGCGGGTACGGCATCTACGCGACCAACTCGGGCGCGTCCGCGACGGTGAACCTCGTCAATTCGATCGTCACCAACCACTCGAACTACGGCATCTACCGCGCGTCGGGCGCGATCAACTACTCGTACTCGGACGTGTGGGGCAACGGCGTGAACACCTCCGGAGCAACTGCCGGCGCCGGCAACATCTCGCAGAACCCGAACTACAAGAGCGCGCCGAGCGATCTGTCGCTCACGTCGGGTAGCGTGTGCATCGATTCGGGCACCGGCACGGGTGCGCCCAACCACGACATCCTCAACGTGATGCGGCCGGTCGACGGCGACGGGATCAACGGCGCCCAGTGGGACATGGGCGCCTACGAGTTCGTGCCCGCGGGCACGTGCGGCGACGGGATCGTGCAACCACCGGAAGTGTGCGACGACGGCTCGCTCAACGGGACCTACGGGCACTGCAACAGCACGTGCACCGGCGAGGGGCCGCACTGCGGTGACGGCATCGTCAACGGCAGCGAGACGTGCGACGACGGCGCCAACAACGGCACCTACGGGCACTGCAACAGCACCTGCACCGGCGAGGGAGCGCACTGCGGGGACGGCGTCGTCAACGGACCGGAGACGTGCGACGACGGGAGCAACAACGGCAGCTACGGATACTGCAACACCACGTGCACCGGCGAGGGGCCGCACTGCGGCGACGGGATCATCAACGGTCCGGAAGTGTGCGACGACGGCATGCTCAACGGCACGCCGGGGCACTGCAACGCGACGTGCACCGGGCTCGGGCCCACGTGCGGCGACGGGATCATCAACGGCAACGAGGTGTGCGACGACGGGGCCCTCAACGGGACGTACGGGCACTGCAACAGCACGTGCACGGGCGAGGGACCGCACTGCGGTGACGGCATCGTGAACGGGCCGGAGAGCTGCGACGACGGAGCGAACAACGGGATGTACGGGCACTGCAACTCGGTGTGCACCGGAGAGGGGCCACACTGCGGCGACGGCGTCGTCAACGGGCCGGAGGTCTGTGACGACGGGGTGCTCAACGGGAGCTACGGACACTGCAACGCGGCGTGCACCGGGGAGGGCGCGCACTGCGGCGACGGGATCGTCAACGGCGGGGAGAGCTGCGACGACGGGAGCAACAACGGGACGTACGACCACTGCAAGTCCGATTGCTCGGGGCTGGGAGCTCACTGCGGCGACGGCATCGTCAACGGGCCGGAGGCTTGCGACGACGGGGCGCAGAACGGGCTGCCGGGCGACCCGTGCACGAGCATGTGCACGCTCGTGATGATGGGGGACGGCGGAACGATGAGCGACGCCGGAATGGGCGGGGACGCTGGAACGGGGAGCGACGGCGGGTCGTCGAGTAGCAGCGGCAGCAGCAGCGGCAGCGGCAGCGGCAGCGGGAGCAGCAGCAGCAGCAGCAGCGGGAGCAGCAGCGGAAGCTCGTCGGGCTCTGGCTCGGGCGGGGACGCGTCGATGTCCGGATCGTCGTCGGGAGCGGGTGGAGTGGACTCCGGATCGGGCTCGGGTGGCGAGAGCGATGCGACCACAGGTGAAGGCGGGAGCCCAGGCGGAGGGAACACCGGCAACAACTCGGGCTGCGGGTGCAAGATCGAGGGTCAGAGCCGCGGCGATTCGACGGCGCTCCTCGCCTTCGGACTCGTGCTCGGAGTGGCGCTCAGGAGGAGGCGGAAGGGCTGAGCCCTCAGCGACGTCCGCCGTGGAAGCCCCCGCCGGGGCGCACGCCGACGTGAGGCACCGCCAGCGTCCGCGGCGGCGCCATGCGGTAGGCCGGCGGCGCCACGTTCATCGCGCGCGACGGCGCGCGGTAGACCGGCGCGGCGTTGAATCCACGCGACGCACCGCGATACGCCGGCGGGGCCACGTTCATCGCACCCGGCGCGACGCGATACGCCGGTGGCGCAACGTTGGTAGCGCGCGGCGCGACGCGATAGGCGGGCGGCGCCACGTTGACTCCGGGGGATGTGTACGCGTGATAGCGCGGGCCCCAGTCACTGCCGTACCACGGCCGCGCCCAGCCCCATCCGCCGCCGGGGCCGTACCATCCCCAGGGCGAGTCGAACCACGTCCAGCCGTAGGTGGGCGTGTACAGGTACACGTACGGTTCGCCCTGCACCGCGAGCGGCGCCGTTTCCGCGGGCACCCACACCCATCCGTACTGAGCCGTCCACACCCACTGGCCCGTGCCCGCCGCTTCGCCCTGCGCGTACGCCGGTACTTCGGCCATCATCTGAGGCGACACGGCCACCTCGGCCGGCGGCAGCTCCTCGCATCCGGTGCCCGCGCCGAGCGCCAAGGCAGCGCAGCTGCCGATCAAAGCCCCGAGCTTCATCATGGGGAACACCTCGCGTCGTCGTCTCCGTGACAACGCACACCGAGGTCACACCCTTTCCGCTCGAGGCGCCGCGTGAGCCGCAGCACGATGCCGGTCGTCGCCAGCACGGCAGCGGACCCCTACCCGATGAGAGCGAGCGTGTACGCCGTCGAGACGTCCTTCGAGTCCTGGCACAGCCTTGCCGCGGCAGGGTTCACCTGGTCGCTGCAGGCGTCGGTGACCGAGGTCGGCGACTGCGACCGAAGGCTGTGGCCATCGTCGTCGACCGACGTGTACGCCACGACGTCGCGCGCCGACACGACCTCGTGCGCGGACCTCGGCGCCTGCGCGGCCGTCTCGAAGCTCACTGAGCGACGGGCTGGGTGACGGGAGTCGGCGTGGACACGCCGAGCCACTGGAAGTGGTCCAGCAGCACGCTCGAGTCGAGGATGCCGTCGCCGGCGTCCCAGATCATGAGGTCCAGCGTGAACTGCTCGCCGGGATGAATCGGGGCCGTCGTCGTGAGCCAGCCCGTGGCGCCGCCGAGCGTGGCGGTGACGCCTCCGCCGTTCACGCACAGCGTCTGCGCCATGTTCGCGTAGCCGGTGCCCTCGAGCTCCGTCGTCCCGCCGGCGCACGTCGACGTCGTGTACGGCGGGTCCGGCGTCTGGCCGTCGGTGCGGTTGCAGCCGAGCGGCGCGCCGGGCGTGCACCGGTTGAGGAAGTCGTTGTTGACCGAGATGGGGTTCTTGTTCGGGTCGAACGAGATGTTGTTCGTGATCGCCGACGACGTGAGGTAGGCGACGAACGCGTCGTTGAACGTCGAGCAGACGAAGTTCGGCCACTCGCTCGAGTAGAAGTCGAAGTCGAACTGGAAGCCCGTCGCGTCCATCGGCGCCTTGAGCACGAGCTTGAGGTCGATCATGTCGTTGACGACGTTGTCCTGCTTGCAACCTTGCGACGACTGCGGGAACCCCGGGGGCGCTGTCCCCGTCGGGTAGTTCGTGCCCTCGAGGGGGCCGTCGGGGCTGCTGTTGACGAAGTCGGACGCCGTGCCGACCGGACAGCTTCCGGCGATGCCGGACCAGCAGCACGCGACGGCGGGCGCGCCCCCGCAGCTCGTCGCCGCCCCCGCCATGGGCAGGCCCTGCGCGTCGTCGTACTCGCGTGCGTATCCGGTGCTGAGCACGCCGAGCTCCTTGCCCTCGCGCGGACCGATGTGCGTGCCGAACGATGGGAGCATCCCCCATTGCCCAGCGTGGGGTAGGGCGCTCGAGCCGAACGCCTTCGAGTAGCTCGCGCCGACGAGGCCGAACCCGTCGACGGCCTCGGTGGTGCAGATCCCCATCGCCCTGGCGAAGCTCGCGGGGTCGGAATCGTCGATCGGGATCCCGGTGTCGCACGGCGGCCTCACGTCGACCGGGCCTCCGTCGCCGCCGCCTTCCTGAACGACGCCTCCTCCCGCATCGGTGGACCCGAAACCACCGGGGCCACCGCCGCCATCGGGCGTTCCCGTGGTCGTACCGCCTTGGCCGCCGCCGGGAGACGGGCTCTCTCCGGAGCCGCCGCCGAATCCGTGATCCGAGGCGCTCGCCGCGCAGCCTCCGAGGGTGGCCGCGAGCCCGAGAACGAGAACGCGTCGCTTGATGTCGGCTTTCACGACCGATCGCCTGAGCATCGGGCGTGCCCTCCACCGCGCCGGCGAATCGCCGCGAGATGCGCGGTCGCTCAACGCTTTGCGGGACTCCCGTGTCGCGCTCTTTCCCGGATTCGGCGCGACACGCGCGTCGCGCCCCGGCGCCCCAAGTGCGCGAATTCTCGACGGCCATCGCCGTTCCGCGCGCAGTGGAAGCGAGGTACGGGCGCTGCATTCGAGCCCGCGCGGAACAGGAGGACCCACGTGAGCTCGAGACCCAAACGGAACCACGCGACTCAAGGCATCGGCACGTTCTTCGTGACGCACTAGGTGCAGGTCGGCAACTCGAACCAGAACACCGAGCCCCTGCCCACCTGCGAGCGCACGCCGACCCTGCCGCCGTGCGTCTCGACCAGCCGCTTGACGGTCGCCAGGCCCAGGCCGAGGCCCGGCGCGCGCGCGTCGGCACGCACGTAGGGCTCGAAGATCTTCTGCTGCACTTCCGCCGGGACGCCTGCTCCCGTGTCGGCCACCTCGACGCGTACGCGCTCCGACGTCGCCGTGGCGCGGATGGTGACCTCGCGCACGCGAGCGTCGCCAGCCGTGTACTTGATCGCGTTGCCGACCAGGTTCCCGACGATGCTCGAAAGGACGCCCGCAGAGCAGGCGACCTCGCAGCCGGGAAGCGCGCCCACCGTCACGCAGACGCGGGCGGCCGAGGCGGTGACCTCCACGTCCTGCACGACCCCGGCGACGACGGCGCGCAGCGGGGCACGCGCGCCCGCCTCCGGACACATCGCGCCCGCCCGAGCGAAGGTCAGGAGATCCCCGACGAGACCGTCGACGCGCTTCAGGCCGTGCACGCTGCGCTCGACAGCGGGCTTGTACCGGCTGTCCGCGTCGAGGTCGCGCGAGAGCGCCTGCAACGCAAGCAGCGGCACACTGAGGGGCGCGCGGATGTCGTGCGCGACGCGTGCGGCAAACGCCTCGAGCTCGTCGCGGCGCTGCGCCTCGGCCGCCTCGTGCCTGCGCACGCTGAGGAGCGCAAACGACGCCAGGCCCGCGGTGAACGCCACGCAGAGGCCGTCGAACAGCAGGGCCACGTGCCGCGCGTTCGACCACGCCTGGTCGGTTTCCATGGCTGCGAGCACGCCCTGCTCGCGATTGATCTGGCGCGTCTCGAGCAAGCCGACGTCCGCCGCTCGCATCGCCGGAAACAGCTGGTCCGTGACGAGCGCATCGGCTGCGCCGAGCGAGCCTGCCTGGATCTCGGACGTGGCCAGGTCAGCCAGGACGAGCGCGCGGTCCAGGTTGGGCCGCGTGCGCACCCAGACGTCGGGCTCGCCCGGGAACTGCGGTAGCGCCTCGTAGGCGGCGAGCGCGGCCTGGAACGCCCGCTCGTGCCGATCCAGCTCGGCGAGGTCCAGTCCCGAGCCTTCGGATCCCTCGTCGAGGGCCAGCAGAACGTCGGCCAGCTCGCGGCGCATGTCGCCGAGCTGCACGAGGCTCGGCATCGCGTTGTCGGACACGGCATGCATCCGCTGCGCGACACGCTCCAGGCGTCTGTCCGCGTAGACCGATGCGGCCAGGAACGAGCCGGTCGCGAGGACGAAGCCGACCAGCACGACCCAGATGTGGCGCAGCCCATTCCGTCGCTTCGGCCGCTGCGGCCGCACCGCTACCGAGGACCGCACGACTGTCGAGGCGCTGGCCATTCCGCTCGAGCCCTCCGGGCAATTCAGAGGCGGTCGGAGGGTCAAAATCTAGTGCCGGCCGTGGCGCCTCGCCAGCCCAGCGATGGACGAGAAGAAGCCGGCCCCCGGCTCACCTCGCCGCGAAGCGAGAGAGCCGAGGGCCGGCGCGCTACGAGAGAACCGCTACTTCACGAGGAACGAGATCGGCTGGCTCCAGTCGGCCGCGCCAGTCCTGGTGACCGCGCGGTACCGGAACTGCACCGTCGTCCCCACCGGCAAGGCCGTGACGCTCGTCTTGGCCTGCAGGGTGGGACCCACCTCGATCCACGTCTTCCCGCCGTCGATGCTGTATCCCCAGACGTACGACGCGCGCCGTGCTGCCGTCGCGGCGACCATCTCCACCGAGCCGGACACCGCCCCCGGCTCGACGTTGAACACGCGCGGCTTGTGCACCGGGATCCTCTTCACCGGAAGACCGGAGCTCCTGATGATCGCCGCGCTGTTCTCGGGATCGGCGTCGGCCGTCGTCTGGATGTAGCTGCGAAGCTGCTGCATCAGAGCGACGAGCGCCGCCTTCTTGTCGTTGCGTGCCACCACCGCGCCCTTGAGCCGCGACAGTGCCTGCGCTTCGCCCGACTGCAGCGCCGTGAGGGCCGCCGCAATCAACGCGAGTGCCGGTACCGGCGTCGGGAAGTACGCGTTGTTGGTCATCGCCGCGAGCACGGCCTGCACGTACGCAATGAGTGCAGGAACGCTTCGCGGCAGACTGAGAGAGACCACATTCCTATGGACAGATTTGATGGGATTAATGGGACACCTCTTTGTTGAGAGAGCTCGTAGAACTGACCTTCAAGAAAAGTGAACTGACCTCCAAGAAAAGCGTCATGGACGTCTGGGTTGTTGTCTCGACCTCCATGCATGTTGTCGTGATCGTTCCGCCGGGACGCTTGGCCCAAGGGGCGGTTCTCTCGACCTAGCCGTCGCTTGTCGTCACCGAACCGTCGGTCGTCATGCGCCAACGGACCTGACGCTCGTCCTTTCGGTCATGTGTCTCGACCGAACTGCAAAACGTCACGTCCTGACCGCGGTGACTGTTTGCAGAGCCGCAAAGCGGCTCGTGCTTTGCGTCGGTTGTCGCGACCGAGAGCACCCGTGTCCTGACCCTCGTGCAACGACGGCCGGCGGTTCGGTTGGTTGTCACTGCAGCTCGGTCACGACGCTTGTCCTGATCTCCATGACGCTTTCCAGTTCTGTCGGTGAAAGCGTCCGCTCGGCCGGTTCGACTTTGGTGTGTGCTGCGTCCTCCGGACTCTTTGTTTTTTCGGAGCTTGTCGATCTCTCACGCGGCCTCGCGCAGCGCCCTGGATCGCCATCGGCGTCGACACGATGACCTCCAGCTGCTGCAACCAGGGGAGCAGACCCAGCCTCGCCATCCGGTTGCGATAGCGCTGTCTCATCGTGCCGAGGCGCCCCTCGACGGCGCGGTCCGTGATGCCGAGCTCGTCGCGCTTGCGTCGCGTTGCCTTGCGCAGACGGTCGATGGCCATCTCGCGCGCCATCTTCCGGCAGAGGGTCTTCATGCCCAACGGCCTTTCGGTTCAGGGAGGACACTCGCTCGCTCCGCGGCGTCAGTGCCGCAGCGTCTCGCCGTCCTCTCCCCTATACGGGCCGGAAAAGTTCCTCAGTCACAAAGCACGATGCCGATTTCCGATCTTTTTTCGTCGCCACCAAAGCTTTCGCATACTTACGGGAT
>DASVWO010000541.1:0-4533 GCA_036393165.1 Polyangiaceae bacterium | reverse complement strand
GACGCCCGACCGGCTATCGGTCGAGGAGACGCGCCGCTGCCTCGACGAGGACCACTACGGCCTCGAGAAGATCAAGAAGCGCATCATCGAGTACGTCGCCGTGCGCAAGCTCGCCGGGAGCAAGAAGGCGCCGATCCTCTGTTTCATCGGCCCGCCCGGCGTGGGCAAGACGTCGCTCGGCCGATCCATCGCGCGCTCGATGGGGCGCCGCTACCACCGCATCGCCCTCGGCGGCGTGCGCGACGAGGCGGAGATCCGCGGGCACCGGCGCACGTACGTCGGCGCGCTCCCGGGGCGAATCATCCAGGGCATGAAGAAGGTCGGGGTGAAGAACCCGGTCATCGTGCTCGACGAGGTCGACAAGATGGGCGTCGACATGCTCGGCGATCCGGCGGCGGCGCTGCTCGAGGTGCTCGATCCGGAGCAGAACGCGACGTTCCAGGATCACTACCTCGACGTGCCGTACGACCTCTCGGCGATCACGTTCCTCTGCACGGCGAACAACCCGGACACCATCCCCCCGGCGCTCTGGGACCGCATGGAGGTCATCGAGTGCCCGGGGTACACGCGCGCCGAGAAGCTCAACATCGCCAAGGAGTTTCTCTGCCCCAAGCAGCTGAGCGCGCACGGGCTGACCGACGAGCGGCTCGAGTTCAAGCAGGAGGGCATCGAGCGCATCATCGACAGCTACACGCGCGAGGCCGGCGTGCGCGGCCTCGAGCGCGAGATCGGCTCGGTGTGCCGCGCCGCGGTCATGCGCATCGCCGAGGGCGAGAGCGACCTGCGCCTCCTGGCCGACGCCGGGGCGGTCGAGAAGATCCTCGGGCCGCCGCGCCACATGCCCGACCTCGCCGAGCGCACGAGCTCCCCCGGCGTCGCGACGGGGCTCGCGTGGACGCCGACCGGCGGCGACATCCTCTTCATCGAGGCGACCAAGATGCCCGGCAAGGGCGAGGTGCTCGTGACGGGGAACCTCAAAAGCGTCATGAACGAGAGCGCCGCCACCGCGGTGTCGTTCGTGCGCAGCCACGCGAAGGACCTCGGGCTCGACCCCGAGTTCCTCAAGACGACCGACCTGCACCTGCACGTGCCCAAGGGCGGCACGCCCAAGGACGGGCCCAGCGCGGGCGTGACGATGTTCAGCGCCGTGGCGTCGCTCCTGCTGCGGGCGCCGGTGAAAAAGGAAGTCGCCATGACCGGCGAGATCACCCTGCGCGGCAGCGTGCTCCCGGTCGGCGGCATCAAGGAGAAGCTCCTGGCGGCGCACCGGGCCGGCATCCGCGAGGTGCTGGTGCCGGCGCGCAACGAGCGCGACCTCGAGGAGGTGCCCAAGGACGTGCGGAGCGACCTCAAGGTGCACCTCATCAAGCGCATCGCCGAGGTTCTGCCGCTGGTGCTCGAGCCGCCGCTGGCGGACCCGACGCCGCCGGCGCCTGCGCCGGCGGACGCCGATTCCGACGGCGTGTAACTTGTAGTCGTTGGCGTTCTGGCGCTCTCTCCCGCTGCCGCGTCGCGTGGCGGCCATCGTGGTGTTCGTCGCGATGGCGGCGGTCGGATTCCTGCCGCTCTTCGGCGGACCGGGGTACGAGCACGCCGTCGCCACGGGCGTCGTCGTGCCGACGACGGCGGCGATCGCCGTGGCGCTCGAGCTGTCGGCGACCGGCGACCTCGCGCCTCTCACGTGCGTCGCGCGCGGCATCGGCGTGGGCGCGATCCTCGCGGGCATCTCGTACCTGACGGCGTTGCTCCACGGGCTTCGCGTGGGGATGTGCGACTTCTGGGGCGGGTCGCTGCTCTTCGCGCTCACCGGCGGGTTCGGGGCGCTCATGGGAGGCGCGTGGGGCGCGCTCGTCGCGGAGTCGTGCCGCGGGAAGCGGCTCAGGCGCCTCTGGTGCGTGCTGCTCGGGATCGCGGGGCCCCTCGGCGGCATCGTCATCAGCGTCGCGCGCTTCTACGGGTCGCCCATGATCTTCGCGTACGACCCGTTCTTCGGATACTTCAGCGGCGCGCTGTACGACACGATCGTCGACGTGCGCACGGCGCTCTGGACCTACCGGGCCGGATCGCTGGCGACGCTCGCCGGCATGGCGCTCGTGGCGTCGGCGATGATGCGCACGAGCGACGGCGCGCTCGCGTTCCGGCCGCTCCGGGGGAACGGGCCGGCCATCGCGCGGCTCGCGCTCGGAGCCGCGGCCCTGCTGACGAGCCTCGCGATCGCGGTGGACGGCCCGGCGCTCGGCCACTGGCAAACGGCGGACTCGATCGCCCGCGCCCTCGGCGGGCGCGCGAGCGGGCCGCGCTGCGACGTCGTCTACCCCGACTCGATGCTCGACGAGCAGGTGGGGCTCATGGTGCGCGACTGCGAGGAGGAGCTCGCCGCTGACGAGGAGCGGCTCGGGGCGCACCTCGGAGGGAGGCTCACGGCGTTCGTCTTCCGCGACGCCGACGAGAAGCGGCGGCTCATGGGCGCGGCGGACACGTCGATCGCGAAGCCGTGGCGGCGCGAGGTGTACATCCAGAAGGCGGGCTACCCGCACCCGGTGCTCGGTCACGAGATCGCGCACGTCGTCTCCGGCAGCTTCGCCCGCGGCCCCTTCCACGTGGCCGGCGGCCTCGGTGGACTCTGGCCCAACCCGGGGCTCATCGAGGGGACCGCCGTCGCGACGTCCCCGGACGACGACGAGCTCACCGACGCGCAGTGGGCGCGCGCCATGATGGACGCGAGCCTGCTCCCGCGCATGCGCGACCTCTTCTCGATCGGCTTCCTCGGCGAGAACAGCGCCAAGAGCTACACCGTTGCCGGCGCGTTCGTCGGCTGGGTGCTCGGCGAGTGGGGGCCGGCGACCGTGCGCGCGTGGTACGGCGGCGGATCGATCGAGGCGCTCACGGGGCAGCCGTGGGATGCGCTCCAGAAGCAGTTCGAGACGTGGCTCGCCGCACAGCCGATGCCGCCCGATGCGGTCACGTACGCGAGGGCCAAGTTCGAGCGGCCCAGCGTGTGGGGGCGCAAGTGCCCGCACGCCGTCGATGCGCTCGACCATCGCGCCGACCAGTGCCGCGACGAGCACCGCTTCGCCCGCGCCGACACGCTCTACGGCGAGGCGCTCGCGCGCGACCCCCACGACTGGCACGCCCGCTTCGACCTCGCGCGCATCGAGACGTGGTACGGCGACGAGGCGCGCGGCCGCGAGCAGCTCGGGGAGCTCGCGGCGGACGAGCACACCCCGCGCACGTGGCGCGACAGGGCGCAGGAGGCGCTGGCCGACGACGATCTCGCGCGGGGGAGGGGATCGCTGGCGGCAGACGTGTACCGCTCGCTCGCGGCGCGAACGCCGGACGAGGACGAGGCGCGCACGCTGGAGGTCAAGGCGCTCAGCGTCGAGAACCCGCCGGCGCTGCGCACCATCGTCGACCTGCTCGTCGGCGAGCCGGGCAAGCCGGTCGACTCCTGGGTGGGCGCGCTGTCGCTCGGGCAGTGGAGCGAAGAGACGCACGAGCCGCTCGCGGCATATCTCGTCGGCAAGAACCTGGCGCTGCGCGAGGACTACGCGCGCGCGGCGTCGTGGCTCGATCGCGCCATCGAAGAGGGGGCCGAGACGCCGCGCGTCGGACGCGAGCTGCTGCGGCAGCGTGCGATCTGCGCGTGCGCGCTCGGGGACAAGGCGGCGATGGAGCGGGTGAAGACGCTCGTGACGGAGCTCGGCTCGCCCTTCGAGGGCAGCGCGGGCGGGCGGCGAGAGTGGGTCCTGCGCCTCGTCGAGCGCTGCGGCGGCTAGAACCGCCGCGGCCGGTGTCCGGGATACACGTGTGCGCGTCGTAGAGGCTTCCGCGTGGTCGCAAGAGTTCCCTCCCCGGAATCGGCCCCTTGCGGAGCGAAACGGGGAGAGAACCCGGTGGATGCGAGCCGTTGATGACGCAGCTACTCGAGGAATTCGGCCACCGGTCCGTGCCCGCTGCGCGACCCTTCACCCGCGGTTACTTTGGCTCGGGCTCCCGCAGAGGTCTCTGCTGCATCCGTGAACCATGCGAGCGCGTGTCGCGCGCGCAGCGTGGTGCGGCATCGGACTGTCTGCGGTTGGAGGCCGGCGAGCGCGCCCGAATAGGAGCGGCCGCTGCCTCGAGTGACCCTTGCTGTTTCGCCGTGGGCCGTTGCCGCCCACTCGTGCCCGAAATGGCAACCCTTCATCCTGCGGTCTCGCGTGGAGCTCTCACGCGAGGCCGTAATCTGTCTGACCCTCGCCTTGAGCAACGCGGGTGCCAGACATGCGCCGCTGCAATCCCGCGTACTTGCAGTGCGAGCCTCTCGCCGACCCCCTGTCCCGGACAGTCAGGCATGTGTCCTGGGACACCCCCCGCGGGATGAACAGCAACGTTCGATGCGGTTTCGCTCCGCTCGAAGTCTGGCGATTCTGAGAGGTTACGGAGCGCTGTTCATAGCAGATCAAGGGGTGTCCCGGGATTCCCGGGACACCCTGAGGCCACGCCTAGTCTGCGGGGTCGTCCTCGGAGAGCAACACTTCTTCCTCTTCCGTC
>DASVWO010000540.1:0-12675 GCA_036393165.1 Polyangiaceae bacterium | reverse complement strand
TCACCCGCTCCTGCTCGGAAGACAGGGCGAAGTGGCTCGCGCTCGGGATCACCGCGAACTCGGCATGTGGAATCAGCCTGACGGTCTCCACGGAGTGCTCCAGGCGCACGAAGTCGTGGTCTCCCTGAACGATGAGCATCGGGGCCTTGATGGAGGCCAGCTCCTCCTTCGAGAAGCCCTTCCACTGAATGCTTCCGACCTTGTCGTAGATCCTGGGCCAGTAGCTCGGATCAGGCGCGACCTTCTTGTAGCTCTCTCGCTGATACAGAATGTGCGAGGTCTCGGCTGTGGGCGGCCGCTCGTAATGGGTCATCAGCGGGTCCAGCGTGCTCGGAGGCGGGGAGAACGTCGCCGAGTAGGTCGCCACGCGACGTACGCGCTCGGGATGGCGCACGGCGATCATGGCCGCCGTGTTGCCACCGTAGCTCTCGCCGAGGAAGTCGGCCTTCGCGATGTCGAGATGCTTCAGGAGCGCGATGACGTCGTCGGCGTACTGCTCGATCGAGATCGGGCGATCCGGAATGTCGGCGGTGCGACCATTTCCTTGGAGGTCCATCGTCACGATCGCACGGCTCTTCGACAGATCCGGGAACGACTTCGATCCCGCGAACCCGAAGGCCGGCGGGATGAAGACCAGCGGATGGCCGTCGCCTTCGATTTCGTAATACATCTTCAGCCCGTTCACGGGCGCATAGCCGTTCTTCTTCGTCATGTTTCGCTCCTCGATGATGTGCTCGTCGTTCACGTCGGGTATTCGTCGTGGCGCTTCCACCACGGACCTTGCTGATTCCGTCCTTTCGGCGCGCGATCGAGCCATTGATTCGCGCCCCACAGCGCATCGACCCCGCGCGCGTACGTCGAGTACGTGTGATGGATCACGCCGTCCTCGATCACGAACGCGCTCATCCCAGGCCGCTCGCGCAAGTAGGTGGGCGTGTCGACCCCGCACATCGCCGCGTGCGTGGCGGCGCCGCCGCCGCTCGCCGACGGATCGCGCTTCAGCTCGTGACGGTAGTTGTAGTCGATGCCCTTTTCGACCTGTTCCTCCGCGGTGAAGCCGACGCTGAAGTCCGCGTTGAAGTCACCTCCGAAGGACGACGCCCACGGGAACGTCCAACCCATGCGTCGCTTGTACGCAGCGAGCTTCGGCAGCGGCGCGCGCGACACGGCCCAGAGCATCACGTCGTGGTGCGCGAGATGAACCGCGAAGCCGTTGAAGCCGTCCGCGATGAACGAGCAGGATGGACAGCCCGCAGCGTAGTCGGGCCCGAACATGAAGTGGTAAACGAGCAGCTGCGAGCGCCCCCTGAAGAGGTCCCTCAACGTCGCCGGGCCGTCATCCGTCTGGAAGCGGTAGTCCTTCTCGATCCGGACCCACGGTAGCTTCTGGCGCTGCTCAGCGAGCGCGTCGCCCTGGCGTGTCAGCTCTTTCTCCGCCTTCAAGAGCGCGAGGCGTGCTGCAAGCCACTCTTCGCGTGAGCCCTTCGCGTGCTTCATGATCGCGTCTCCTTCTCCTCGAAGAACTGCTCGATGCGATCGAGCCGCTGAGACCAGAACCGCTCGATGTCCGACGCCCAGCGGGCGATCTGACGCAGCGGCTTCGGGTCGAGCTCGAGCGTGTGCTGGCGGCCCTGGCGCGACCGGCGGATCAGGTGCGCGGCCTCCAGCACCTTGATGTGCTTGGACACTGCGTTGAGCGACATGTCGAAGGGCGCCGCGACATCCGTGACGCGCGTCGGCCCGCGTGTCAGCCGCTCGAGGATCGCTCGCCTCGTCGGATCCGATAGCGCCGTCCAGCCTGCCTCGCTTTGGGTCTGCCGAGACATTCAACTGGTGAGTTGAATATTGTGCGAGCCCTCGGCATTGTCAAGGCGGCTACTTCCCCGGCGCCGCGAAGAGCGCTCGGTACGCGCGAACCTCCGCGACCGGGAAGATCGTGCTGTGGTGCTCGGACGGAAACGGCTCGTGCGTCGCCACGAGCTGCGCCGGCTTCACCTCGCGGAGCGCCGCCATCAGCGCGTCGACTCCGTCCTGCGTCTCCTTGTAGTCGGCCGTGGCCACGAACAGCCGCTTCGGCGCCGTCGCCGTCCATGTCGGGAGTCGCTGCGGCACGCTCTTGACCAGCGCGCCCCCGTTCCACCAGACGCTCGGGTCGATCGCGATGTACGTGTCGAAGAGATCCGGTTGCTCGAGCAGCGTCTCGAGCACGAACAGGCCCGCGAACGATTCGCCGACGACGGCGGTCTCGCCCGAGGTGCGGAAGCGCCTCGCGATCTCGGGCTCGAGCTCCTCTCGCAGGAAGCGGCGGAACGCGTCGGTCCCTCCAGCGTGCGGCGCAATCTTTTGCTCCTCCGGGAGCGACGTGGCGCTCACCAGGTCTCGCCGTCGCTCGGTGTTCTCTATCCCGACGACGATCAAGGGACGGATCACCTCATTTCTCTCCGAGACGTCGATGACCCCTGCGACGTGAGGGAAGTCCTCCTGCGTGCCACCGTCCAGGGCGTAGAGGACGGCGTACCGGTCGGTACCTTTCGCGTAGTCCGGCGGCACGTGGACGTTGACGACGCGGTCTTCGTTCAAGACGGTCGAATGCAGCCGGAACGTCTGCACGAACGCGTTCGTGGTCTCGCTGGGGGCGGCGGGACAAGGGCGCGGCGGCGCGCCGCAGCTGGCCACGAGAGCGAGGAACAAACCAGCCATTCGCATGCGTTCGGTCAGCTCGCTTTCCGGTCGAACATCATGACCCAGTTGGTCTCCCACGGTCCGTCCGCGTACGAGAAGGCTTGCTCCCAGCGCGCGGCGTCGGTGCCGAGCTTCGTCCAGACGAAGCGGACCTTCACCGGGCGATCGCCTTCGACGTCCTCGCCGTAGAACTCACCCCGCTCGGAGCCGGCGAATCCGCCGGCGACGCCTCGATCCATGCGACCCGTGCGCGAGCTGATCCAGTGGATCGACCACTGGCGCGCCGCCGGGTCGAACGATCGCACGGTCATCCCCGCCCAACCCCGCGTCGGAAACGTGATCTCGTCGACGTTCGCGACGCCACCGAGGTGCGCTGCGGCACGAGCGTTTCCGGGGAATTCGTCCCACTCCTCGCAGCCGACGCCCCGTGCCCGGAGCCGGCGGCTCGCGACGAACCAGTCTCCCCAGATGAAATCGAAGTCGTGCGGGCCACCCGTGCGTGACGTGGAGTAGCCGATGGGCTCTCGATGGCGCAGCAGCGATCGACTCGTAGGCGCGAGGCGCAGTTCCTGCACCGGAGACGCGAGGTAGGCCTCCAGCGCCGGCATCACAGTCCGGGCCCAGGCTCGCGACTTCCCGAGCTCCGCCCGGTACCGGTCGAACGCTTCGGTGCCGGCGAACGACGTCATCCAGACGAACGCGTGCTCTCCCTCGCGGACCGGAAGCCTCGGGAACTCGTTCGGGCCGTACTCGGTGCGATACCGAGCGAGTGGAGGCGCGCCGGCCGCGGCGACGACGGGCGCGACGAGCCCGTCGAACACGCGAAGGAACGACTCGTCCACGGGAGCGCGAAGCAGGTAGATGGTGGCGACGACGAGACCAGGGGACGCTTCGGCCGCGCCGGGCTCCCGCGTCGTGGGCAAGAGCAGCCCGGACTCGTCGTCCACGGGGCGGAGCAGCAGCACGTCGTCCGAATCGATCATGGTCGCGTTGGCGGCCTCGCGGTTCGCCTGCCAGACGGGCCCTCCGTAGAACGACGCGAGGAGGCTCGCGCGGGAGGCGAGGTCGGGGAACCCTCGCAACCAGACGAAGCGATCGGGCGAATCGACGTCCCGGAACTGGCCGAGCACGCGCATCCCGGTCTCCTCCTGCGGGTCCACGAGGCGACCGTCGAACAAAGTCACGAGCGCGTCGCGCTTGCCCTGATGCAGCGTGTACTGCCGAAGCTCGAGAACCTGACTCGCGTCGAGGGCGATGGATGGCATGGCGGCAGCTTGCGCCTCGAATCCTGCCATCTCCTGTCAGGTATCGTTGCTACGGTTCTCGCGATGCGGGCCAGCCGGCTCCTCTCGCTCCTCTTGATCCTCCAGACGCGCGGCCGGACGAGCGCGAGCTCACTGTCCGAAGCGCTCGGCGTTTCGATCCGCACCGTCTACCGCGACATCGAGCAACTCGAGGCCTCCGGGGTTCCGATCGTGGTCGAGCGAGGCGCCGCGGGCGGATTCGAGCTCGTCGGCGGGTGGCGCACCCGGTTGACCGGGCTGACTGCGGCGGAGGCGCAAGCGCTGTTCCTCTGCGGGCTGCCCGGCCCCGCGCGGGAGCTCGGCATGGGAGACGCCGTGGCGTCGGCCCAGCTCAAGCTCCTCGCCGCCCTTCCCGCGGGGTGGCACACCGAGGCGCGACGCGTTCGCTCGCGCTTTCACCTCGATCCCATCGGTTGGTACAAGGGCGCGACCCCGACCCCGCTGCTCGGCACCATCTCGGATGCCGTCTGGAATGGTCGGCGTCTTCGGATCCGTTACGAGAGCTGGAAGACGGCCGACACGAGAAGCGTGGATCCCCTCGGCCTCGTCCTGAAGGCAGGCGAGTGGTACCTCGTCGCGCGCAACACGGCCCGGTCGCCGCGCACGTACCGTGTGTCGAACGTCCTGGCCGCGACACAGACGGGAGGCACGTTCGAACCGCTCGCCGACTTCGATCTCGCCGCGTACTGGGAGGAGTCGGTGCGCCGCTTCGAGCGAGACCTCTACTCCGGCTCGGCGACCGTGCGTGCCTCCCGCCGCGGATGCAAGCTTCTGCGCGAATCCAGCCGGGCCGTCGCCGAAGCCGTCGAACGCGGAGGCGAGGCCGGACCCGACGGCTGGCTGCGGATCACGATCCCGATCGAGTCGCTGGATCACGCCGCCTCCGAGCTGCTTCGCATCGGCACCGAAGTGGAGGTCCTCGAGCCCGCGGAGCTCCGGGACCGGATCTGGCGCCGGGCGGCGGCCGTGGTGAGGTTCTACGCATGAGAGTTCTGGAGACCGAGAGACTGCTGCTGCGCTGGTTCGACGAGAAGGACGCCGCGTTCGTGCTCGAGCTGGTGAACGAGCCGTCGTGGATCGCCAACATCGGCGACCGCCACGTACGAACGCTGGACCAGGCGCGCGCGTGGATCCGGGACAAGCTCGTGGGCAGCTACTGGCGTCACGGACACGGTCTCTGGGCCGTCGAGCGCCGCAGCGACGGCGAGCTCCTGGGGATGTGCGGGCTCGTGCAGCGCGACTCGCTCGCGGCCGCGGACGTCGGATACGCGTTCGTCCCGCGTTTCTGGGGACAGGGCCATGCGCGCGAAGCTGCGGCGGCGTCGCTCCGCTACGCGTTCGACGTCCTCGGGAGGCGGCGCGTTCTCGCCATCGTGACGCCGGACAACGAGCGCTCGATCCACGTGCTCGAAGCCATCGGCATGAGGCGCGCCGGCGTTCACCGGGCCGAGGGAGGCGATAAGGAGCTCGCGCTGTTCGCCGCGGGAGACGAACCAGGCGCGAACGACCTGCGCGACGACCGTGCGGAGATCGACGCTCTCGCGCGTCGCTTCTTCTCCGCATTCTGCAACCGAGGCGTGGTTCCTCGCGTGGCCTCCCTACCGTCGATGTTCCTGCCCGGCGCCGCGATCACCGTGGTGCGGCCCGGGGGGAAGGCAGAGACGAGCGGCGTGGAGGACTTCGTGACGCCGCGCGCGGCGCTCCTGTTCGGAGGCCGACTTCGAGACTTCGAGGAGCACGAGGTGGAAGCGCGGACCGAGGTCCAGGGCTCGCTCGCCTGGCGCGCCAGCCGCTACCGGAAAGCGGGAGAGCTCGACGGCGAGCCCTGCGAAGGCGGCGGCTGGAAGCTCATCTCGCTGGTCCGCACGGACTCGGGCTGGAAGATCGCCGCGCTCGTCTGGGAAGACGTCCAGGACGGCTAAGGCGTCACCGACGCTCGCATGTCGCGCGTCCTCCCGGGCTTGACGCCGTGGAGCATGAGATCGTACGGGTTGCCCCAGTCGATGCCCTCGGGTTGCGTCACGGGTGGAGCGAGAGACTCGTTGACCTCCACGGAGAGCATCGATGGGACAGCGTGGCTCTCCCCTGGCGCCCCCGCCGTCGCTCGCACCTGACTGCGCGTCGCGTATCGGTCGCTCGTGCGGTCCGCGGAAATGGGCTCTCTCGCTCGTGCGCCGGCCCCGATGGCGACCAAGCCGACGACGAGCGCACCCAGAATCACGAAGGTCGTGGCTCGCTTCATGCTCACCCATCGAGCAACCCACGTTCCATCGACAGCGCACAAAAAAGACCGGCCCTCCCACGCTTCGACGCGATGGGAGGGCCGGGGGCAATCGGGCCGTCTGCTCGTCTCTGGGTCTCGTCGGGGGAGGATCGGTGCCGTGTCTCGCGGTCCGACTGCCTGGCGAGCAATATGTCCGTTACAACGGACACTGTCAAGGCGAGCCCTTCTCGGCTTCGCAGCGCTTTCACCTCATCCAGGCCGATCCATGGCGCCAGCGTCATGCGACGCCGATGTCATGGGGCACCCGTGTCATGCCTTGACCACGTCTGCTCTACGAGACAGGTTGACGGCCGGGGGATGAAAGAGAAAACGCATATGAATCATCGCTTGATTGGAATTACCGTCCTTTCCCTTGCGCTCGGCGGCCTCGGAGTGGTCGGCGGGTGCAGCTCCTCTTCCTCGGGCGGCGGCAACAGCAGCGGAAGCAGCTCCGGCAGCGGCACCGACAGTGGCAGCAGCTCCGGCGGCGAGGAAGCTGGGTCCAGCAGCGGCAGCAGCAGCGGATCCAGCAGCGGCAGCAGCAGCGGCAGCAGCAGCGGGAGCAGCAGCGGCAGCAGCTCTGGAAGCAGCTCCGGCGGCGCCGACAGTGGCTCCGAGACCGGCGCCGACGGCAGCGGCAGCAGCTCCGGCGGCGACGCCTCCGGCGACTGACGCATGAGCGAATCGCAGTAGCGCGCTGGCCCTCGGCTCCCCCGCTGTTTCAGCGAGGGACGCCGGGGGCCGGCTCTAACTTCATCGTCGAGGAAACGCTGGTTCGCGGCGGCTGATCGAGCCTCCCAGGACGCACCTACCCTTGTTCGGATAGTCCACCCTCGCCTTCGGGATCGCAGGCGGGTAGGGAAGGCGTGACGATGTACACGAGGCCGAGACCGACGAGCCGCTCCAGCTGCTCGGCGACGCGTGCAATGGGCAGAGCCACGTGATCGGCGAGCTTGCTCGCGCACGTGCTGCCGTCCACGCGCAAGAGGATCTGCGACGCGGCCTCGCCGACGAGGTCCCATGGGACCTCGACGTCCTCGCCCATGAGCAAGAACGAGTTCCTCGGCGACATCTGGTACACGGCGTCGTTTCCGAACGCGAGCGCCGCGGACACATCGTTCACCGTGGCATTCAACCGGGCGTCGGACGTCAGCGCGCCCAGCTCGGTGGCCACGCTTCCCGGGCCGTTCAACATCACCTCGCCGGCGGCCAGCTCGTCGCAAAGCTTCTCGCGTGATCCGCTCACGCGCAGGCACGATCGACTCGCACTTCGGCTACGGCGGGAACGCGACGGCGCAGCAGCAGCGCAGCTTCCAGTTCCAGTCGACGATGTGAGCCGGCGCGCGTGCGCGCACACCGGCCGCACGTGCGCGCACGCGGGAGGCGAGCGTCCCGGCCGCGCGGTGCCGCGCAGTTACGTCGCGCCGCCATCGGTGCGCGAATTGCTCTGGGGCGGGGCATGCGGATCGCGAAGACTTCGTCCGTCCTTGCCCTGGCCCTGACCTGCGCTTGCAGCGCGTCGTCGTCCTCGTCCTCCGGCACATCGGACTCCGACGCCGGCGGCGGCGACGGGGGCCACCCGCAGGTCACCTGCAATCAGCTCAAGGCCGCGGACGTGCAAGGGCTGATGACCGCCATGGTGACCGGGGTGGACGTCACTGCGGTGGGCACCGACTCCGACGGTCAGCAGTGTGTCTTCCACGACGCCCAGTCCGAGCAGGCGGTCGACATCATCGTCATCCCCGCGTCCGACCCGATCATCGGCTACGCAATCGCGAAGATGAGCGCGACGAACCCCGTGGCGGTCTCCGGCGTGGGCGACCAGGCGTTTCGGGACACGGGCGACTTCGGCCCCACCGCCGAGCACGGCGGCGTGATGTGCACGGTCAGCACTGCCTCCGCCGTGCAGATCCCCGGCGTCGATGCGCTCGTGCAGAACGGGATGGTGGACCTCACCGAGGCCCAGAACGGCATCCTGGCCGCGGCGCTCGGTACCGTGTGCAACCGGATCTTCGGAAGCGGCAACACGACGCCGATGCTGGGGAGCCTGTGAGCCCGAGCGTCGTGCGGCGGTTGTGGCTCCTGGCGCTCGTCGGCGCCGCGTCGGGCGGCGTGGCTTGCTCGTCCTCCGGGACGGGCAACGCGTCCGGTGACGCAGGAGGGGTGTCGAGCAGCAGCAGCGGTGGCTCGAGCGGCAGCAGTTCGAGCAGCGGCGGCTCCAGCTCGGGGGGAACGACCCACGGAGAGGTCGTCGTCGCGCAATCCGCGCCGACGGACGGAGGCGCCGCGACGGGCACTCTCACGGCGACATTCGGGGAGCGCGACGCCGGCGGGCCCACGTGTGCCGTGACGACGTCCGGTCCCTGCCAGATCCAGGACTGCACCGCGGTGCTCGCCGACGACGCGAGCACGCCGGTCGACGTCAGCGCGGGGAACGTGACGCTCTCGGGCGGCAAACTCCCGGCGCCCGTGACGCTGTCTTTCGCGGACGGTGGCTACACCAGCGCGTTCGAGATGACTCAGCTCTTCGCGCCCGGCGACGTCTTCCAGGTCACCGCGACGGGCGACACGGTGCCGGCCTTCTCGGGCACGACGCCGCCGGCGCCGGGTCCCATCACCCTCACGTCGCCGTCGCCCGTCGGCACGGAGCTCGGAAGCCCCGTGTACCCGATCGATCTCACGAAGAGCGCAACGTTCTCCTGGAGCGGCGGTGCGACCGGCGCCAAGACGCTCGTCAGCGTCACGAACCTCGACACCAACGTGATCGTGGTCTGCAGCTTCGACGCGGCGGCCGGGACGGGAACGATCCCGGCCGACGCCGTGGCGAAGTTCCCATCGGCAACGACGACGATCCCGCAACCGCTGACCTTCACCACGTTGGTCACGAGCACGGTGGCCGGAGGTGACGTCTCGCTCGTCGTCGAGACGGGAGCCCCGGCGTTCTTCACCACCGAGTGATGGATGCGACCGTGCGCCGCGCGCTAAGTTGCCGGTTGGATGCCCGACCAGGAGGAGACAATCTCCGGCCTCGACGCGATCCGCGTCGCCACCGGTCGCAAGCCCGCGCAGCACCTCGGGCTGCTGATCGCCTGGTCCAACGCGGAGCCCGAGCGCATCGGCGAGGTCGCCTTGCTGACCGAGGGCACCGCGGTGACCCTGGGGCGTGGAGAGGGATCCGGTGGGCCGAGGGCGCGCCTCGTGCGGCAGCGTCCCGGCGTCAACGAGCCGGGCGGGCCGCTCGGAGGCCTCGGCCTCTCGCGCGAACAGCTCCGCATCGAGGCGCGCGCCGATGCGCTCGACGTGACGTTGACGGGCAAGCCACCCCTCGAGCTGCGCGGGGTCGACGTCGAGCGATGCACGCTCGGGGTCGGCGACGCCGTCGTCGTGCGGGGGCAGCTCCTGCTGTTCTGCGTGAAGCGCCCCGAACGGCTCCCGCCGTCGCGTGGCTTCCCCGCCGACGCCCTCGCGCCGTTCGGCCGGCCCGACGCGCTCGGCATCCTCGGTGAGGCCCCGGCCACGTGGCGGCTCCGCGAGCAGGTCGCCTTCGCGGCGGAAGCCGCCGGGCACGTGCTCATCCTGGGGGAGAGCGGCGTCGGCAAGGAGCTGTCGGCGAGGGCGGTGCACCGCCTCTCGGCGCGTCGCGATCGCGCGCTCGTCGCGCGAAACGCCGCCACGCTGCCGCCCGGTCTCATCGACGCGGAGCTGTTCGGCCACGTGCGCAACTACCCGAACGTCGGCATGCCCGAGCGCGCCGGCCTGGTGGGCGAGGCCCACGGGGGCATGTTGTTCCTGGACGAGATCGCGCAACTTCCCGTGGACCTGCAGGCGCACCTGCTGCGCGTGCTCGACGCGGGGGGCGAGTACCAGCGGCTCGGCGACGCCGCCGCGCGCCGGTCGGACTTCCTGCTGCTCGCCGCGACCAACCGCGATCCGTCCGGGCTCGCGCACGACTTCGGCGCGCGCTTTCCGCTCCGCATCGAGGTGCCACCCCTGCGCGAGCGCGCTTGCGACGTGCCGCTGCTCGTGCGGCACCTGCTTCTGCGCGCCTGCGAGCGAAGCCCCGCGCTGCTCGAGCGCTTCGTGACGACGATCGACGGATCGCCCCATCCCCGCGTCGACCCGGCGCTCGTGCTCGATCTGATGACGCGCAGCTTGCCCGGCAACGTGCGCGAGCTCGACGCGCTGCTGTGGCGCGCGCTCTCGGAAAGCGACGGTGATGCGGTCCTTGCGCTGCGCGAGCGCGCCGAGCCGGCCACTCCGGCGACGCCGACGGCGGAGCCGAGCGCGCAGCAGATCCGCGATGCCCTGCGCGAGCAGGCAGGGAGCGTCACGCGCGCCGCCGCCGCCCTGGGCCTCCCGAGCCGCTTCGCGCTGTACCGCCTCATGAAGCGTCTGGGCCTGTCGTCGCCCGAGGAGTGATCCAGACGCTGCCCGCCCTCGGGGATTATGATCGGCGACGATGACGCCGCCTGCCGTCGCCGAAAGCTCCACGACGGTCGGCCGCTATCGGCTCGCCTCGAAGCTCGGCGAAGGGGGTATGGGCGTCGTCTACGAAGCAATCGACGAGGGAGGCACCCACGTCGCGCTGAAGCTCCTCGCGCCCGACCACGGCGACGACCCCGAGCGGCGCAAGCGCTTCGTCCGCGAAGCGCGCGTCATGACCGCCCTGCAACATCCCGGCATCGCGCGGGTGCTCGACGCCGGCGAGGCCGACGGCCAGGCCTTCCTCGCGATGGAGCTCGTTCGCGGCGCGAGCCTCAAGCAGCACCTCGCCTCCGTCGCCGGGCCGCTGCCGCTGTCCGAAGCGCTGCGCATCGCCCGCGACACCGCGCACGCCGTGGCCTTCGCGCACGAGAAGGGCGTCGTGCACCGCGACCTCAAGCCCGACAACCTGATGGTGCGTGAGGATGGGTCGGTCCGCGTGCTCGACTTCGGCCTCGCCAAGCTGCGCGAGCGCGCCGGCGGCATCCTCTACGACGCGCCCACGGAGTCGAGCGTCACCCGCGAGGGCGGCGTCATCGGCACGCCTGCGTACATGTCCCCGGAGCAAGCCCTCGGGAAAGAGGTCGGCTTCGCGACCGACGTGTTCTCGCTCGGCGTGATCCTCTACGAGATGACCACCGGGACGCGCCCCTTCGCCGGTGCGTCCAATGTCGAGATCATCGTCTCGGTCACCCGCGACGAGCCGGTGGCCCCGTCGAAGCGCAACCTTCGGATCCCCGAGTCGGTCGACGCGGTCATCCTGGCGTGCCTCGCCAAGTCGGCGATCGCGCGCCCGGAGATGGCGAAGCTCGCGACCCACCTCGATGATCTCGTCGCGCCCGGCGCGGGAGGCGGTCGCCCGGGCCGCTTGCGGGGCAAAGCGGCGGTGCTGGCCGCCGTCCCGCTCCTGGCGGTGGCGGTGCTCGGAGCGTGGCGGACTTACCGCGCGGCAGGATGGCATGCCAGTGCGGTGGCCTCGGCGTCGACGTCCGCGATCGCCTCCGCGTCGTCCGCCGCTCGCCCCGCGCCCACGGCGCTCACGGATCTGCCCATCCCGTCCGGGAAACCGGAAGCCATCGCAGCGTACGTCGCGGGCATCCGCGCCCAGCGCGACGGCGCCGGGGATCTCGCCATCGTGAAGCTCCAGCAGGCGACCACGCTGGACCCCTCGATCACCGTGGCGCACCTGCGGCTCGCGGACGCGTTGTCCAGCACCCAGGCGCTCTCCGCGCGCGAGCATTTCGCGAAGGCCGCCGACGACGAGGCGTCGCTCGGGCCGCGCGATCGCGACTACCTCGAAGCCCTCCGCCCGCTCGTGCAGCACGACCCGCCGGACTTCGAGGGTTGGGCGACGCGCATGCGTGCCCTCGGCGCCGCCTACCCGGGGGACGCCGAGATCCAGGCGAGCCTGGCCGACGCCGAGAACGGGATGGGTGACTTCGTCGCCGCCGAGCAGAGCGATCGCCTCGCCCTCGAGGACGATCCCCGGTACGGCATCGCCTGGTCGGGGCTGGCCCAGGCGCTCGCGTACACCGGGGACTTCGCGGGGGCCGATCGCGCCGTGAGCCAGTGCCTCGCGCTCATTCCGGACGCGACCTGGTGCGTCTGGGTCCGCAGCGCGATCCAGGCACAGCAGGGCGACTGCGCGGGATGGGAGGAGGGGACGCGCCAGCGCATCGCCACCCAGCCGGCCGTCATGGACGGATACCGCGAGCGCGCCCTGGCGATGGCGGCCCTCGGCGCCGATCCCGCGCTCGTCGACGAGATCCTCCGGCAAGCGGTCGAGCGCGTCGACGATCCCTTCTTGCGGCGCCGCTACGCGCTGATGCAGGGCGCGCGCTTCGCCGCCCTCGAGGGACGCTTCGATCGCGCGGCCTCGCTCGCCGACGACCTGCAACGGCACGTCGCGGCGCGCAGCGACCAGTGGGAGCACGCCATCGCGTC
>DASVWO010000539.1:0-11874 GCA_036393165.1 Polyangiaceae bacterium | reverse complement strand
CTCCTGCGCGCGTGCGCTCGCGCGGGCTCGCGCGAGCTGGAGCGCGCAGCCGCCCGTGTGTTGGCGCGTCCGGCAATCGTCGAGCTTCTGGAGACGCGTCTCCGGGCGAGCCCCTTGCGCGCGGGCGCGTGGCGCGAAATGGCGACGCTGCGCCGCGTCCTCGGCGACTCCGATGGGGCCGCACGATGCGCCGAACGCGCCGAAGCGCTGGCCGACGCGGCCGAGCGCGACGCTCACCCGGTGGGACGCGTGCTCGCCGCGGCGGTGTTCCAGTTCGTCGGCAAGACCAAGGGCCTCATCCACCAGGTGTGGGCGGATCGTCGGCCGGTCGAGCCCGGCCGCGGCGGCTTCCTCTCGAGCGACGACATCCTCGGCAACGTCACGTACGAGATGAAGCAGCACGTGCGAAACACGTTCTTTGCCGTGCGCGAGTACGCCCGCTCGCGTTTCCCGCACCAGACGAGCGACGTGCTCGATTACCAGTACACGTACAAGGTCACCAAGGAGGACGAGCCCTCGGGCGGGCCGTCCGCTGGCCTGCCGACGGCCCTCGCGTTCCTCAGCGTCTTCCTGCAGAAGCCCGTGCCGCAAGACGTGGCCTTCTCCGGCGTGCTCATCGCCGACTCGCACGACGCCCTCGTCGTGCGCAGCGTCGGCGACGCCGCGTACAAGGTGAAGGGCGCCTATCAGCGCAACCTGCGGCGCATCGTGATGCCCGCCGAGAACCGGACGGACCTGGCGACGAGCGCGCAGGTGCCCAACGCCGTCTGCGAGCGCTTCGTGCGCTACGTGTCGTCCCTCGACGAGGCCGTGACGGCGACGTTCGGAGCCGACGCCTGGATGTGAGGGCGGGGGGCAGGCGGAGAGCGACAAAAGCGAAAGGGCGGCGCCTCGTCGACGAGGCACCGCCCTCTCCTTCGGCTCACCGGCGCGGCCGCAGTGCGACCGCGCTGAACCGAATCAGACGTTCGGCCACGCGAAGGGCGACTGCCCCCAGTGAACGAAAGGGAACGTTTGCGCGATGCGCGCCGCGGTGTAGGGGTCGTTCTGCCAGTCCCAAGCGACGCGCGGATCGACCGAGCTGTGCCCGATGCCCGTGGCGTTCCCGAACGCGTTGGGGTAGCCGGCCAGTGCGCCGACCTGCGCGAACCCGGGCACCATGGCCGCCGCCTGCTGCGGCGAGAGGCCGAACGGCGACGCGAACGCGCCGGGGTAGCTGCCGGGGAAGCCGCCGAACGGCGTCCCGAGCCCCTGCAGGCCCATCTGCGCCGAGTGCTGGATGCCGCCGGCGTGAACCGACAGGCGTACCTGGTTGAGCGCCTCGATCGTGCGGTTGATGCAATCGTTGAGCAGCTGCAGCTTGCGGATGTCCACCTTCGCCGTCTCCATAGGCATTCCTCCAATTCCTGGTTTTTTGTGCTTCTCGTGACCGATCAGTCGCTTCAGGCGACCGAGACCTGACGCACGCCGTTGGCGCCGTCGCGCGGGATGCGGACCTCGAGGACGCCGCCCTCGAGACGCGCCGTCATCTCGGCCGTGCGCAGCCCGAACGGCAGCGGGATGACGCGGCGGAAGTCGCCGAAGCGCACTTCGGCGTGACGCAGGGTCTCGCCGTTGGCCGGCGCCGGCGTCCGCTTGCCGCTCACGACGAGCGCGCCGCTCTCGACGTGCACGCCCACGCGGTCGCGCGAGGTGCCGGGAACGTCGACCGCGACGACGACCTCCTGCGGGCTCTCGTAGATCGCGATCGGCGGCGACCACGGCATCAACGTGCGCGTCGTCGTTCCGGGCCCGAGCAGACCGATCAGACGATCCATCTGTTCCTGCACGTGCTGCACGGGATCCCGCTCCGCGGGGATCGGCGCGTACGGCGCCTCGGTCATGGGCATGTCGTGCCCAGTGACAGTTCGATAGAGGTGACTCACCTTCCCGATCGCGTCGTCGAACTCCATGGTTCCTCCCGTCAATTTTTGGCGACGCCGCGCTTTGCAGCGGGCGTACCGGCGCGCGGATCGCAGGAAAAACGGGAGCGTGCGCCGGCGGCGCGCAAGCGGGTTCGAGTACCAACGTGCCACGCTGTCCGCTTCTCTGCGGAAATCAGCGCACGTGGCAGGGTGTCACGCCGTGGCGGCGCGACACGTGCCGTGGCGACGTCAGCGCTTGCCGGCGATCGATTCGACGAGCGCGCGATCGCCCTGCAGCGCCGTCCGTTGCATGTAGAGGGCGAGACCGCGGCGGCCGCCGAGTTCCTCGCCGCCACCGGCGCGGCCGGGGCCGCCGTGGAGCAGCTGCGGGAGCGCCGTGCCCGGCGGGACCGACTGCGACGCCGTCTTCGACGAGCCGATCGTGATGCGGCCGTGCAGCGGTGCGATGCCGAGCACGACGTCTCGCGTGAAGTCCTTGTCGTCGCTGTACACGCTCGTGACGAGACCGCCACCGCCCCAGGACACGAGCTTCGAGACGGTCGCGGGGGTTCCGTCGTAGGGGAGGACGGACGCGACCGGTCCGAAGACCTCGTGCGTGTGCACGGCGTCCGTCTCGCGCGGATCGCTTGCATGGAGCAGCGTGGGCGCAACGAAGTAGCCCTTGCCGGAGGAAACGCCGAGCGCCTCGACGACGCCGGGACCGCCGCACACCGCCCTGGCGCACGTCTGGAGCTTCGCGATGCCCGCGCGCACGTCGTCGAGCTGCTGCTTGGTGGCGACCGGTCCCATCCCGACGTCCTCGCGTGACGGATCGCCGACCTTCACCGCGACGAGCCGCTCGCGAAGCTGCTCGAGGGCGGCCTCCATCTTCGCGGCGGGCACGTAGACGCGGCGGATCGCCGTGCACTTCTGCCCGGTCTTCTGCGTCATGTCGCGAGCGACGTCGCCGACGAACAGGTTCATCACGTCGGACGACCCCTCGACGTCCGGCCCCAGGATCGCTGCGTTCAGGCTGTCGGCCTCGACGTTCACGTGCGCCGACGCATGGGTGAACGCCTTGCCGGCGCGCAGCGTCGCCGCCGTGACGCTGGAACCCGTGAAGGCGAGCACGTCCTGGCCGCCGAGCCGATCCAGCAGGTCGCCCGAGGAGCCGCACACGAGCGACAGCGCGCCCTCCGGGAGCACCTTCTCGTCGACGAGGATCTGCACGATGCGATGCGTGAGT
This sequence comes from Polyangiaceae bacterium, assembly GCA_036393165.1. Classification (GTDB taxonomy): domain Bacteria; phylum Myxococcota_A; class Polyangia; order Polyangiales; family Polyangiaceae; genus Palsa-1150. Next base: position 8,724 of record DASVWO010000539.1, on the reverse strand, counting down.
ATCGCGGTGCTCGTCGCCGGCTTCGCGATCACGGGCATCCCGGCGAGCAGCGCGCACGCCGCCTTCTCGCCGAGCCCCCAGGCCGGGAAGTTGAACGCGTTGACGTGCACCGCGACGCCCGTGCGCGGCGTGTACACGTGCTGTCCGAAGAGACGCGGGCTGCGTCCGAGCTGCACCGAGTCGCCGTCCGCGAGCACGTGGCCGTCGCCGAGCTCCGCCGACAGGTCCGCGTACGCCGCGAGCGTGCCGATCGCGCCGTCGACGTCGAACTTGGCGTCCGACCTCGTGTTGCCGCCGTTCGCGATGGCGATCCCCAGCAGCTCGTCGCGCTTCCCATGGACGGCGCGGGACATCGCGCGCAGCATCTCGCCCCGCTGCTTGAGCGTCATCGCGCGAAGGGCCGGCCCTCCCTTGTCGCGCGCGTGGGCAAGGGCGGCGCCGAAGTCGATGCCCTCGGTCGACGCCGTGGCGAGGGGTTGCTCCGTCGCGGGGTTGACGAGCGTGGCCGCACGTCCGCCCTTGCCGGAGATCCACGTTCCGCACACGTAGCTGGCGAGCTCGATCATCGTTCCCGACTCCTCTTCTTGTCTGCGTCTGCGTCTGCTGCGTCCGTCACGGCGTCCACGATGCGCGTGGCCGCGTTGTCGAAGGTGGCGCTCGAGGTGTCGACCACGTGGTCGGCGAGCGCGTAGAGCGGGCGGCGCGTGCGAAGGAGCGACTTGAGCTCCGCCATCGCGTTGGCCCGGTTGCGCATGGGCCGCGCGTCGCCCTGCATGAGCACGCGGTCCCAGTGATCCTGCGGGCGGGCACGAAGCCACACGGTGGTCGTGCGCTTGCGGAGCAGGTCGTACGTCTCTTTCGCGGTTACGATCGAGCCGCCCGTCGCGAGCACCGCCGCGTCGTGACTGTCGAGGAAGCGCCGGAGCACGTCGTGCTCGAGCCTGCGGAACCAAGCCTCGCCGTGCATCTCGAAGATGGTGGCGAGCGGCATCCCGGCGTCGCGAGCGACGAGCGCGTCGAGCTCGAAGAACGGGACGCCGAGTCGTCGCGCGATCTCGGGCCCCAGTGTGCTCTTGCCCGCGCCGCGAAGGCCGAGGAGCGACACGACCTGCGCCGTCCGCGGCTTGGCGCCCAGGTGCGTGGAGAGGAGCGTCGCGGCGCTCGTCCCGAGCGCCTCGGCCACGTCCTGCAGGCGTGCGACCGAGATGTTGCCTTCGCCTCCTTCGAGCTGGGCGAGGAAGCGCTCGCTTACCCCGGCGCGTTCGCCGAGCGCTCGCATCGTGAGGCCGAGCTCCGTCCTGCGCGCGCGCACCGCCGTGCCCAGGGAGCGAAGGAGCTCCGCGCGTCGATCGGAGGGAGACGCAGTATAGTGCATGTCAGGTCGACTGGACGCACTATACTACTTGCTCGCCCGCCGGTCTCGTTCTACCTTTCGCGAGCCCATGGGAGCTCACGCCGACGACTCCGCCCTGCCTCCGGTCCGCTTCGAGACGCATCCCGACCGCTACCGCCACTGGCGCCTGGAGCTCCCGCAGGAGCACGGCGGGGCCGTGGCTCGGCTCGTCCTCGACGTGCGCGAGAACGAGGGGATGCGGCCGGGATACCCGCTCAAGCTCAACTCGTACGACCTGGGCGTCGACATCGAGCTGGCCGACGCGCTGCAGCGCATCCGGTTCGAGCATCCCGCGGTCAAAGCCATCGTCTTCACGAGCGGCAAGGACCGCATCTTCTGCTCGGGCGCCAACATCTACATGCTGGGGAGCAGCACGCACGGCTTCAAGGTGAACTTCTGCAAGTTCACGAACGAGACGCGCCTGTACCTCGAGGAGATGAGCGCCGAGTCGGGCGTCTCGTCGCTCGCCGCGCTCGCCGGCACCTCCTCGGGTGGCGGCTACGAGCTCGCCATCGCATGCGACGAGATCGTCCTCGTCGACGACGGGTCGAGCGCCGTCAGCCTTCCCGAGGCGCCGCTGCTCGGCGTGCTCCCCGGGACGGGGGGCCTCACGCGCCTCGTGGACAAGCGCAAGATCCGGCGCGATCTCGCCGACGCGTTCTCCACCGTCGCCGAGGGCGTGCGTGGCAAGCGCTCCGTCGAGTGGGGGCTGGTCGACGAGGCGCCCGGCAAGAAGGACTTCGACGGCACGGTGAAGCGCCGCCTCGACGCGATGGTGGCGCGCAGCAAGCGGCGGCCGATGAAGCCGGTGAAGCTCGAGCCACTCGGCACCGAGCGCAAGTACGTCTCTCTGGAGCTCGACGAGGCCGCGCACACGGCGACGCTCACGGTGCGCGCGCCCGAGAGCGCAGAGCCGCAGACACCGGAGGATCTCGCGAAGGCGGGTTCCGGCGCCTGGGTGATCCGCGCGTGGCGCGAGCTCGACGACGCGCTGCTCGATCTGCGCTTCAACCACCCGAACGTCGGCGTCGTTGCCCTCAAGACGAGCGGCGATCCCGCCAAGATCCTCGCCGTCGACGCGATGCTCGCCAAGCACAAGGACGACGGTCTGGTCCGCGAGGTCACCCTCCTCGTGAAGCGCGTGCTCAAGCGCCTCGACAACACCGCGAAGAGCCTCTTCGCCCTCGTCGAACCGGGAAGCTGCTTCGCCGGGACGTTCCTCGAGATCGCCCTCGCGGCGGACCGCATCTACATGCTCGACGACCCGGACGGAAAGAACGAGCTGCGCGTCTCGACGATGAACGCGGGACCGTACCCGATGAGCAACGGCCTCACGCGCTTGCAGAGCCGGTTCCTCCGCGAGCCCGAGCGCGTGTCGCGCGTTCTCGAGCACGAGGGGCCCTTCGACACGAAGGCCGCGCTCGAAGCGGGGCTCGTCACGTTCGCGCCGGACGACATCGACTGGGAGGACGAGGTGCGCATCGCCTTCGAGGAGCGCGCGAGCCTCTCACCCGACGCGATGACCGGCATGGAAGCGAGCCTGCGCTACGGCGGGCCCGAGACGATGGAGACCAAGATCTTCGGCCGTCTCTCGGCCTGGCAGAACTGGATCTTCCAGCGCCCCAATGCGGTCGGCCCGCGCGGCGCCCTCACTCTCTACGGCAAGCCCGAACGCCCCGAGTTCGACTTCAAGAGGACCTAGCGATGTCCACCGTCAACAACGAGCGCATCCCGAACAACGTCCACCTCACCGACGACAAGCGCCTGCAGCGTGCGCTCGAGGCGTGGCAGCCGAACTACATCCAGTGGTGGCGCGAGATGGGGCCGAGCGGCTTCCAGGAGGACATGGTGTACCTCCGCACCGCGATCAGCGTGGACGCCGACGGGTGGGCGAACTTCGACTACGTGAAGATGCCCGACTACCGCTGGGGCATCTTCCTCGCAGACGCGGTGAAGGATCGCACCATCGGCTTCGGCGACGACTTCGGCAAGCCCGTGTGGCAGCAGGTGCCGGGCGAGCACCGCAACACGCTGCGCCGCCTCATCGTCACCCAGGGCGACACCGAGCCGGCGAGCGTCGAACAGCAGCGGATGCTCGGCCACACGTGCCCCAGCGTTTACGACCTGCGGAACCTCTTCCAAGTGAACGTCGAGGAGGGGCGTCACCTCTGGGCGATGGTCTACCTGCTGCACTCCTACTTCGGGCGTGACGGCCGCGAGGAGGCGGAGGCGCTCCTCCAGCGCCGCAGCGGCGATCCCGACAAGCCGCGGATCCTCGGCGCATTCAACGAGCCGTGCACCGACTGGCTCTCGTTCTTCATGTTCACCTTCTTCACCGACCGCGACGGCAAGTTCCAGCTCCTCGCTCTCGCCGAGAGCGGTTTCGACCCGCTCTCGCGCACGACCCGCTTCATGCTCACGGAGGAGGCGCACCACATGTTCGTCGGCGAGACGGGCGTGCTGCGCGTCGTCGACCGCACCGCGAAGGTGATGGCCGAGAACAAGAAGGAGCACCCCGAGGACGTGCGCAAGCTCGGGGTCATCGACCTGCCGACGATGCAGAAGTACCTCAACCTCTGGTACTCGCTCTCGCTCGACCTCTTTGGCGGCGAGGTGAGCTCCAACGCCGCCAGCTTCTTCGCGTCGGGTCTCAAGGGCCGCGCCAAGGAGGAGCAGTTCGAGGACCACATGGCGCTCACGGGCACGTACGCCATGGACGCGCCGAAGGACGGGCGCGTCGAGCGCGAAGAGGTGCCCATGCGCAACGCGATGAACGAGGTCCTGCGCGACGCGTACGTCGAGGACTGCCAGCGCGGCGTCGACAAGTGGAATCGCGCCATCGCCTCGCACGGCGTGACGCAGCAGCTGCGTCTTCCCAGCCGCCGCTTCCACAGGCACGTCGGCATCTACGGGGGGCTGTACGCGGATCCGGACGGCAACCTGATCACCAAGGAGCAGTGGGAAGCTCGTCGTGACGAATGGCTGCCGAACGACGCCGACCGTGCCTTCGTCCGCAGCCTGATGACGAAGCCCATTTACGACCCGAAGCAGATGGCTAACTGGATCAGCCCGCCCAAGCAGGGCATCAAGGGCCGCCCCATCGACTTCGAGTACGTCCGGCACGACGCCTAGGGCGCGCCGTCGAAATCGCAGTACTTGCGGATCACGCTCGACAGCCGCTCGAGGTCGACCGGCTTTCGCAGGCAAGCCGCGACGTCCAGCGCGCGCATTTTCTCGTCGATGCGCGCGTCCGCCGTCAGGAGCACGACGGGGATGCGAGCGAGCACGGGGTCGCTCTTCTGCACCTCGCGGAAGCTCGCCCCGTCGCATCGCGGCATCATCCAGTCGAGCAGGATCAGGCACGGCGGCGGATGGTCCCGCAGCCACTGCAGCGCCTCGATGCCGTCCCCCGCGAACGCCGCGCTGATGCCCTCGATCTCGAGGACGTCGGCGATCGCGTCGCGAACGTCGTAATCGTCGTCGACGACGAGCACCGGGCGCTGGGTCCGAACGGGGGCGTCAGGCATGCGTGATCTCCGTGGGAAGGTCGACGTAGAAGGTGGACCCCCTTCCGGGCTCGCTCTCGAAGCGGACCCTGCCCCCGTGGGCTTCGACCAGCTCGCGCACGATCCAGAGGCCCAGACCGAACCCGCCGTAATGCCGCTCGCTGACGGCGCGCTCGAAGCGTCCGAAGATGCGCGGCTGCGCCTCCCGATCGATGCCGATGCCGTGATCGCGCACGACGAGCCGCACCTTCGCCTCGCCGTCGCCCGGACCGATCACGCAGAGCGCGATGGGCTTTCCGGCGCCGTACTTCACCGCGTTCGACAGCAGGTTCGTGAGCACCTGATCGAGCCGCGTGCGGTCCCAGTTGCCTCGCGTGTTGCCCGAGAGCTCGAGGGTCACGGTGGAACCAGATCGCTGCGCCTCGGGCGTATGGCGCTCGACCACCTCGCGCGCCAGCTCTGCGAGGTCCATCGGCTCGCGCTCCAGGCTCAGCCGGCCCGACGTGATGCGCGACACGTCGAGCAGCTCGTCGATGAGCCGCTGCAGCCTGTACGCGTGCCCCACCGTCTTGTGCACGCGAGGCTCCCAGCGCGCGGGCTCGGCGACGACCTGGCCGCGAGCGAACGCGGCGTCGAGGCTCTGGAGCTGGAGCTGCAGCGCGGTGAGCGGCGTGCGGAGCTCGTGGCCCGCGACGGACAGAAACTCGTCGCGAAGCTTGATGGCCGCCCGCGCCTCGCCGTAGGCGCGCGCGTTGTCGATCGCCGTGCCGGCACGCACACCCAGCTCCTCGGCGAGCGCGAGGTCCGACTCGTCGTAGATGCGGCGTGACTCGGCCGAGATGAGGGTCATCGCGCCGAGCACCTGGTCGCGCGCCCGGAGGGGCACGGTCATCGCCGATCGCAGCCCCAGCTCGCGCAGGATGCGTAGAAGATCGGGGTCGCCTCGCGCCCCCGAGACGAGCACGGCGTCGTTCAGCTCGGGCACGAGCTGCGAGCGACCCGTCTTCACCACGGCTGCCACGCCCGTCGGCTCGCCGAGACGCGGCGGGTAACGCGCCTGCAGCTCGCGCGCGAGCTCGACCTTCGCGGGATCCACGTGCGCGACGGCCAGGTTGCGCAGCGCGCCGTCCTCGAGCACGTCGACAGTGCACCAGTCGGCCAGCTCGGGCACGAGCAGGCGGGCCAGACGTGACATCGTCGTGCCGTAGTCGAGGGTCTCGGTCAGCACCTTGGCGGCGCGCGACAGGTAGCGCGAGGCTTCCTGCCTTCTGCGCTCGACGCTGACGTCGCGCCATACGCTGACGGCGAGCTCCGGCTCGCCGAACGACCCGAGGATGGGCCGCGCACGGACGGTTCCCCACCATATGCGCCCGGTCGCCTTCTCGCGAACGCGCACGACGGTCGCGGCCGTGGGCTCGCCACGCATCACGCGGGCAGCCGGGAGGTCCTGTCGTGCGAGGACCTTCCCGTTCTCGTCGGTGAGCTCGTGCGTCGGATCGTCGCTCGCGTTCTGCTCCTGCACGAGATCCGCGGCGCTCGCCCACCCGCCGAGGCTGGCGGCAGCCTCGTTGGCCCACACCGGGTCGCCCCTCCGGTCGCGAACGACGATCCCATCCTCGATGGCGTTGACGACGCCCTCGAGCAAGCGACCCAGCCAGCGCTCGCTGAGGTCGCGCGTCACCTTGCCGAAGCCGCGCAGCTCGCCCTCCGGCGAGCGCAGCGCGGTGATGATGACGCTGGCCCAGAAGCGTGAGCCGTCCTTGCGCAGGCGCCAGCCCTCGTCCTCGAAGCGCCCGTCGCGCGCCGCGATCTCCAGCTCGCGCTCCGGCTTGTGGTCGGCGATGTCGGCGAGCGGATAGAAGACCGAGAAGTGGCGGCCGATGATCTCCTCGGGGCGGTAGCCCTTGATGCGCTGGGCACCGGCGTTCCACGTGACGATGTGTCCGGTCGTGTCGAGGAGGAAGATCGCGTAGTCGGTGATCCCGTTCACCAGCTGCAGCAGATCGGCGCCGGTGCTGTCGACGTCGGACGGGCTCATGGTCAATTCTTCGGATTAGCGCGGTCCGCGCCAGCTCGGTACGTGGCAAATTGCCGCGAGCTCTTCCTCGTCCGCCTTTCAGGGCATGTTCATCGGCATGCTCATGGGTCGCAGGTCACCGCCGAGCATCCACATGCCGGACAGGTGCACCCCGAGGTTCACGGTGAAGGCCGCCTCCGTCCCGTAGAACGACTGCAGCACCGGGGGGATGTAGATGAAGGTGGCCTCCCCGAAGAGACCGAAGCTGAGCCCGCTCGCTGCGCTCTGGCAAACGACGCGCTCGAGCCCGAAGCTCTGGAAGAACCAGGGGGACGAGACGATGCCGGCTATCCCGTTGTTGCGGGGCCCCTCCCCCGCAACGGCAGGGGACTCCTCGCGCTGGTTGAGCTCCGAGCGCGTCCATACGGTCGCGACGCGTGTCGGTGTACGCGCGGCGAATTCGCCGAGAGCGGCCTGGGACGTCGCGCGACGACCGCTGGCGTCGGCGTCGGGCAGGTCGAGGGCCCAGTCGAGCAATCCGTCGAGCCGCCAGCCCTGGACGTTCCACCAGCCGTAGGCGCTCGCGCTCGCTTGGTAGGCGTCGGGCTCTCCGTGGCCCTGGTTGCGCAGACGCTCGCCGGAGACCTGCAGCTCGAGCCACTGGCCGACGTCCTGGCGAACGCGCGCGGCGTACGACTCGGGGGCGGCGACGTGCGGATAGAGGCGGCTGTCCTGCGGCGTGAGCTCGAGGGCGCTGAAGGCGGACGCCTCGAGCCACGTCCCGTGGATGCGCAGCGACGCGCCGAGGACCGGGAACGTCTCGTGCGGGTTCTCTCCTTTGTGGTGCTTGCGCGGCACCGTCGGCCCGGGGTTGCTTGCGCGGTGCATGAAGATGGGCGGGCCAATGGTCGCGCTGCCCTGGCCGCCGAAGAGCGAGAGGTCGAAGTTGCCCTCGGTCATCATGTCGACCGGGTGCCAGCCGTCGATGCCCGAGAGCGGGTGCACGGCGACCATGGCCTGGTGCAACAGCTGGTGGGCATGCTGCGCATCCCAGAGCCCCTCGCCCGACTGTCCGATCTCCGGATAGCCGGCGGCGCCGACCGTGAGCGGCTCGAAGTTGAGCATGAGAAGCCCCTCCACCCAGCCGCGCGAGTCGCGCGCATAGGCCATAGCCCAATCGTCGACGAGGAGCGGGTAGGTGCTGCCGGCGTTGAAGCTTCCGGCCCCCGGGTTGTTGATGGTGTGCCCGGGGATGCCCGCGTTCTGCGCCTCGGCGAAGCCGTTGATCATGAGGTGGATGCCGCCGGGCATCCCGGGTCTGCCGGGGATGAGCGCCTCGCGCGGCGTGGCGAAGGGCACGGGCGGGGCGTCAGCTACTTCCTGCGCCAGCGCAATCGACGGCATTGCGGCGACGATCGCGGCGGCGACGCAAACCGCGAGTCGTCTGCTCATGCCGCCACGGAGCATAACGGACGTGCTAGCGTCTCGCTTCGTCATGAGTGCGCGGCTCGTCGCATCGGTCGTCGCTTCCTCGCTGTTCCTCGGGACCGTCGCCCCGGCCTTTGCGGACGACACCGCGCAGCCCGCCGCCAAGAAGAGCGAGACGTACGAGGAGCGCGACGCCCGTCAGCGCGCCCGCATGGACGGGTGGATCCTCGTCGGCATCGGTGGGGCCTCGGCCCTCATCGCGGTCGGCACGTCCATCTTCATGCTGCACGACAAGAGCGTGCGCGACGACAACTGCGACGCGAACAAGGTGTGCTCGAGCGCCGGCCTGAGCGCGAACAACGAGCTCGGTCAGCTGGTCG
>DASVWO010000538.1:0-26587 GCA_036393165.1 Polyangiaceae bacterium | reverse complement strand
GCTGCAGGCCGCCGGAGAGATCGACAGCGGCGCGGCGCAATCGCCCCCGCCGGCCAGGGTGACGGCATGACGGCCGCCGTGTCGCCCGCACGCCGCGGCTTCGGACACCACGTGACGCACGCGGTGCTCCTCGTGGCGTTCACGGCGCTCATCTTCTACGTCACGCGCGCCGTGCCCGAGATGCACGGGAGCCTGTGGACCATCGCGTCCATCGGCTTCCTGCTCGTCGCCGGCACCCTGACGAGCGAGCTGCTCGCGCCGCTCGGGCTGCCGCACCTCACGGGGTACCTCATCGCGGGCATCGCCGCCGGGCCGTACGTGCTGCGCCTCGTGGACGAGCACACGGTCAAGAGCATGTCGCCGGTGAACACGCTGGCGCTCGCGCTCATCGCGCTCGCCGGCGGTGCGGAGCTGGACCTCTCGGCGCTCAGGCAGGGAGCGAAGGGGCTCGCGTGGGCGATGGTCGTCCAGTGCGTGCTCGTCATCATCGCGCTGACGGGTGTGTTCATCGCGGCGCGGCCGCTGCTGCCGTTCGCGCGCAACCTGCCGATGACGCAGGTGATCGCCGTCGGCATGCTGTGGGGCGCGCTCAGCGTGACGCGCAGCCCCTCGGCGACGCTCGGCATCCTCTCGCAGACGCGCGCCCACGGGCCGCTGGCCACCTTCACGCTCGGCTTCGTCATGGTCTCGGACATCGTCGTGGTGGTTCTCATCGCGACGGTGCTCGGGTGCACGCGGCCGATGCTCGACTCGTCGGCCGCCTTCTCGGCGGAGGCGTTCGTCCAGCTCGGCCACGAGCTGTTCGGCAGCGTCGCGCTCGGGACGACGCTGGGCCTCGTCATCGCGCTCTACCTGCGCCTCGTGGACCGGCAGATGCTCGTCGTGCTGCTCGTGCTCGGCTTCGGCGTGAGCACGGTGCTCGATTACCTGCAGTTCGACTCGCTCCTCACGTTCATGGTGGCGGGCTTCATCGTCCGCAACATGTCCAACCAGGGAAAGCGGTTCGTCGAGTACATCGAGCAGACGGGGACCGTGGTCTACGTCGTCTTCTTCGCGACGGCGGGCGCCGACCTCGACGTGCCGCTCATCCGGCATCTCTGGCCCGTGGCGCTGCTCATGGCCGGCTCGCGCGCCGGCGTGACCTGGATCGGCTCGCTGGTCTCCGGGAAGCTCGCCAAGGATCCCCCGGCCCTCCGCCGGTGGTCGTGGTCCGGCCTGATCTCCCAGGCCGGGCTCGCGCTCGGCCTCTCGCTCGTCATCTCCAAGGACTTCCCGTCGTTCGGTCCGGCCTTCCGTTCGCTCGCGGTCGCGACCATCGCGGTCAACGAGATGATCGGTCCGGTCCTCTTCAAGCTCGCGCTCGACCGGACCGGCGAGACGTCGCACGTCCAGGCGCTGTCGCTCTCTTCGCTCCGGCCGCCGCCGATGCCGCCGTCCGACCGCTGAGGCGCCTCGCCCCGAGGGCGATCGCGAAGCCGAGGGCGCCGGCGGCCCACGCGAGAGAGCCGGCGGGCGCGCCCGACGCGCCGACGGCGCAGCCACCCTTGACGAAGCTCCCGTAGTCCGCGTCCCACGCGTCGGCCGCGATGGGGATCGTGCGCGGCATGACGACGTCGCGGCCGTCGAGCGTGACGCCGACCGTGAGCTGCGAGCCGCCGAGCCCCGGCGGGACCTGCGTGCTCACGATCCACACGCCCGGGCCGCGCCTCGCCAGCGACTGGATCGCGCCGTCGACGGCCTGCCCGTCCACGAGCGCGTACGCGGCGAGCCGCCCGGCGCCGATGCCGTCCGCCGGCTCGGCGTTGCCCGAACCATCGGGCGCCGTTCGCAGCTCCACCACGCCCTGCACCGGCGTCGAACCGTCCGCGAGGCAAACGTCCGCGCCGAGCGTGAGCCAGCTCGCCGAGCGCACGGGCAGCGCCGTCTGCGGCTTCCGGTTCCGATCCGCCGCCCGTACGGCGCCCAGCACGTCCACCTCGCCTGGACCCGCCTGGTCCTCGAAGGCAGCCGCTCCGCGCAGCGGATGGGCGCCGCCCTGCAGCGCCGCGAGCACCTCGTCCTGCGTGAGCGTCGGGTCGTGCTGCAGGAGAACCGCGACGGCGCCAGCGACGACCGGCGACGAGAAAGACGTGCCGAAGGACACGGCGTGCGTCGCGTCGATCTGCTGGCACAGGTCGCTCGGCTTCTTGCCCGGAGGCGCGGGGCACTGCGGATTCGTGAAGATGCTCGCCTGCCCGGGTGGCACCGCCTGCGACGACATCGCCCCCACGATGGCCGCGCCCGGCGCCATGATCTCCGGCTTGGCGATCCCCGTCAGCGTCGGCCCCGCGCTCGAGAACCAGCACGGTTCGCCGGGCACCGGATCGCGCTGCGCCTGCAGGTCCGCGATGCCGCCCGTCGCGTCGAGCACCGGCACGGCGAGCCCGACCTTGAGCCCCGTGACGCTGGCCCAGGTCGACTTGTTCATCGTGCAGCCGACGCCGATGATCGACGCGTTGGTCGCCGGCAGGTTGATGGTGGACTCGCGCACGCCGTACGCGAAGCCGACGAGCCCGGGGTTCCCCGCGTCGCCCGTGCCGACCGCGTAGAGGTCCGCCGTGCCCTCGCCGCCCGTGAGCGTCACCTCGTACGTCCCCGCCGGGAACTGCCCCTGCCACACGATGACCGCGCCACGAGAGCCCGACGGCACGGGGCTGCCGCTCGCGCCGCTGCCGTTGTAGATGCCGGCGTTCAAGTCGCTCGTGTTCTTCGCGCCTTGCTGGTTCGGCGACACCGGCGCGATCCACGTGCTCCCGTCCGGCGCGTCGAGGCCGACCTGGAACGAGGAGCCGTCGTGCATCGAGATCCACACCTCGACGCCGCCGGTCGTCACGTCCCGCACGACGAGCGGAACGCGCGTGGTGGACGCCTGGCTGACGCGGATGTTCTGGTGCACCGGCGTGTCGGCGATCGACCCGCTGTTGCCTGCCGCCGCGACCATCGCGTGCCCCGGGTGCGACGGTCCCACGTAGCTCGCCAGCGTCTGCTCCCAGGCCATCGACCCGTCGTGCGGCCCGAAGTCGCTGCCGATGGAGAGGTTGACGACGATCGGCTGGTGAAGCGCGTTGTCGGCGCGGTCGTAGAGGAAGTCCACGCCGCGCAGCAGGTCGTCGTTCGAGATGTTCTCGCTGCCGGCGGCCGCGATGCGGGCGACGACGATCGTCGCCTTGGGCGCGATGCCGACGTACGCCGAGCGTCCGAGCTCTCCGTTTCCCGCGGCGCACGAGGCGACGAGCGTCCCGTGCCCGACCTCGTCCTGCGGCAGCGTGGACGTCTTGCCCGCGGCGAGCATCGCGTCGATGTCCGCCGCGTCCCACACCGCGCCGGCCACCACATTGCCCTGGGCATCGACGGTTCCGTACTGCTTCTCGAGCGTGGGGTACTTGCCGCGCGGTGGGGCCGACAGGTCGAGCAGCCACGCGACGCGCGTGTGGCCCGCCGCGTCGATGAAATCGTGATGGGTGACGTCGACGCCCGTGTCGGCGATGCCCACGATGGCGCCGCTTCCGTCGAGCCCCTCGGCCCTGGCCTGCACCGCACCGACGTAGCGGCCGGCCGTGTCGAGCAGCAGCCGGAGCGGGGGCGCCACCTCCAGCGTCAGCCCCGGGTGCGCGTCGGCGAACGCGAGGAGCGAAGCGGGTGAGCCGTACAGGCGGCCGATGCCGGGCGCCGCCTCTCGAAGGCCCACGTCGCCGGCACGGACTCCGTCGGGCAAGCGGACGAGCGCGCCGACACCCGGAGCGCCCCGTGGCGCGAACGCCTCCCCGGCGCGAGGCCCCATCATGCGCAGCAGCGCCGCGCCGTCGACGTCGCCGCGCGCGATGGCCGGGGCGCCGATGACGATGGCTGCCGCCACGACCCCCGCCGGAACGAGTCTGACGCAGCGCACGACGTCGAGCATAGACGCTCAGCGCAGCGCCAGGGCGACCGCGACGATCAACCCGACTGCGATGAAGGCGAGCGCCGCCCAGGCGATGGGCAAGCCGAAGAGCTGCAGGCCCGAGGCCGGCTTCCGCGTCTTGAACGTCGTCGACAGCATGTCCTTCTGCGCGTGGGGCAGGACGACTTGCACCTCCGGCGCCGAGACGGGCGGGCGCGAGGGAGGGCTCGACGTGGGGCCCGGCGGCGGGGGCGTCGACATGCGCTTGATGGCCTCTCGGTCGAAGAACTGCGGCGCGTCCTCGGTGAGATCCTCCGACGGCGCCTCGGCCGGCTCGCGCACGCCGGAACGAGCGACGACGCTCGGTGCGACGCGCGGCGGCGGCGGCGTTCCGCTCTCGGACACGTCCACCTCGATCTCGAGCGAGTCCTCGGCCCGCGTCGCGATCTTCCGGTCCGTCGTCCGCGCCGGCGGCGGCGGCTCGGTCAGTCCCTTCGCGAGGGCCTCGGCGGCGCCGGGATCGCTCGCGTAGGGCGAGCGCACGCCCTCGTCGGCCCATGTGTCGGCCATCTCCGCGGTGCTCAGCGCCGACGGGCGCACGCCCGCGAGCGGGTGCGCCTCGAGCAGCTCGCGCGCGAGCTCCACGCAGTTCTGGATGCGCGCCTTCACGTCGTGCTCGATCGCCCTGTGCACGACGCGCGCGAGCGCCGGTTCGACCCACGGGGCCACCTCGCCGAGCGGATCGGGCGGGTTGGACACGAGGTGGATGATGAACTGCTCGTACGTCGCCATCTCCGGGTACGCCGGCCTGCCCGCGAGCATCTCGTAGAGCACGAGGCCGAGCGCCCACACGTCGGTGCGCGCGTCGACCGAGTAGCCCTGCGCCTGCTCGGGCGACATGTACTGCGGCGTGCCGACCACGGTGCCCGCGCGCGTGAGCTTCAGCTTCGACTCGGCGCGCGACGCGTCGATGACCTTCGAGATGCCGAAGTCGAGGATCTTCACGAGCGGCTGATCGTCCTCGCGGTCGGCGAGGAAGATGTTCGCCGGCTTGAGGTCCCTGTGGACCACGCCCGCCTCGTGCGCCTTGGCGAGCCCTCGCGCGACCTGCAGGCCGATGCGCACGGCCTCGTCGGCGATCAGGCGCTTGCGCTCCGAGAGCAGCTTCGCGAGGTCGCGGCCCGTCAGGTATTCCATGACGAGGTAGAGCCCCAGCTTGTCGTCGGTCCCGACGTCGAAGACCTGCACGATGTGCTGGCTCTCGACGAGGCTCGCCGCGCGGGCCTCCTGCCGGAAGCGCAGCGCGATCTCGCTCATGCCGGCGAGCGAGGCGTCGATCAGCTTGATGGCGAGCCGCTTGCCGATCTCGAGGTGCTGCGCCTCGCAGACGACGCCCATCGAGCCGGCGCCGACGACGCGTTTCACGCGGTATTTGCCGGCGACGACGGCGCCTTCGAGCTTGGCTCCCGCCCGCCCTTCCACGCGGCTCAGGTTATCACTCACACCGGCGGCACGAGGTGCTTCTTGGCCGGCCGGGGCTCGCGCTTGTCGGCGAGGCGCACGAGCCGGGTGGAAATCTCGGCTCGCAGGCGATCGCCCGGGACGACGGCGTCGACGACCATCTCGGAGGCCAGCTTCATGATGTCGATGTCCGCGCGGTACTCCTCGCGCAGCTTGGCGACGTAGGCGTCGCGCTCGGCAGCCGGCGTCTCCTGGATCTTGTTGTAATAGACGGCGTTTACCGCGGCCTGCGGGCCCATCACGGCGATCGACGCCGTGTTCAGCGCGATGCACGCGTCCGGCTCGAAGGCCGGGCCGCACATGGCGTAGAGCCCGGCGCCGTAGGCCTTGCGCACGATGACGCTGATCTTCGGGACAGTCGCCTCGCTGACCGCGGCGATCATCTTGGCGCCCGCGCGGATGATGCCCTGGCGCTCGACCTTCGTGCCGATCATGAAGCCGGGCACGTCGGCCAGGTAGAGGAGCGGGACGTTGTACGCGTCGCACAGCCAGATGAAGCGGGCGGCCTTGTCGGCGCTGTCGACGAAGAGGACGCCGCCGAGCCACTTGGGCTGGTTGGCGACGATGCCGACGACGCGCCCCTCGATGCGGGCGAAGCCGGTGAGCACCTCGCGCGCGAAGAGCTGCTTGATCTCGACCCACGAGCCCTCGTCGACGATGGCGTCGATGACGCCCATCATGTCGAACGCCTTGTTCTCGTCGGCGGGGACGACGTCTTCGATGCGCTTGTCGGTCTTGCGCGGGGCGCGCGGGGGCGCGGCGGGTGGCGCGTGCTCGAAGGACGACGGCAGCACCGCGAGGTAGCGCTTGCAGAAGGCGATCGCGTCGTCCTCGCTCTTGCACAGGACGTCGCCGCAGCCGCTCGTCGTGCAGTGCATCTTGGCGCCGCCCATCTCCTCGAGCGTCACCTTCTCGCCGATGACCATCTCGGCCATGCGGGGGCTGCCGAGATACATGCTGGCGTTGCCCTCGACCATGGCCACGACGTCGCAGAACGCCGGGATGTACGCGCCGCCGGCGGCGCTCGGCCCGAAGAGCAGACACACCTGCGGTACCTGGCCGCTCATCTGCACCTGGTTGTAGAAGATTCGCCCCGCGCCGCGGCGGCCAGGGAACATCTCGATCTGGTCGGTGATGCGCGCGCCGGCGCTGTCGACGAGGTAGAGCATCGGCACGCGCTCGCGCGTCGCGGTCTCCTGGATGCGCAGGATCTTCTCGACGGTGCGCCGCCCCCAGGAGCCGGCCTTCACCGTGGAGTCGTTCGCCATGAGGGCGACGGGCCGGCCGTCGACGAGCGCGGTGCCGGTGATGACGCCGTCGGCGGGGAGCTCGGGGTCGACGTTGTTGGCGAGCGCGGCGTCCTCGACGAACGAGCCGGCGTCCACGAGCCGCGCGATGCGGTCGCGCGCGAACAGCTTGCCGGTCTCGGCGTTCTTCTGGTGGTACTTCGCCGCGCCCCCCTTCTCGACGCGGGCGAGAGTCTCCTCGAGCTTCTTCTGGGTGGACATGGCGGGCTGCCGGACCCGCTCCTTATCACGAGGAGGGGAGGGTGGCGCGGTCAGAAGCCGTAGTCCTCGGAGCGGGACGGGGCGGGCGCGGTGGGCGGCTTGGGCGGGGGAGGAGAGACGGCCGGCTTTGCGGTCGCGGAGGGCAGCTCGTCCACGGAGAGCTCGGGCACGGCGGATGCGGGCGCGGATGCCGACGCCGACGCGGACGCCGATGCCGACGCCGATGCGGACACCGATGCCGAGACCGACGCCGACGCCGAGACCGAGGCCGACCCGGAAGGCGGGGGGCCCTGCGCGCTCGCGACCGGAGCTGGTTCTCGGGACGAGAGGGTTGCGAGCACGATGGCGATGCCCAGCGCTGCGCCCGCCGCCGCGAAGCCGGCGATGCGCTTGTGCATCGAGAGGCCGGCCTTCGCCGCCGGTGGCGGATGCGATGGCTCGCTCGCGTCGAGCGCCACCGGGGCCGAAGGCTGGGGCGAGGGGGGCGCCACCGGGGGAGAGGCAATCGCAGCCTTCTCCTCCATCTCGGGCGGCGGAGCAGGGATCGTCGCGCCCGCGGTCGTCGCCGCGATCACCGTGTGCACCTCGCGGCTCGAAGGGGGCGGGTCCGATTCCGAGGGGAGCGCCGCCGCGAGGATCTGCGGCGACGGCGCGCGGCCGAAGAGCGCGATGGCGCGCACGCGCATCTCGTCGCGCATCTCCCACGCGCTCGACCAGCGATCGTCCCTCGCGAAGGCGAGCGCGCCGTCGACGAGCTCCACGACCGGCGTCGGCACGTCGCACACCGTCGAGAGCGATCGCGCCGGCTTCGTCGCCGCCTTGAGCGCGACCTCCTCGACCGACTCTCCGTCGTGCACGGTGGCTCCGCTCAGCAGCGTGAACATCGTCGCCCCCACGCCCCACACGTCGGTGCGCGGCTCGATCTCGCCGTCGAGCGCCGCCGCCTGCTCCGGCGCCATGTACACCGGCGTGCCGAACACCTTGCCGCTGCCCCCGCCGTCGTGGTTGTCCTGCGCCACGTCGAACACGCGCGCGATCCCGAAGTCGAGGACCTTGAGCTCTCCCGAGCGCGTGACGAAGAGGTTCTCCGGCTTGATGTCGCGGTGGACGATCCCGCGCGCGTGCGCCACGGCGAGCACGTCGAGCAGCTGATCGGCGATCGCGAGCACGACGGGCACCGGCAGCTTCCCGCCGCGCAGCTCGCGCAGGCTCTCGACCGAGCGCCCCTCGAGCAGCTCCATCACGAGGAACGCCGCGCCGTCGTCGGCCGTGTCGTCGTCGAGCACCGTGACCACGCCGGGGTGGCCGACCGAGTTGGCGGCGTAGCCCTCGCGGAGGAACCCCTGGCGCACGTCGTCGCGCGCCGAGAGCTCGCGGTGGAGCACCTTCACGGCGAACCGCTTCTTGTTGCGATGGGTGGCGGCGTACACCGTGGCGACGGCCCCGGCGCCGAGCACGCTGTCGAGGCGGTACTTGCCCTTCAGCACCGTGCCGATGTGCGCGAGAGCGTCTTGGTCCACCTCGGTCATTCGCCCCCTCGAGAGCCGCGAAGCGGCAGTCTTCGAGAATACCCCAATACGCATCCCGACCCGCGATGGTCGAGTCCGGTGGGACATGGTGCGCATCTGGCGCCTCCCTCACGTGCCACGCGCGCTGGCACGCCTCGATTCATCTCGAGGGCGCTTTGACCGATGACAAGGGCGCCTCGACCGATGACAGAGGCGTTTGCATTCAATTCAAGCCCGTCTCGATCCCTGCGAGAGGCACTTCGATTCAATCCAAGCGCGTTTCGATGGATGCCAAAGGCGCTTGGATTCGTTCCAAACGGGCTTCGATTCATCTCTCGGCTTCGTGAGCTCGACTCAGGGCTCGACGAGATGAACTCGAAGCCCTCCGAGATGATGCGAGGCGCGCTTCGCACCATGCGAGACGCCCTGGTCATCGATCGACACGCTTGCGAATCGAACGCAGGCGCCTCTGTCGTCGTGCGAGACGCCTTTGCCATCGTTCCAGACGCCCCTGGCGTCGTCGGAGGCGCGCTTGGCATCGTGTCTCGCGCCCCTGGAATCATGCCGGGCGCGCCTCGCATCACCCCGGGCGCTCGCCGGATGAAGCGAGGCCGGCCTGTCCCGATGCAAAGCGACCCACGTGCCTTCGCGGGCCTCGCTGGAGGAAAACGAGCGAAGCCACGCAACCGGCGGCGTGGCCCGCCGATAGGGGAGC
Source organism: Polyangiaceae bacterium (assembly GCA_036393165.1). Lineage (GTDB taxonomy): Bacteria > Myxococcota_A > Polyangia > Polyangiales > Polyangiaceae > Palsa-1150. The sequence goes on along the minus strand of DASVWO010000538.1, from coordinate 17,416 downwards.
AGAAGGAGGAATCTCCCATGTCTGCTCCCGTCATCAGGTGTTCTCTCGCACTCATCCTGCTCCTCGGCCCGTCCCTCGCGCGCGCCGATGAAGCGCCGCCCCCGCCGGACGCCGCGGCAGTCGTGGAGGGCCCGCCCCGCGTCCACATCGACGCCGAGCCCGGAGTGGCGCTGCCCCTCGGCGATCTGGCCCACGTGACCGGTCCCGCCATCGGGGGCCTCGTCGGCGGCGGCTACACGCTCGGCGACCGGTGGGAGCTCGTCGGCCGTACCGGCTACCTGTGGGGCACGTCGACGCGCCTGCAGGTCCCCGGCGTCTCGGTGGGCTCGAGTCTCAGCTACGCGCCCGTGCTCGCCGGCGTTCGGTACTGGGTGCTCGACGCGGGCACGATTCGCCCTTACGCGATGGCCGAGGCGGGCGCGTTCCTCGTCATCGCCGGGACGACCGGTTCGGGCGGCGACACCTCGGGCTCGTCGCTGTACGCGGGAGGCGCGGCGTCGCTCGGCCTGCTGGTGGACGTGCTCGATCTGCGCGTGGGTCTGCTGACCGCCGACCTCGGTCACGCGGGCACGAGCACGTCGGCGCTGGCGACGCTGGGCTTCCGGTTCGCGGCGTTCTAGCGGCGCGTCGTGGCGCGCTCAGGGGCGGAAGACGAGCGGGGCGACCACGGTCGCCATGCCCCCCGGCTTGGGGAAGTGGGCGCTCCGCGTCATCGCGTCGCTGATGCAGGAGACGAGCGTCGGATCGTTCGCGTGGCCGCCGGCGGCTGGGTCGGCCTCGACGCCGTTGACCGCGCCTGTCTCGTTGACGTTGATGCGCAGCGTGACCTTGCCGCGCAGGTCCGGGTGCGCGGCGCGCGCCTGGTTGAAGCAGTCGACCAGCTGCTGCTGCATCTTCACGATGGTCGGCTTGGGGTTGAACCCCTTGGGCGCATTGATGTCGCCGATGAGCACCGACCCACCCGTCGGCACCGGACCCGGCGTCGGGGTCGCGCTCGGACTGGGGGTCGCGGTCGCGGTGTCGGTCGGGGTCGGGGTCGGCGTCGCGGTCGCGGTGTCGGTCGGGGTCGGGGTCGCCGTCGCGGTCTCGGTCGAGGAGGTCGGCGTCGCGGTCGGCGTCGACGTCGCCGGCGTCCCCGAGGCACACGAAGCAACGACGAGAAGCAAGAGTGCTCGCATGGCTCACTGTCCCTTGAACGCGGGCTTGCGCTTCTCGGCGAACGCCGCGAGCGCCTCCCGCCGGTCTTCACTCACGATGGTCCGGTCGTAGCTCACGCGCTCCAGCTCGAGCCCGAGCTCCAGCGTCGAGTCGAACGATCGATCGATCGCCTCGAGCGCCGCACCCTGCGCGATGGGCGCGCCGTCGGCGATGGGCGCGATCCACTCGAGCGTGTCGTCCACCACGTTCTTCCCGGCGGGCGTCACGCGGTTCACAAGGCCCCACGCGAGCGCCTCGCTCGCCGGGAGCCGCCGGGCCAGCAGGATCATCTCCTTCGCCCGCGCCTCCCCGACGACGCGCGGCAGGCGCTGCGTCCCGCCGGCGCCCGGGATGATTCCGAGCGACGTCTCGGGAAGCCCCAGCACCGCGTGCGCCGCCGCGACCCGCAGGTCACAGCACAGAGCGAGCTCGAGGCCCCCGCCCAGCGCCGCGCCGTTGATCGCCGCGACGACCGGCTTGGGCGAGCGATCCAGCGGACCGAGCTCGCTCCGGTACAGCCCCACCTGCACGCGCACCTCGTTCTCGCTCATGCCCTGGCGTTCCTTCAGGTCCGCCCCCGCGCAGAATGCCTTGTCGCCCGCGCCCGTCACCACCACCGCGCGGATCGACGGGTTCGCCGCCGCCTCGCGCGCGAGCTTGCCGAAGGCGAGCAGCGTGGGGCGCGAGAGCGCGTTGGCGCGGTCGGCGCGGTCGATGGTCCACACGGCGACCGCGCCGCGCTGCTCGACGCGAATGGGGAAGTCTTCGGCCACGGGTCACCTCTTCCTGGTCGTGCGCTTCTTCGACGACGACGCGGGCTTCGTCTTGCCCTCGCCTCCCACCCCGGCCTTCGCCTCGAGCTTCGCCAGGCGCGCCTTGAGCTCCTGGTGCTCGCCCTGCAGCTTCTCGAGCTCGTCGCGGAGCTGCTCGGTCGCGCGCTTCGGCTCGGCCAGGTCGCGCATGACCTCGCGGATGCGCCGGCGCACGCGCGCGTCGAGGTCGCTCTCGATGCGGTCGCGCAGCGCGGGCCGCGCCTTCGCGTCGCCGAGCTCCCCGAGCGCGCGCACGGCGTCGATGCGCAGCAGCGGGTCCGGGTCCTCGAGGAGCTGCTCGATGGCCTCGCGCGTCTTGCGGTCGCTCGTCAGCTTCGGCAGCGCGATGACGGCGGCGCGGCGCGCGCGCGGCGGGTGCCCGTAGCGCGTTCGGGCGCTCAGGTGCGGCACGGCGCGGTCGTCGTGCAGCGACGCGAGACCGTCGATGGCGCCGGCGCGCACCACGTCGAACCAGCTCGGGCGCTCTAGCAGGTCCACCAGCGTGTCGAACGCGGCGACCTGCCGCGTCTTCCCCATCGCGCGCGCCGCCTCGCTCTCGACGAGGTAGCTGTCGTCTCGCAGCGCGTACGGCTTGATGGCCTCCATCGCCTCCGTCGTTCGAAAGCTCCCCAGCGCCTCGATGACCGCGCGCCGCACCTTGGGATGCGCCGTCTGCCGCGATCTCCGCAGCGCCTCGAAGCACTCGCGCGCGCGGATCTTCCCGAGCGCCGCCGCGCACTCGGCGCGCGTCCCCCAGAACTCGCGCTCGTCGTCCAGCGTCCGGGCGAGGGCCTCGATCGTCGGCGTGTCGTCGATCTTCGCCAGCGCCTGCGCCGCGAGCCACCGTCCGCGCGCGGTCGGTGCCTTCACCAGCTGCTCGCGCAGCATGTCGGCCGGCGCCCTGACCCGCACCTCGCCGATGACGCGCAGCTCCGGATCGACCACGACGAACGCGGGCCTCCCCGGCGCCGGCACCGCGAACGACTGCTGCTTCTCGGTCACGCGCAGCGACCGCCGCGCCACGCGTCCCTCGGCGTCGCCGAGGTCCAGGTCGACCGCCACCTCGAAGCACGCGGGCACGCCGTCGCCCGTGGGCTGCGTCTGCTTCGTCGTCACCGTGAGCACGCCCTTGTCCCAGGCGATCTCGACGTCCATCTCCGGGTGGCCCGGCTTGAGCACCCACTGCTCGAAGAAGCGCCCGAGGCCGCGGCCGCTCACGTCCTCGACGGCGCGCTGCAGGTCGCGCGTCTCGACGACGCCGCGCGCGTGCCCCGCGAGGTACGCGCGAATGCCGCGCCAGAACACCGCGTCGGTCACCTCGGTGCGCAGCGCGTGGAGCACCAGGCCGCCCTTCTCGTAGAGGTGCCGGTCGAAGAGGTCGAGCGGCGCGTCGTAGTCCTGGCACACGATGGGCCGCCGGTAGCGCCCGTGCGCCTCGCCGAGGTACGCCTCGAGGTCCACCTTCAGCCCGAAGTCGTATTCGTCGCGTCCGAGGCGCTTCTCGCGCCACACGTGCTCGAAGAACGTGGCGAATCCCTCGTTGAGCCAGCCCTCGTACCAGGCGCGGCACGTCACGAAGTCGCCGAACCACTGGTGCGCCAGCTCGTGGGCGACGAGGTCGTCCGACGTGATGTCGATCGCCGCGCGCTCGTCGAGCAGGATGTGCTCGTACATGGTCGTCGCGGTGGTGTTCTCCATCCCGCCGAAGATGAAGTCCGAGACCACGATCTGCGCGTACTTGTTCCAGGGGTAGGGGACGCCCGTGATCTCGCTGAAGTGGCGAATCATGTCCGGCGTGCGCGCGAAGGTGCGCCGCGCCTCTTCCTCGCGGCCCTTGGGCACGAGGTACGTCACGGGCACCTCGCGGTCGCCCACCTTCACCTTCTCGGCGATCTCGGTGAACTCGCCCGCCGCCAGCGTCACGAGATAGCTCGGGTGCGGGTCGCTCATCTTCCAGTGGAACGTCCAGTCGCCGTCCTTCGGCTTGCTGCTCGAGACGAGCGCGCCGTTGGAGAGGGCGAACCATCCGGCCGGCACGTGCGCGACGATCTCGGTCGTCATCTTGAGGTGCGGGCTGTCGTGGCAGGGGAACCAGTGGCGAGCGTCCTCCTCCTGGCATTGCGACCAAACCTGGCGCGGCCGGTGGGGGTAGTGCTCGTCGGGCTCGAGGAAGTAGAGGCCGCGGCGCGGCGTCGCGCGGTACGTGACGACGACGCGCGCCTTGTCGCGGTCGGGATCGACGGCGACGCGCAGGGTGCGCCCGTCGTAGCCCCACGCCGCCGGCTTGCCGTCGAGCGAGACCTCGCGGACGTCGAAGCCCACGGCGTCGAGCTGCAGCTCGTCGGCGGCGGCATCGACCCGCCGCACCTCGAGGGTGGCCTTGGCGCGGATCGACTTGTTGGGGACGTCCAGCGTGAGGTCGACCGCGAGGTGGTCGATGGCGAAGGGGCGATCGCGCTCGAAGTGCCGCGTGCTCGTCGGCATCGTGAAGGGCCGGGCGGCGGCGGATGATTGCTCGGCGCTGGCGAGCGCTGCGGATCCGCAACGCGCGTGCAGGCGGTGCTCGGGCATGGGGGACGGGGAGCTTCACACGATGGCACGCGGGAGCGGAAGGGGTATGCTGCCGCCGGATGCTGCACCGTCACTCCTTACTGAGTGGCGCGGCGGCCGTGGTCCTCGCCGCGGCCGGATGCGCCTCGTCCACCCCGAACAACGAGCACGGTCCCACCTTCGGGCCCGAGGGCGGGAGCGACGTGACGCAGGGGGACACGGGCTCGCCCGACGAGGGGACGCCCGAGACGGGTGGAAACGAGGGAGGCGGCGAGACCGGTCCGGTCGGCGACGGCGGCGTCGACGCAGCGGGTGACTCCACCACTGCGGATGCGGGGGAAGAGGCGGCTGCGGAATCGGGAAGCGACGCTCCGGCCGAGACGGGAGGCGACGCGGCCTTCGTCGCTCCCACGTGCGACGGCGTCATCGGCGCGGGCGAGTACGGCGGCGTCGCCGACGAGCAGGCCTCGAGCAACGGTCAGGTCTGGTACATGACGTGGGACGCGACGAATCTCTACGTCGCGATCTCGGGCGCGAACGTGGGTGAAGGCAACGTGATCTACCTGGCTGCGAACCCCGGCGACGGCGGGACCGGGCTGACGAGCGGCTACGCGTACGACAACACCGACGTGACGAAGCTCCCGTTCGCGGCGGACCTCGTGGTCTACGCGAAGCAGACTTACAACGAGGCGCGCGTCGCCGGCGCGAGCACCTGGGGCAGTCCGACCGCGGGCGCCGTGCAGGTGTGCGTCAACACGTCCACGAGCATCCGCGAAGAAGTGATCCCCTGGTCGCTGGTGGGCGGCCTGCCGGCCGCATTCGGCTGGACCGCGTACCTCGCGGCGAACCCGATGAGCAATCCGGCCGGCTACGTCTACGGTCAGATGCCGGTCGACGATCCGGGCGGTGGCGATGCGGGCGCCGAGTCGTTCACGAAGTACTACGCGGTCCCCAACGCGACGCCTGGGGTGGACACGCCTTTCGCGGACGAGCAGTGAGGACGCGCCACTCGATTCTCCTCGGCTTGCTGCTCATGGGTTGCGGACGAACCGAACCGGCTCCGGTGTCATCGACGCCCGTGAGTCCGGCACCGGCATCGGCGTCGGCATCGGCATCGGCGTCGGCATCGGTATCGGCGTCGGCGTCGGCGTCGGCGTCGGCGTCGGCGTCGGCATCAGAGCCCGCGCCGCCGGACATGATCCTCGTGCCCGGCGGTCCCTTCACCATGGGCACCGACTCGGGCGGCCAGGAAGACGAGCACCCCGCGCACACCGTCACGCTGGCCCAGTTCTTCCTCGACCGCACCGAAGTCACCAACGCCCAGTGGGACGAGTGCGTCGCCGCCGGCAAGTGCCGCCCCAAGAGCGAATCGGTGCGAGCCCAGCACCCCGACTTCAACGGCCCCCACCAGCCAGTGAGCGGCGTGTCGTGGGACGACGCCCGCGGCTACTGCGAATGGCGCGGCAAGCGCCTCCCACGCGAGGCCGAATTCGAGAAGGCCGCACGCGACAGCGACGACCGTCGCTTCACCTGGGGCAACGACGAGCCCACCCACGACCGCACCGTCTTCGCCAGCGGGAAGACCGAGGACGTCGGCACCCACCCCGCCGGCCGCGGTCCCTACGGCCACGACGACCTCGCCGGCAACGTCTGGGAGTGGATGCAGGACGAGTACGACCCCTACGCCTACCGCCGGCCGGGCGCTCCCACTGGAACGCCGGGGACGTGCGCGGAGATCACGGCCGCCCAGGACGAGCTGCGCGCGCAGGGCAAGCAGGGGTTCACCGGGAGCAACCCCATCCCGACCGAATGCGAGCACTCCATCCGCGGCGGCGCTTACAACTACGACGCACAGGGACTGCGCGTGACGAACCGCGTCCACCACCCCGGCCGCTACCGCATCCCCATGCTCGGCGTGAGGTGCGCCCAGGACGCACACTGACGAGCACGCACACGGACGGGAGGGAGAGACGCGCGACGATTCGGTGCTCTGCCGGCCATTCGAGCGGTGCGAGGCCAATTGAACCCGCGCGCCGATACCCGCATACTGCCGTAAGTGCGGTGGCTCGCGCCCGGCGCGCCGAGCGGAACGAAGAGGAGTCTGCCCGATGTCGAGGCGAAACCTGAGCTTTGGCCGATGGATCTGCTTGCTCGCCATCGCCACCCTGACGGCGGTCCCCGTGGCTTCATGCGGAGGAGCCAACGACACGAGCACGTTCAACGGCGACAGCGGTCCGGACGGAACGGGCGTCGGCCCGGGGAACGACAGCAGCACCGGCGGCAATCACGACGGTCCTTCCCTCGTCGGTGACGACTCGTCGAACGGCGACGGCCCCTCGGGCTGTCACCCGGCCAAGATGTGCCCCACGGGCCAGAACTGCGGCCAGGCGCTCGATGGCTGCGGAGGCGTCATCAACTGCGGCGCGAACGGCGGCACCGCGTGCGCCAATCCGAACGACGGGTGCGGCTGCGGCGGCAAGAACCCGCCCAAGTGCGGTCTGTGCGCGTCCGGCGACGCCGGCGACGCCGGAAGCACGTGCATCCCGAAGACGACGTGCGCCGCGGGCGAGAACTGCGGCTTCGAGGCCGACGGCTGCGGCGGCATCATCAACTGCGGCCCGGCCGACGGCGGCTCCGCGTGCCCGCCGAACGAGTACTGCGGCGGCGGCGGCTTCAACCAGTGCGGCGGCACCACCGGACTCGGCCCCGACGGCGGCGTGCCTTGCACACCGCTCACCGCGTGCACCAACGGCCAGAACTGCGGCGTGCAGGGCGACGGCTGCGGCGGCGTCCTCATGTGCGGCGGTTGCAACCCGCCCGAGTACTGCGGCGGCGGCGGCTTCAACATCTGCGGCGGCAACAGCGGACTCGGTCCGGACGGCGCGCCCAACTGCACGCCGACGACGTGCAAGAAGCTCGGCTACGACTGCGGGCCGGCCGGCGACGGCTGCGGCGGGCTCCTGCAGTGCGGCATGTGCACGTCCCCGCAGATCTGCGGCGGCGGCGGGATCCCGAGCACGTGCGGCAACAGCCTGTGCACGGGCCTCTGCCAGCAGCAGGCGAACTGCGACGGCGGCACGCCGACGACGATCACGGGCAAGGTCATCGCCGGCACCATCCCCATGTTCGGCACGCCCGATCCGGTGCCGAACGTCCTCGTGTACGTCGCCAACGGGCCGCTCCTGCCGTTCCCGGCGGGCGTGCAGTGCAGCCAGTGCGGGTCCAACGTCAGCGGCAACCCGCTCGTGCAGACGACGACGGCGTTCGACGGCACCTTCACCTTGACGAACGTGCCGGCGACGAACGTGCCGCCGGGCGCCCCGCTGGAGGTGGTCATCCAGCTCGGGTACTGGCGCCGCGAGTTCCAGATCATGAACGTGCCGGCCTGCCAGACGACGGCCATCGGCAACCTGGTGATGCCGCAGACGCAGGCCCAGGGCGACATCCCGCTCACCGCCATCTCGACCGGCTCGGTCGATTCGCTCGAGTGCGTGCTCCTCAAGATGGGGATCGACCAGAGCGAGTTCACGATGAACAGCGGCGGCGGCCGCGTGCACATCTACGAGGGCAACGGCTCCAGCCTGGGCCCGACGACGCCGAGCGAGGTGAACCTCATGGGCGCGGGCGGCACGTTCATGAACTACGACCAGATCCTCTTCCCCTGCTGGGGCGTCGACCCGGTCACCAACGCCTCGAACCAGAAGTCGCCGACCGAGCTCGGGAACCTCGTCAGCTACGGGAACGCGGGCGGGCACTTCTTCGCTACGCACTACAGCTTCGCGTGGGAGTACCAGAACCCCCCGTTCAACACGGTGGTCAACTGGAACGTCGACCACAACGCGACGAACGGCCCGGATCCCTACTCCGTGCAGCTGCCTCCGGTGAACCCGAAGGGCACCATCTTCTCCAACTGGCTGCACCTCGTCGGCGCGATGCCCAACCCGCAGACGGTGCAGATCGACTTCGAGCGTCACGACGTGAACTCGGTCACGGCGAAGTCGGTCGACTGGATCAGCGGCAGCGATCCGACCGACAAGTCGGCGCAGGTCGTCCACTTCACGTTCGACACACCCGTCGGCGCGCAGACGCAGTGCGGCCATGCGATCTACAGCGACTTCCACGTCGCCAACGCCGCCACGAGCTCGACCACGATCTTCCCGGCCGAGTGCATGACCAACGAGTCGACGGGAAAGACGTGCACCAACGCGGCGCCGTGCCCGATGACCGCCCAGGAGAAGATCCTCGAGTACATGATCTGGGACCTCTCCTCGTGCGTCGGCCCGCCGACGCCGCCGACGTGCAAGCCGATCACCTGCCAGGACCAGAACATCAACTGCGGCCCCGCGGGCGACGGCTGCGGCAACGAGCTGATGTGCGGCACCTGCACGCCTCCGGCGACGTGCGGCGGCGGCGGCGTGCCCGGCCAGTGCGGCGCTCCCGAGGGCGGCACCTGCAACCCGATGACGTGCCAGCAGCAGAACATCAACTGCGGCCCGGCGGGCGACGGCTGCGGCAACGAGATCATGTGCGGCACCTGCACGCCTCCGCAGACGTGCGGCGGCGGCGGCACCCCGGGCCAGTGCGGCTACCCCGACGCCGGCATGTGCAAGCCCCTGTCGTGCTCGGCGCAGAACATCTTCTGCGGCCCGGCGGGCGACGGCTGCGGCAACGAGATCATGTGCGGCACCTGCACGCCCCCGCAGACCTGCGGCGGCGGCGGCACCCCGGGCCAGTGCGGCTCGCCCGACGCCGGGAGCTGTTTGCCCACGTCCTGTACGCAGCAGGGCATCCAGTGCGGCATGGCGCAGGACGGCTGCGGCAACGTCCTCGACTGTGGCACCTGCGCCCAGGGTCAGACCTGCGGCGGCCAGGGCTGCACCCCGGGACACTGCTGCAACACGAACCAGTGAAGAAGCGGGCGCCCTAGGCCCGGACGCGCCAGTTGCCGGCGTACGTGCGACCCACCTCGTCGCACGTCGGGTCGGTGACCACGAGCTCGGGCCGCGACTTGTTGCAGACGAGCACCGAGTTCTGGCGGAAGACGCGGCCGAAAGCGATCGCCTCGTCGCGGTCCATGCCGTGGACGAGCCACGAGGGCTCGCGCCAGGTGCCCTCCGGGTCCTCGTCGTAGCCGACGCACGGCTCGACGCGGTACACGCCGAGGATGAGCAGGTCGCGCATCACCTGGTGGCGAGCCTCGTTGACCTTGCGCGGGAGAAGCATCGACCGCGGATTGTACGCGGTGATGACGACGAACGGCTTCTGCAGGAGCTCGGGGAGCGCGGTCGGGTCGGCGACGATGTCGCCGTCCAGGGATGCCCGCAGGGGTCCGTTCGGCGTCGGGAATTCGTAGACCGTCGCGAGGTAGCTTCGAAGGAGGTTCTGATCCATCAGGCGCCCGGGGCACTCGGATACCACGATCCGGTGTCCACGAGGGCGTCGAGCATGCGCCTGTGCTCGGGCGTCGGCACGGTGAAGCCGTCGGCGTGCATCAGGGCGCGGGCGGCGGCGATCACGCGGGGCGGGATCGCGTGGAGGAGGGCCGATTCCAGCGCCGACCGCACGCGCAGCGGGAGGTCCCGGCGCACGGCGAAGAGGTCCGACGGGATGGGCCCCGCCTCGAACACCGGCCGCAGCTCGGCGCTCGTCAGCCCGGCGTCTCCGGCGTACGGCGACCGGGCGAAGCGCATGTCGCCCGCGTCGGCGTGCGCGCAAGTGGCGCCGACGTCCACCTTGCCGTCGAGCACCGCGCGCGCGACGGCGGCGTGGCTGCGCACGAAGACCTCGCTCGAGAACGCGTCGGTGAGGCGCACGCCGGCGCGGGCGAGGGCGCTCCGCAGCACGGCGTAGCCGCTCGCGCTCTCGCGATCGACCCACGCCACGCGCACGTTGCGCAGGTCGGCGATCGAGTGGATGGGCGAGTCGGGACGCGTCACGAGGACGGTCGTGTACGCCGTCGTCCCGTGCCGCACGGCGACGGCGATGGGGTCCACCAGGCGCTGTCGCGTCGCGCGCGCTGCCACCAGGGGCGGCAGCCAGGCGAAGCTCACGAGCCCCTGCTCGATGCCCGCGAGCACGACGCGGTAGTCGGCCGCGTGGTGCACGTCCACCTCGGTGCGCAGCGCAATGGACAGGGACCCGACGAACTCCCGTTCGCGGTCGTCGCCCTCATCCCCCCGCGGGATCAGCCCCAAGCGCAGCCCGCCCATCGGACTCAAGGCTAGCGCGTTCAGGCGTCGAAGCGGTAACCGACCCCTCGGACGGTGACGAGATGCCTCGGACGCGCTGCGTCGGGCTCCAGCTTGGCGCGGAGCTGCTGGATGAAATTGTCGATGGTACGCGGTGTTCCGTGATGGTTGGGGCCCCACACGCGCGCGAAGATCGCCTCGCGCGACAGCGCCGCCCCTCGCGCCTCGAGGAGGCAGACGAGCAGATCCAGCTCGGTCGCGGTCATCTCGACCAGCGCTCCCGCCTTGTGCACGGTGCGCGCGGTCACGTCGACCCGCACGTCGGAGAACACGTGGACGGTGTGCACGGCGTCGACCGGGCGCGGGCCGCGCCGCAGCGCCGCCTTCACGCGCGCGAGGAGCTCGGCCAGGCTGAAGGGCTTCGCGACGTAGTCCTCGGCGCCGAGCTCGAGGCCCGTCACCTTGTCCATCTCGCCGGTGCGCGCGCTCAGCACGATGATGGGCATCGCGTGCCCCTCGCGCCGCAGCGCCTGCAGCACCTGGAAGCCGTTGAGCAGGGGCAGCATCACGTCGAGGATGACGAGGTCCGGCTGCTCGGCGCGCGCCATCGCGAGCCCCTGCTCGCCGTCCTCCGCCGAGAGCACGGTGTATCCCTCCGCCTCGAGGTTGATGCGCAGGCCGAGCATGATGCTCGCGTCGTCCTCCACGACGAGGACGCGGCGCCTGGGGGCTTCGCTGGAGGGGCTCGTCTCCGGGCTGGTCATGCGCGCTTGGCCTCGGGCGCGGGCACGCTCGCGCGGGCCGTCTCCGGAGTGGTCGGGAGCGGGATCACGATGCGGAACGTCGAGCCCTTGCCCTTGTCGCTGTCGAGCTGGACGCGCCCGTTGTGGGCGCGCACGACGTGCCTCACGATCGCGAGCCCGAGGCCGCTGCCCTCGCGCTGGCGCGAGAGGCGGTCGTCGATGCGGTAGAACTTCTCGAAGATGCGCCGGTGCTCGGTGCGCGGGATGCCGTCGCCGTTGTCGGTCACCTCGATGGCGACGCCCTGCTGAACCGCGCGCGCGCTGAGCTTCACGACGGGCGGGGTGCCGCCGTACTTCACGGCGTTCGAGAGCAGGTTGATGAGCGCGTCCAGCATCGCGGCGCGGTCCACGTGCACTTCGGGCAAGTCCGGATCGAGCTCTGTGGAGAACTCGACCTCGGGGTGGCGGTGACGCATGGGCTCGAACGCCTTCACGGCGTCGTCGACGAGCGTGGGGACCGTCTCGCGCCGCAGCTCGTACTGTTTGCGGCCCGCCTCCATGCGCCCCCAGTCGAGGAGGCGCTCGATGCGGTGGGTCAGGCGCTCGGCCTCGCGGCCGAGGGCCTCGATGCACTTGTCGAGCACGGCCGGATCGTTGCGCGAGCGCTCCATCGTCTCGACGAAGAGGCGCACGCTCGTGAGGGGGGTGCGAAGCTCGTGGCTGACCTTCGACACGAAGTCGGCCTGCAGCTCGGACAGGTTCGCCTCGCGCCGCAGGAAGACCAGCACGAGCACGATGCCGGTGACGGCCACGAGGACGAAGCTCACGGTGAGGACGCCGAAGAGCACGTTGAAGACCGTGCCCACGAAGAGCAGGACGATGCCGATGAGCAGCAGCAGGACCGTCGGCACGATCACGAGGTACACGAGGAGCTGGACGATCCTCGTGAAGCCGATGCGCTGGCGGTTGCCTCCGGCCACGATCACGAAATTAGGACGCCTCCTCGAGCGCGGCCAGCATCGCGTCGAGCGGGGCAGGTCGGCCCAGCCAGAGCTCGAGGGCGGCGGCGCCCTGGCGCGCGAGCATTCCGAGACCGTTGCGGCGCGGCAGCCCGCGCCGAGCAGCCGCGCGAAGGAAGGGCGTTTCCGCTGGGGCGTACACGACGTCGAGAACCGCCGCGTCGGCAGGCAGCGCATCCCACGCGACGACGTCGGCCGCGACCTCGCCCGGAGGGCCGCCGTTCATGCCGGCCGTCGTCGCCTGCACGACGAGGCACGTCCGTGCCTCACTCTCGGGAGAGGGTTCCCACGGTTGCGTCACGAGCGGACCAGGCGTGCGTGCGCGCACGGCCACGTCCTTCACGCCGAGGGCCGCCAGCGCGGCGAGGGCCGCTCGTGCGGCGCCGCCCGAGCCGAGCACCAGGGCGCGACCGTCGTTGCGCCCGAAACTCCCCAGCTCCTCCCTGAGGGCAGTCACGTCGGTATTGTGGGCCACGATGCGGCGGTCCGCCGTGCGAACCAGCGTGTTCGTCGCATCGGTGCCGAACGTGTGCGCCTCGTCGGCCAGCCGAGTGGCGGCAAGCTTGTGCGGGACGGTCACGTTGAACCCCGCGAAGGCGCCGCTGCGCAGCGCATGGACCGCCGCCGGCAGCTCGTCCGCCGTCACGCGGATCGCTTCGTACGTGTGGGGCAGGCCCATCGCGCGGAACGCCGCCGCGTGCATCCGTGGGCTCTTGGAGTGCGCGACCGGATCACCCACGAGCGCGAAGCGCAGGGGCATCATTCAGCGCTCCGTCGCCTCATCGTCGATGGGCGCCACGGAGTCGACGGTCGCTTCGATGCGGGCGTCGCGAACACGCACGTGGATCGTGTCTCCCTGCCTGACGTCCGCGGCCGAGCGCACGGCGGCGCCGTCGTCGCGCGTGGCGATGGCGTATCCGCGTGCGAGCACCTTCAAGGGGCTGAGCGCGTCGAGGCGCGCGCCGGCCCGCTGCACGTCGGCCGCCCGTGCCGCGTGCGCGCGGCTCCAGATGCGCGTCAGCCGCTCGCCCGCGCGCGCGAGCTCTGCCTTCTCGCGCGTGAGGACCGAGCGCGGATGAAGGTAGGCCAGGCGCCGCTGCAGGCCGGACAGCGCGTCGCGCCGCTTGCCGAGCGTCCCGCGTGACCACCGCGCGAGGCGCGCCTCGCGGTCGTCGAGCGACTGCTGGTGCGCCGCGATGACGAGCCGCGGGTCGCCCAGCCGCTTCGCGACGCGGCCGAGCGCCACGTGGTCCTCCGAGAGGCGCGCCCGGATGGCGCGCATCATGTGCATGTGCGTGCGGCGGAGCAGCTCGCGGCGCGCCGTGCGGTCGGGCACGATCATCTCGGCGGCCTGCGACGGCGTCGCGGCACGCGCATCGGCCGCGAAGTCGACGAGGGTGAAGTCCACGTCGTGCCCGACGGCGCTCACCACGGGCACGCGGCACGCGGCGACCGCCCGGACCACCGGCTCTTCGTTGAAGGCGCCCAGGTCGTCCGCCGACCCGCCGCCGCGCCCCACGACGATGACGTCCACCTGCGCCACGCGCGAGAGCTGCGCGAGCGCGCGGCAGATCGACTCGGCGGCGCCCGGTCCCTGCACGAGCGCCGGGGCGAGGAGGATCCGCGCGCCGCCGCGCCGGAACGCCACGCGGCACACGTCGTGGATGACGGCGCCCTTCGCGCTCGTCACGACGCCGACGATGCGGGGCTCGGCGGGCAGGGGACGCTTTCGCTGCGGGGCGAAGAGCCCCTCGGCGGCGAGCTTCGCCTTGAGCCTCTCGAGCGCCTCGAGCAGGGCGCCGCGTCCCACCGCCTGCGCCCTGTCCGCGACGAGCTGGAGCCGCCCGCGAGGCGCCCAGAACGTCGGCCGCCCGCGAAGCCGCACGCGCGCGCCGTCCACGAGAAGCGTGCGCATTCTCGGCGTGACGCTGGAGCGGTAGATGACGACGTCGATGGCCGCCTCCTCCTTCTCGTCCTTGAGGCAGAAGTAGAGGTGGCCGCTGCTCGCGGGGCGCGCGTCGGCGACCTCGCCTTCGACCCACACGGCCTGCGCGAACGCTTCCTCGAGGGTCCCGCGGATGGCGCGATCGAGCTCGGCGACCGTGAGGGCGCGCGGCTCCTCGGGCGGGGGCGGCTTGCGCGGCGTGAAGTCGAACGACAGGGTCGTGTCGTCGGGCACGTCCTCGATCTAGCGCGAAAGCGCCTGGAACGCCGATTGCTGATGCGACCCTCGCATGAGCAACCTCCGTCGTGCGTGGGTCGTGGGGGCGTCGGTCGTCATTCTCGCAGTGGGCTTCGCTGCGGCGGCATCTCCGCGTCGCACGCAGGATCTCGCGGCGACGCGCGACGCGCGGCACGCCGCCGGGTCGTCGCGTCCCGCGGGTGAGACGCCGGCGGTCGCACCCGTCGCCGAGACGCCGCGTCCCGTGCCGGCTCCTCCTCCTCCGCGTGTGCATCGAGCGCCGCCGCCGCCGGCTTCGAGCGGGGTGACCGCGGTGGTCGAAGATCCTCCGACGATGTGGGAAGACACTCTGTTTCCCGCGCTTCCAGCGTCGTCGCGGGCGGGCCGATCGACGGCGCCGTGCTTCGATCAGCTCCAGGGAATCGGCGGAGTGTCGCCGTGTCCCGAGGTGACGCAGCGTGGGCTGAAGTGAGCGACCGCGATCGCGACCTCGACAACCTTCTTCCGTCCAGAAGCACGATGTTTACAAGGCCGCCAAGGAGCTCGCGCGATGTGTGCACGAGGCGGGGATCCGCGATGCGGAGCTGCGCGACCAGGCGACGAGAGCGAGCAAGAGCACGTTTCTCGGGCTGTGCGAGGGGCTGCCTAGCGACAGCTCCGGCGTGAGGCGCCGGCACTTCGAGGTCGCCAACAACTCGCTGCGCATCCTCACCCTCGCCGTCCGCATCAAGCGCGTGCCTCCGCGCCCTGCCCCGGCGACGCGCGCGGTTGCTCCTTCCGGGGAAGACCGGACGACGGGCCGCGTACAACCTGCAGACCCATGGACCTTCGTGCGCTTGCGCTACGGTGGCGTTCGTTCGCGGCCATCGCGGCGGTGCTGACGGCCGTCGGCTGCGGAGGGACGAACGGTGGGTCGCTGCCGACGGTGGACGCGGGTGGCTCCGACGCCACGGCGTCCGACGGGAGCGAGCCCGTGGGCGAAGCAGGAGCCGGAGCCGACGGTGGGAGCTGCTCGAACGTCGTCGCTTGCCAAGGCAAGTGTGGCCAGCTCTTCGTCTGCGGTGTGCTCATCGACTGCGGCGGCTGCTCGCCCGGCGACACGTGCGGAGCGGGCGGGGTGAACCTGTGCGGCAAGGGCTCGTGCGTCCCCGACTGCAAGTCGAAGGCGTGTGGCCAGAGCAACGGGTGCGACGGCATCTGCGCGACGGGCTCCTGCCCGTCCGGCGACCACTGCGTGGCGGGCGCATGCTCGTGCGACCCCACGTCGTGCTCCGGTTGCTGCTCCGGGAAGACGTGCGAGAGCGGGACGTCGAACGGGGCCTGCGGTCGAGGAGGCGCCGCTTGTGCGGCGTGCCCCGGTGGAGTCGCCTGCGGAACGGGAGGTTGTGGTACCTGCGGAGGCATGGGGCAGCCATGTTGCAGCGGCAACGCGTGCAGCCCGCCGCTCTCGTGCGGCGGGGGTGGTCAGGGCGGCGTGTGCGGCTGCATGCCGAGCTGCGCGGGGAAGGCGTGCGGCGCGAGCGACGGGTGCGGCGGCGTCTGTCAAACGGGAAGCTGCGCGGCGGGCCAGCGCTGCGAGAACGGCGCGTGCGCGTGCGACCCGACGTCGTGCCAGGGGTGCTGCTCGGGCGCTACGTGCGAGCCGGGAACCAGCAACGGCGCGTGCGGCGCCGGGGGGACGGTATGCGTGACGTGCTCCGGTGGCACCACGTGCGGCTCGTCGAGCTGCGGCGCGTGCGGCGGCAATGGGCAACCGTGCTGCGCGGGCAACGCCTGCAGCTCGCCGCTCACGTGCAACTCGGGCCAGTGCGCGTGCGTGCCCGACTGCTCCGGCAAGGCGTGCGGCGTGGACGATGGCTGCGGCGGCAAGTGCTCCGGTCCGTGCCCGGGTCCGCAAGACACCTGCCAGAACGGTGTCTGCGTCTGCCAGCCACTGTGCACCGGCGCCGCATGCGGTGCCGGCGACGGCTGCGGCGGCACCTGCCAGACGGGAACGTGCGCCGCGGGCACGACGTGCCAGGCCGGTGTCTGCGTGTGTGCCAACGTCACGTGTGGGTCGGCATGCTGCGGCAGCGGGCAAACGTGCGCCCTCGGAGCGTGTTGCTCCCCCCAGTGCGGCGGGCTTCAGTGCGGACCCGACCCCTCGTGCGGCGCGAACTGCGGAACGTGCCCGGCAGCGCAGACGTGCAGCAGCCAGGGGCTCTGCGGCCAGTGCACCCCGAGCGGCGTGACCTCCCCGTACGGCTCGAGCACCGACAGTGCCTCTCTGGCCTACGACCCGTCGGGGTACGCTCACATCGCGACGTGGCAGCCGAGCACCGGGCAGACGGTCTACGACGTCAACAGCAGCGGTTCGTGGCAGCCGACACTCTTCGGCGTCGCGAACGACCTGGGCGCCTCCTCCCTGGCCGTCGACTCGCACGGTGTCGGTCACGCCTGCTACACGGCTTGGGCGACGGGATCGACCTTCACCCTCGAGTACGCGACCAACGCGGGCGGCTCCTGGAGCTTCAGCGCATTCGGGAGCGTCACAGGGGACCCGGGCTGCATCCTCACGCTCGACCGCTCCGACAACGCGCACGTCGTGGTCTTCGGCAGCGGCGGGCTCCAGTATCTGAACAACGTGGGGGGCGGCTGGTCGACGATCCAGACCGTCGACGCGACCCAGACGAACCTCATCGACGGTGAGGTGGACCTCAAGGTGGACCGGAGCGGGCACGCGCAC
>DASVWO010000537.1:0-24215 GCA_036393165.1 Polyangiaceae bacterium | reverse complement strand
CAGCGCCCACGGCGCGTGGGGGTCGAAGGCGCCGAGGCCGAGCACGAAGCAGAGCAGGCCGGTCCACTTGAGCGGCGACTCGCGCGGCCCGCGCGCGACGAGGCATCCGACGACCAGGAGCCCGACGACCCACCAGCCGACGTACATCCCCCACTCGTGCCAGCCGTAGTCGCTGATGCCGTGATGGAAGCTGGTGATGTCCTGATCCTGCGACGTGAGGATCTCCATGAACCCCTGCAGATCGACGGTCTCGCGCGACTCGATCAGCCGGGGGAACCGGGCCATCACCTCGAGCATCGGCATCAGCTTGGGCGCCGACAGGCCGAAGGCGAGCACGCCGCACCCGGCGCCCACGAGCAGCGGGCGTACGGATCGCGTGTTCGCCGCCAGCAGCGCGCCGTAGACGGCGACGACGAACGCCGTCTCGGGCAGCGGGTAGATGCCGCCGGTGTACACCAGCATCGCGATGCTCGCGCCGCAGAGCACGTAGTCGCGCAGGCGGCCGCCTCCGCGCGATGGGTCGACGGCGGCGGCGCGGTCGTAGAAGTAGAGGACCCACGGCGTCCACTCGTACGAGAGGTGCCAGGTGTGGCCCTGGGTGATCTGCAGCGCCCAGCGGCCGCTCACCGCGAACACGACGACGGCGAGCGCTCTCGCCGCCGGGCTGCGCGTGAAGCGGCCGGCGAACAGCCACGTGCCGACGGCCGAGATGATCGCGCTCCCCCACACCTCGATGCGCATCGCCATCGGAAGAGACGCGTAGATGTACGCAGGGAACCACGGCGACACGACGGTCGAGCCGCTCTCGTAGCCGCCCCAGTTGGGGTGCCCGCCGCAAGCGTACGGCTGCCAGAAGGGGAACTGGTGGTAGTCGAGCACCGTCTTCACGATGAGCTCGCGGTGCGTCTCCATCTGCTCCCAGTCGTGGCCGCCGAGCGTGTTCCACGTGGTCAGCGACGGCGCGAGCACGTACGCGATCTGGGCGAGCACCACCGGCCATGCGAGGACGGTGAGCACGGCCAGCGTCCAGCCCAGCTTCGATTTGGGCATGGACGCGCCTATACGTCGAAGCACGGCGACGGGGCTGAGCTTCGGCCAGCGCAAGGCGGGCGGAGGATGCGACGGTGCTCCTCCGCGCGCAAGTCCATGCTAGCGTGCGCGCCGAGCGATGGCTGCCGGGAGCCCGCGAACAACGTCGCGGTCGACTTCACTGACCGACCGCATCGCCCTCGTCATCGTGGTGCTCGCGAGCGCTTGGTTCGCCTTCACGGCGTTCTGGGGCTTCGCCGGCATTCCGGGCGGCGGCCACCTCGGTGCCGGCAGCGCCGGCAACACGATGGCGGCCGAGCAGATCGTCAAGTGGCACATCTTTTACCCGGCCTGGGAGTGGTACACGGGGGTGCCGCCGCAGAAGGTCTCGTACATCTGCCATCACCCCTTCGGGCAGTACTGGGTGCCGGCCGTCTTCCTCTGGATCTTCGGCCACCACGACTTCGTGGTGCACCTTCCGGCCGCGCTGATGAGCGCGGCCGTGCCGCCGATGCTCTACGGCATCGCGCGCGAGAAGTGGGGGCCCGTGCCGGGAGCGGTCGCCGCGGCGGCGTACGTCGTCGTGCCGGTCACGGTGGGCTTCTCGAACTTCATGAACCTGGAGACGTTCTGCATCTTCGGAGCGCTCCTCTTCTTCTGGGGGCACACGCGCCACATGGTCACCGGCAAGCGCCGGTACATGGTGGCGAGCCTCGTCGGCCTCTTCTTCGCCTGCTCGGGAGACTGGGCCGGCTACCTGCTCGTCGCGCCGGCCATCATCTGGTTCTTCCTCCGCGGGTTCCTCCTCCCGAGGTGGCTGGTGCCGCGGTTCAAGTTCGAGCCGTACGCGCGCTGGTGGGGGCTCTCCGTGGGGGTCGTGGCGGCGACGCTGCTGCTCTGGCTCGTGCTCTTCGTGAAGGCCGACCAGATCGCCGACTGGGTCATGGCGGCCTTCGGCCGCGCCGGCGGTGAGGGCACGAAGCTCAAGGACGTGCTCGAGGCGCGCAAGAACTGGATCGACTTCTCTTTCACGCCGCTCGCGATCCGGCTCGGCAAGTGGGCGTGGCCGGTGTGCGTCCTGCGCCTGCTCTGGACGCGGCGGGACGAGGAGGTCTACTCGCTCAGCCTGCTCTTCGGCGCGACGGTGCAGTACGTCGTCTTCAAGCTCGGGGCCGACATCCACATCTTCTGGTCGATCTACTTCGCGCCCTTCTACGCGCTGGCGCTCGCGCAGCTCGTGCACACGGTCGGCGCCGTCGTCGGGTTCGTGGTCTCCCGTTTCAAGCCCGCCTGGCGGACGGCGACGGTCGCGTGGGTGGCGCTCGTGATCGGCATCGCGCCCAGCGTGGCCATGGCGCACGACGGGGTCAAATCCCTCTGGGTGTGGCGGGCCACCGGTGGCCGTTACGACGACAACGGGACGCTCATCCGCAGCCACATCGACCTGCTCACGGTGGTCAAGCAGGTGATCCTTCCGCGCACCGTGCGAGGCATGTCGATCGACACGAACGGCTCGGCGCAGTGGGGATGGGAGCACCAGTGGACGTGGCAGGGCCTCAACAACAACGCGGGCCTGCCCCTCTCCAGCGCCAAGCAGGCGGCGACGCACCCATTCTGGATCGGGCGCGGCAGCGGGCTGCTGGGTGACGAGCAGAGGAAGGTCGTCGCGGCGGCGCACGTGCGCATCTACGGCGACACCTGGGTGGTCGATCAGCGCGAGCCGCTGGGACCGATCGACGCGTACTCGATGAACGAGCGCGAGCCCGGTTTCTTCGAGTGGCTCTTCCTCGACGGAGGCACCGAACCGCACCGCGAAGCGGGCAAGGACCCCGACCCGTGGCTCACGTGGGAGTGGCGCGTGCACCTCGGGCAGGACGCGGTGCCGCCGACGGGCGAGCCCAAGACGCTCGACGAGATGCGCATCGCGCACAACATGGCGATCGAGCGGGGCGACACGGCGGCGGCGGAGCACTGGCGCGAGCGGATCGACGCGGGCATCGACCGCACGGTGAACGCGAAGTTCGACGAGTGGGCCAACCTCATCGGCATCCGGCTCATCGGCGGCGTGCAGCCGCGCATCGAGACGTGGTTCGAAGCGACCGAGGCGCCGACGGGCGAGGCGCAGTTCTCGGTGCGCTCGGTGGTCATCGGCAAGGAGCGGTGGAGCCTCATCCCGCGCCCCACGCAAGAACGCGACATGGCCTGGGCGCCGTCGATTCCGACCAAGCTGTGGCGCAAGGGCTTCATCTACCGGACCGAGACGGTCATGAACCACCGCATCGGCGTCGAGCAGTATCTGGGGCGGTGGTCGACGCGCGACGGGGTGCCCGCTCCCAAGCGGCTCGATCACCACCCGGAGACGACGCTCGCCATCGTCGAGTGATCACTGCGCGCGCTTGCCGTACACCTCGACCTCCGAGAGGGCGAGCTCCGAGCGGCGCGCGACGTGAAGGCGCACGAAGCGGGCGCCGCGGCCGCCGGCCTCGATGACCCACGGGGGATTCGCATCGAAGTGCCTGTCGCGGCGCGCGATCTCCTCCCACTTGTTGCCGTCGCGCGAGAGCTCGACGACGAGGGGCAGGCAGTCGTCGAACCATCCGTCGACGCGGTTGTGCACCTTGATGGTGTCGATCCAGTAGGGGCTCTCGAGATCGATGACGACGCTCGGGTTGTCCTCCTCGCGCGTCTTGAACCCGTAGCTCGCGCCCGTCTCGCCGTCGACGAGCTCCGGCCCGCTCGGCACGCTCGAGGCGAGGCTGCTCGGGTGCACCGGCTTGCCCAGGGCGATGTTCTTCGGCAGCAGCTTGGCCCGGGCGAAGGCCGCCGCGGCCCAGAGGACGAGGACGACCACCGCGGCGACGCGGCCCCAGCGTGTGCCTCGGACGGCGACGAGCGTGCGCGATTCGATGCGGAGGCGGAGCATGGCCCCGGCGCGATCGATGGCCCACCGCGTGCGGTCCACGTCCTCCGTCGAGAGTCCGTCGAAGTAGAGCGGGTCGCGCGACGCGATGGCCGCGCGCACGCGCGCGTCGTCCGAGGGGTCCGCCTTGGGCCGGGCCGGATCCGGCGGGAGCGAAGGGAGAGATGCCGCGGCGCCCTCGGGGGCGGTGGCGTCGCGCGCGGCTTCCATCGCGATCAGGTACTGCAGCACCGCCTCGCGGAGGAGCACGGCGGCGGCCGCCGCGTCGGTCACGCGGCGTCCGGCCCGGAGGCGCCTGTCGGCGGCGTGCACGTGCTTTCGGACGCGTTCCGACTGCGTGGGCGCGTAGGCACGCACCGTGCGTTCCGCCCGGCGCAGCGTGAAAAACTCGGCGAGGGGATCGATGAGTGGGCGAACGAACGACATCGGCGCGCCGCGAGTGGAGTCGCCGGGGTTGTACCACGCTATAGTGAGGTGCGTTTGATCGACGACCTCGAGAGCCGAGCGCGAGAGCGCGTGGGTGTGGTGCTGGGCGACAAGTGGACGCTCGAGCGCCTGATCGGCGTGGGCGGAATGGCCGCGGTCTACGCGGCGAAGCACCGCAACGGGGCGAAGGCGGCCGTGAAGGTGCTTCACCCCGACCTGGCGCGGCACAAGGAGGTGCGCGAGCGCTTCCTGCGCGAGGGGTATGCCGCCAATCGCGTGGATCACCCCGGGGTCGTGAAGGTGCTCGACGACGACGTCGTGGCCGAGGGGGAGGACGCAGGCACCGCGTACATCGTGATGGAGCTGCTCGAAGGGGAGTCGCTGCAGGATCGGCTCGAGCGCGGGCCGCCCATGGGCGAGCGCGATTTCTTGACGATCGCCGCGGTCGTGCTCGAGGTGCTCGAGGCCGCGCACACGAACAGCGTGGTGCACCGTGACCTCAAGCCGGAGAACCTCTTCCTCGTGAAGGGGGAGGGGACGCAGTCGCCCGTGAAGGTGCTCGACTTCGGGCTGGCGCGGCTGCTCGATGGGCAGACGATCACGTCGTACGGCCTGGCCCTCGGGACGCCGTCGTTCATGTCGCCGGAGCAGGCGGCGGGGCGCATCGACGAGATCGACGGGAGGACGGACCTGTTCGCGCTCGCGGCGACCGGTTTCCGGCTGCGCACGGGCCGGCGCATCCACGAGGGTGCGAATCCGGTCGAGCTCGTGACCAAGATGGCGAACTTCGCGGCGCCGAAGATACGGACGCTCGCGCCCGAGACGAGCGCGCCGTTCGCGCGGGTGATCGACCGGGCGCTCGAGTTCAAGCGCGACGACCGGTACGCGAACGCCAAGGCGATGCGGGACGACGTGAAGCGCGCCGTCGCCGAGCTCGATGGGGGGCACGCGCGCACCGAGCTGGCGATGGAGCCGCCGGCTTCGCTGAAGCCCGCGTCGGTGCCGCCACCGATTTCGGTGAAGCCTCCGCCGCCGCCACCGCCGGCGGAGCCGACGATGGAGCTGAGCGAGAGCGATCTCGAGCGGTCGAAGGCGTCGACGTCGATGTCGACGTCGACGGTGGAATCGTCGCTGCCGGTGGTGACGCCGCTGCCGCGACGCAAGCGGCGGTCGCTGCTTCCGTGGGTGACGCTGCTCTTCTTCGTGGGGCTCGGAGGGAAGCTCTGGCTGGATGCCAGGCAGCCGTCGAACGAAGTGACGAGCGCGGTCGCGACTGCGGCCGCCAAGCCGACAACGACCGCGACCCCGAGCGCGATTCCGAGCGCGACCGCGACGGCGACCCCGAGCGCGACGCCGACCCCGACCCCGACCGCGACTGCGACTGCGCCGCCTGCTCTCAGGCCCACGACTGCGACGTCGGCGATGGCGCCGCGGGTTTCGTCGCCGCCGGCGAGGCTCGGGCCGGGCAATGTTCACCACGTCGGGCCGTCGAAGCGCCGCAAGTCTTCGCGCTGACGTCAGCGGCCGGGGGGACGGAGGAAGCCGTCGAGGAGTACGTAGCCAGCGATCCCCGCGACGATCAGGAGCAGCAGGATGACCACCCAGCGCCCGCCTGGAGCGCTGCGCGTCGCCTCCTGCGGTCGCGTTGCCGGCGGGGGCGGCGGAGGTCGGCTCGAGGGCTTGCTCACGAGCTCGATGGCGATGCTCGCCTCGCGCTCGATGCTCGGTTCGCGAGGCGGCGCTGGGACGCGGACGGGCGCGTGGACTTTCTTCTCCTGCGTCGACTCGGGAGGCCTCTCCGAGTCCGCCGAACCGACGCCCATCAACGTTCGCTCGCGCTCGACCACAGGTGGCGCCATGACCACGGGCACGACGGGCGCGATCTCTGCCCTCGGGCCGGAGCCGACGCCCGGCGACGTGGGCTCGCGCGATTCGACGAGGCGGTCGATTGCGCTGACGACGGCCTCTTCCACGTCGATGAGCTTGACGCCCATGCCTGCCGGCATGCCGGGCGCCGCATGCGGCCGCACCCACACGACGCGCCCGAGGGCCGACCACGCCGAAGGCTCGCCGACGACCTGGATGTCCAGCGTGATGCGCTTGCCCACGCCTAGCGGGGTCGACGTGCGCACGAAGAGCCCGCCCGTGGACAGGTCGAGCGCGTCGGCCTCGACCCGCTCCCCGCTGGCGCTCTCGTAGGTGACTCGCACGCCGGTGATGTGGGCGCGCTTCGAGCCACGTCGGTCGTCGGCCATCGCGCCCGAGAATAGTCGAAAACGCGAGGCTCAGGGGCCGGTGCACGAGGTCGGCATGGGGTCGCACGAATCCATGCACACCGAGCCGACGTCGCACGCAAAGTTGCAACCACCGCCGGTGCAGCTGTTCTTGCACTGCGAGCCCGCCTTGCACTCGAACACGCATCGGCCGCCCGCGCACGACGCGGCGCACGTGGCCCCCGGCTCGCAGACGAAGATGCACCGGCCCTGAGGGCAGGTCGGCGCGCAAGGCGCGCCGCCGTCCGCCTCGCAGGCACAACCCGCATCCGGCACGCCCGCCTCTCCGCACGAAACCGGAGGGTGCGCGTCGGTGAGCGCGTCCGCGGAAGCATCGGGCGGGATGCACGCGGCCCGAACGCCCGCGTTGTCGAGCACTGCCTCGCACTGCCCGTCGTCCATCGTGGACACCGCCTGCTCGCACTGCTCCCTCGGCCCGGGCTGGTTGCAGGAGTCGCAAATGGCGGACAGCTGCGAGCAGGGCCCGAGCACCGACTCGTTCGTGGCGTGCGGCGTGGAGCACGCCGTCACGGCCAGAGCGACGCTCACTGCGAGAAGGTGCATGTTGCCGTCGCTGCGTCCTGCTGGCATCCGGCGTCGATGGAGCTGCAATCGAAGTTGAACGTGGCACCGCGCGCGCACGCCGTCACGACATTCCCCATGCAGCCCTCGGTGCACGCAGCTCCCGCGTCACCCGCGTCGACGAAGCAGGCGCTCGTAGGGTCCTGCCCCGTGAGCGGTCCCGGGTTGCACGTCCCCGTCTGCTGCAGGAGCTCGTTGCAATCGATCGCTTCGAGCGCTCCCGCGGGGCAAGACGTGGCGATGTCTCCGTTACAGGTGGCCGAAGCGTCCGGTGTGCAGGCGCCTGCGTCGGCGCCGGCAAAACATCCGAGGCAGCCGATGCACCCCAGGTTGGTGTCGCAGATCTCGTTCCACATGGCGCAGTTTTCGCCGTGGGCGCGCGCTCCCGCCTCGGGACAGTAGGCGCGCGTGGCGCCGGAGCACCCCGAGCCGGGTTTCTGGCAGGTGGGCACGCTGCCCGCGAAGACGATGCGGTCGACGTCGTCGCAACTGCTCGCCCGAAGCAGGTCGATCCACATCTGCTTGGTGGGACCGCTCACGGGGTTGTTCGGGTTGGAGGTGCAGTCGTAAGCCAGGAGAGCACGCACCATGCACTCGCCGAAGTCGTTGTGCTCGAACGTCCCTTCGCACCTGTCGATCCATGTGCAGGCGAGAGCAGCGCTTGCGTAGGGTGGCGTGCTCGCTTCGCAGAAGTCGATCGCGCCCGCGTCGCCGCACGCCTCGGCGTCGAGCTCGCAGGCGTCGAGGATGTTCGAAGTGGAGTGGAAGAGATCGAAGCACGCCACGAGCCCCGCGCCGAAGCCAGCGGAGACGATCGAGAGCGCGATCGCGCTGCGCAGCCGCATCTCAGAACTGCCCCCCAAGCTCGATGCGTCCAGGTCCGACGGAGAGCGCCGTGGTCGGCGTCGCATGGGAAGAATGCACCCAGAGCACGACCGCCACCGTGCCGAGGACCGCCGCGCCGAGCCAGGCGCCGGCAGCCGTGAAGTCCCATGCCCGCACGGTGGTGACGGCCGAGTCGCACGGCGAACGCGAGTCCTGCGTTCCGCACTGCTGCTGGCCCGAGGTGACCGCGTCGCCTGCAGCGAGGTACGCGCCGACACCCAGTCCGACGAGCGCGAGCGCGCCAGCGGTCGCCAGCAGGGGCCCGACCGTCGAGTGTGAGCCCGTGGGAGGTGTCTCCGATGCCGGCGCCGCAGCGGGCGGTGCAGGCGTCGCGGGCGCTGGTGCGGGCGGCGCAGGGGCCGCCACGGGAGGCTGCGGCTCCGCGAGCTGCAGATCGATCGAGGTGACGTCGCGCTCGCCCATCGTGATCGTCGCCTTCGTGGGCGCGCGGTCCGGCGCGGATGCTTCGACCGTGTGCGCTCCCGGGTCGAGCGGGATCGCGGCGCCCACGAGCGACTTGGCCACCGCCGTTCCGTCGAGCAGCACGACCGCGTCGCCCACCGGAGGCACCACGTGAACGGTGAGCCTCGGGACGCGCGGCTCGAGCTCCTCCAGCTGCTTGCCGACGAGGCGCAGCACGTCCTGCGCGCCGTCGTTCTGCGCCTGCTTCTGCGCGTCGTGGAACCCCGCGAGCGCCGTCGCCAGCTTGCCCAGCTTCTCCTGGCAGAGCGCGAGGTGGTAACGCACACCGGCCGTCAGCTTCACGGCCGCCACGCGCGTCAGCTTTTCGTACGCGTCGGACCAGTGCCTCGCGTCCTCGTCGTGCTCGGCGTCGGTGAAGAGGTCGCGCGCCGCGCGCACATCCGCCTCCGACGGCTGCGCGACCGCCGGGACGGTGACCAACGACGCGCCGAGCAGCGTTGCGAGCGCGAGCGCCGCAGTCCGCCGAACGCGATCAGCCGCCAGCACCACCCCCGCCGCCTCCGCCTCCGCCGCCCCCGAGCCCGCCCAGCGCTCCGGTGCACTGCGGACAGCCGATGATGCATCCGATGACGGTGAGCACCTGCTGCTGCGTCGCCGGGTCACTGCCGGTGCAGTTGCCGAGACACTGGATGTCCGGTGTGCCGCCCGTGAGGCACATCTGTACGACGCACTGCAGGGCCGTGCGGCAGCCGGTCGACGTGACGCACGTGATCAGCTGCTGGCCGCAGCTCTGCGTGAGGCACTGGACGCAGGCGGGGATCGGCCCCGCGTCGGGGCCCATCGCCTCGGGCTCGGCATCCACCACGTCCGCCAGCGCGTCATGCGACGCCACATCGGTCGTCTCGGCGGGAACGTCGAGGACGACGTCGGCGCTCGCGCCGGAGTCGGGCACCTCCCGGATCACCTCGATGTCCAGCGGGCCGCGCGACCCGCACGCGACGACGAGCACGGGCATGACGAAGGCCGCCGAGACGAGGGCGCGACGCGAAGCCAAGGAAATGCGCATCCGACTGCTCCGGGCGTGAGGGCGCACGAGCCTATCAACTCGGCGGTCGATCCGCGATAGGTTCCTGGGCGTGACCGCCCCCCGCGTCGTGCAAACTTCCACAGACGTGAGGGCCGCATGCGACCCGGTGCGGGCCGCGGGTGGCGTCGTCGGGCTCGTCCCCACGATGGGGGCGCTGCACGAGGGGCACCTCTCCCTCGTGCGCGAAGCGCGTAGGCGGGCGCGCCTCGTCGTCGTCTCCATCTTCGTGAATCCGACGCAGTTCGGGCCGAACGAGGATTTCACCCGCTACCCGCGCGACCTCGAGGGCGACACGCGCAAGCTCGCGGGCGCGGGGGCCGACCTGGTCTTCGCGCCCGACGCCGCGACGATGTACCCACCCGGCGACGACACGCGCGTGCGTCCCGGGGCGGTCGCGGCGCCGCTCGAAGGGGAGAAGCGGCCGGGCCACTTCGAGGGCGTCGCCACCGTCGTGACGAAGCTCTTCGCGATCGCCGGGCCGTGTGCCGCCGTCTTCGGCCGGAAGGACTACCAGCAGCTCCTCGTCGTGCGGCGCGTCGTGCGCGATCTCCAGCTACCCGTCGACATCGTGGCGCACCCCATCGTGCGCGAGCCCGACGGCCTCGCCATGAGCTCGCGCAACGCGTACCTCTCGGCCGAGGAGCGGGCGCGGGCTCTCGCGATCTCGCGAGGCCTCTCCGAGGCAGCGCGGGCGCACGCGGCGGGCGAGCGCGGCCGCGACGCGCTCGAGTCGATCGCGCGTGGACCCATCGCCTCGGCCGCGACGTCGATCGACTACGTCGCGGCCCGGGACGCAGACACGCTTGCCGCGCTGCACGATCGCGTCCCCGACCGCGCCGTTCTCCTCGTCGCCTGCCGGGTCGGCACGACGCGCCTCATCGACAACCTGGTGCTCGGTGAGGACCCTCCGCCCGTCGCTTCCTAGCCACGGCCACCGGTGCTATCCGGTGCCCCGATGGCTGCCGGAAGATTCGTGGTGCTCGAGGGAATCGACGGTTCCGGGACGACGACGCAGGTGGCGCGGCTCGCGGACCGCCTGCGCGGTCAGGGTGTGCTCGTGCGATCGACGCGTGAGCCCAGCGACGGCCCGGTCGGCACGCTCGTGCGCCAGGTGCTCACGGGGCGCGTCGTGGTCCCCGGCGGACGCGCGCCGGGCTGGGCCACCATGGCGCTCCTCTTCGCCGCGGACCGCATGGATCACGTCGAGACCGAGATCGAGCCCTTCGTCGCGCAAGGGGGCGTGGTCTTGAGTGACCGCTACGACGCGTCGAGCCTCGCGTACCAGAGCGTCTCCAGCGGCGCCTCGGCCAAGGAAGCGGTGCAGTGGATCCGCAGCTTGAACCGCTACGTGCGGCGGCCGGACCTCACCATCGTGCTCGACATCGCGCCGGATGTCGCCGCCGAGCGATGCAAGACGCGCGGGGACGTCGCGCAGCTCTACGACCAGAACGAAGTGCAGCGCGCGCTCGCCGAGTTCTACCGCGAGCTGGCGAAGCACATGCCGAACGACCGCATCGTGGTCGTCGATGCGAGCGGGACGGTCGACGACGTGCACGCCCGCGTGTGGAAGGCGTTCGAAAGGGTGGATCGTTAGGGTGGTGAGCGGGCTACCCACATCGACCAGGGGAGCTCGCGCAAGTCGCTGAGATTGTTCGGGTGAGGCCGGCTCCGGGGGCGGCATGAGCCCTGCTCCAGGGGTTCTCGCCCGCGCGGCGGGACGAACCTCGGAGCCGCCAACCCGCAAGAAACGGCCCCGAGGTGGAGCGCGCTCTCTTGGCCCGCACCGCTCCCCCCGCACGCATGCACGGAAAGCGCGCGTTTCGCCGCGCGGGCGATTCTCTCCTCTGACCGAAGGGCCCTTGCCACCACCTGCCGCACATGGCCGCCGCACACGCGCTCGCCGAAGCATTGTTCGACGCGCCGGAGGCCCTGTCCCTCGAGCACGGTGAGAGCGGCATCGCCGGCGCCGGCGGCCTGGCGCTGTACCACCAGTGGTGGCGGCCCTACGGCCGGGCGCGGGCGGCCGTCGTCGTCGTGCACGGGCTCAAGGATCACAGCGCGCG
The DNA here is from genome assembly GCA_036393165.1 of Polyangiaceae bacterium. Taxonomy (GTDB): domain Bacteria; phylum Myxococcota_A; class Polyangia; order Polyangiales; family Polyangiaceae; genus Palsa-1150. The sequence goes on along the minus strand of DASVWO010000537.1, from coordinate 12,527 downwards.
ATACGGCGCGTTCGCAGAGCGGCTCGTCGCGCAGCGGTTCGCCGTGCACGCGTTCGACCTTCGCGGCCATGCGCGGAGCGCGGGGGCGCGCGCGTGGATCGGCTCGTTCGACGAGTACGTGGGCGATCTCGACGCCGTGGTCCGGCGCGTGATCGCGCGCGAGAGGGACACGCTGCTCTTCGTCTTCGGTCACGGGCTCGGCGGCGCCGTCGCGGCCATGTGGGCGATCCAGAGGCCGCTCGCGTGCGCGGGGCTCGTGCTCAGCGGCGCGAGCCTGCAGGCGCAGGACGCGCCGCCCGAGGCGCGCGCGACGCGGCTGCTCGCGACGCTCGCCCCGCGGACGCGGATCTTCCAGATCGACGTGCGGCGCACCTCGCGCGATCGCGGGACGGTGGAGGACGCGCTTCGCGACGGACTGGTGCAGCAGGCTCCCGCTCCGGCGCGAACCGCGCGTGAGCTGCTCGACGCGATGGAGCGCATCGACGCGCATGCGGGGGAGCTGACGACGCCGCTCCTCGCGATGCACGGTTCGGCCGACGCTCTCGAGAGCCCCGAGGGAAGCCGGCGCATCGTCCAGCGGGCCGGCAGCGTGGACAAGCAGCTCTACCTCTACGACGGCCTGGCCCACGACCTCCTGCACGAGCCCGAGCGCGCCCGCGTCCTCCGAGACGTGTCGGCGTGGCTCGACGAACGCGCGCCCGCGTAGGCGACTCGCGACGAAAACTTGCGCACCGGGCCTCGCGCGAGGCAGGTTTCTGGCATGCGCACGCCTGCTCTCGTCCTCGTGCTCTCCCTCGCCGCCTGCGGCACCACGGGCACGACGCCGGCACCGACGACGGCCGGCGTCCCTCGCGCCGCAGCGGGAGCGAAGGTCCAGACTCCGCCCGCGATGCCGGACCACACGATCGCACGGTCTGCCGTGCGCGCGGTCGTCGACCAGGGGCTCGGCTACTTCCTGCAGCGGGTGGAGCTCGATGACCATCCCGTGATGACGGCCGGCAAGTTCCACGGCTTCCGCATCGCGAACCTGCGCGACCCCGATTTCTGGGCGGGCGTCGACCTCAAGCCGGGCGACGTGGTGACCGGGGTGAACGGCTTCCCGATCGAGCGCCCCGAGCAGGCGCAGACCGCGTTCGACTCCCTGCAGGTCGCGAGCGAGCTGAAGGTGGCGTACGACCGCGACGGGCAGCCGCGCGAGCTGGTCTACGCGATCGACGACGCTCGCTGAGCGTCACGTGCGGCGCGCGAGCTCGCCGAGCGTGCGGATGGCGCGCTCGATGCGGTCCGTCCAGGGCCATGCGCAACTGAGGCGCAGGCAGTTGGTGAAGCGCTGCTTGGCGGAGAAGATCGGCCCCGGCGCGATGCTGATGCCGCGCGCGAGGGCGCGGTCGTGCAGATCGAGGGCGTTCTTGCCGGGCGGCATCTCGACCCACAAGAGAAAGCCCCCGCGCGGACGCGAGATGCGCGTGCCGGGCGGGAAGTGCTCGGCGATGGCGTCGCTCACGCGTCCCACCTGATCGGCGAGGGAGCGTCGCAGACGGCGCAGGTGTCGCTCGTAGCCGCCGTTCTCGAGGAAATCGGCGATGGCCATCTGGGGCAGAGTCGGCGTGCCCACGGTCTGCGCGAACTTGAGGCGCTCGACGACGTCGCGCCAACGCCCGGGAGCGACCCATCCGACGCGGTAGCCGGGTGCGAGCGTCTTGGAGAACGACGTGCAGAGCATGACGAGGCCGTGCCGGTCGAACGCCTTCGCCGGACGCGGGCGCGCGCCGTCGAAGCCGAGATCCCCGTAGATGTCGTCCTCGATGAGCGGGACCTCGCGCCGGGCGAGCATGCGGACGAGCTCGCGCTTGGCGTCGTCGGGCATCAGGGCGCCGAGCGGGTTGGAGAACGTCGGGACCAGCAGGCACGCGCGCACGGGATGCTGGCGGAGCGCCTCGTCCAGGCGCGCGAGGTCGACGCCGGTGCCCGCGTTCGCCGGAACCTCGACGACGCGCAGCCCGAGACTCTCGACGAGCTGCAGCACGCCGTAATACGCGGGCGACTCGACGACGACCGTGTCTCCCGAGCGCGTGACCGCGCGAAGGCACAGGTGCAGCGCTTCCATCGTTCCGACGGTCGTCACGACGTCGTCGGCCCCGAGCGCGACGTCGCAGTCGGCCGCGCGCCGCGCGATGGCCCGGCGCAGGGCCGGCAACCCCGGAGGCGGGTCGTACGCGATGCCCGCGCCTCCTGCGGCTCGCGCCACGGCGGCGAGCCGGCGGTTTAGCGCCTCAGTCGGCAGGAGCTCGGGGCTCATGAAGCCAGCGCCGAGCAGCACGTTGCGCGGGTCGCGGGAGGCGCTGTAGACGCGCGCGATGAGATCGCTCACCGACACGCGCGTCGCCTGCGTGGCCGCGCGCGGGGTGCGCGGCTCAGCAACGAGCGACAGCCGCTGCGCCCGCACGTAGTGGCCGGATTGCGGCCGCGTCTCGACGATGCCGCGGTTCTCCAGGAGCAGGTACGCTTGGAGCACAGTCGACACGCTGACCCCGCGCTGATCGCTGAGCTGACGCACCGAGGGCAGGCGGTCGCCCGGCCGCAGGGTGCCCTTCGACACGAGCCGAGCGAGATCGGTCGCCAGCTCCTCGTAGAGGTGCCCGCTCGACGCGTTGGTGTTGGCGGCGCGCTCCATGTCCAGGGTGATACGTGCACAGTCGGCCGCGCGCCAGACTGTGCTGGTCTCAGCGTGTGTTAGCTATACCTGTTGCGGTCGAGCTCCCGACCCACACTTCCGTCCGTGCCTCGCCGTTCCCTTCTGATCCTCGCCTTCGCCACCGTCTGCCTCGTGTGGGGTTCGACGTACCTGGCCATCCGGGTCGCGCTCGAGGGGTTCCCGCCGTTCTTCATCGGCGCCGTGCGCTTCGTCGTGGCGGGCGGCGCGCTCTTCGCGGTCGCGCGGGTGCGGGGGGAGCCGGTGCCGGCCCGCAAGGATTGGGCGGCGTCGCTGCTCACCGGGACGCTGTTCTTCGTCGTCGGCAACGGCATGGTCAACCTGGCCGAGCGCTCGGTCTCCTCGGGGCTCGTGTCGGTGCTCGTCGCGACGATGCCCCTTTGGGCGACCGTCTTCGCGCGCGCCTTCGGCACGGCGCCGACCGGTCGCGAGCTCGGCGGCGTCGCGCTCGGCCTCGTGGGGGTGCTCGTGCTCAACCTCGGTGGTGACCTGCGGGCGAGCCCCGGCGGCGCGGTGCTCGCGCTGCTCGCGCCCATGGGATGGGCGATGGGATCGGTGGTCAGCCAGCGGTTGCCTGCGCCTCCAGGTGTGATGCGGACGGCCGCGCAGATGATCTCCGGCGGGCTCGCGATGCTGCTGCTCAGCGTCGTGATGCGCGAGAGCTTCGGCACGCCGTCGGCGCGCACCGTGTTTGCGCTCGCTTACCTGTGCCTCGCGGGATCCCTGGCCGGCTTCACCGCGTACTCGTACCTCCTCAAGCACACGCGCCCGGCGGTCGCGACGAGCTACGCGTACGTGAATCCGGTGATCGCGGTGGCCCTCGGCATCGCCTTCGCGGGCGAGCGCTTCGGGCTGCAGAGCGCCGCGGGCGCGGTCATCGTCCTCGCCGCGGTCGCCCTCGTTCAGAGGCGCGCGAGCGCCAGCCGGTCGCGGTCGACCGTGGCGGTCGGATCGTGGGACGAGGCGAAACGGAGCACGACGCCGTCGTCGACCACGACGACGTGAGCCGCGTCCACGGCTCCGTGGATGCCTCCAGCAGCATGCAGCGCGTCGAGAGCGTCGGCGAGCATCTTGCGCTCCGGGGGAGACAGCGGCCATTCGCGCGGCGTGGTCGGCAGGGCCTCGAGCCAGATCGCGCCGTCGTCGCGGTCCACCCGGAGCACGGTCTGCAGCGCCGGATGACCGGCCGCGGCGAACGCCTTCGCGCGCGCGAGCGTGCGCTCGTCGAGAGGCACCCGCTCGATGGCGCGTCCGAGCCAGCCGTCGCGCACCGACCCGTCGCTCGCGTTCACCTCGAGCCGCCCCGCGGTCGGCCACGCGCTCGGCTTGCGCTCCGTCCGCACACGCGCGCCTCCCTCGTCCACGTCGACCGGCCACGGGAGGGCGGCGAGCATCGAACGCGCCTCCAGCGCTCCCGGCCTCTCCGACGGGTCGGCCGCCGTCATGCGCGCGACCACGGCGTCGTGGCGCGTGTCGAGCTCCCGGTGCGCCTCGCTCGGCATCGTTCGAGGCGCCGTCCCAACGCCCGGCCGCTCGCCCGTCAGGGCCTCGCGCAGCATGACGCCCACGGAGAAGACGTCGCTCTTGACCGTCGCCGGGCGCCCTTCGCGCTGCTCCACGCTCATGTAGGCGAGCGTTCCGAAGACGCCGCCCGTAGCCGTCGTCGACACGTCGCCCAGGTGCGCGACACCGAAGTCACTGAGGCGGGCGCCGCCGGCCGCATCGAAGAGCACGTTCGCCGGCTTGACGTCGCGGTGCAGGATGCCCAGCGTGTGCGCCTCGCCGAGCGCCGAGAGCACCGCGGACGCGATCTCCACGGCCCGCGCCGGAGCGACGGCACCCGTCGCCGCGAGCAATCGCTCGAGGGTGCCGCCCGTCATCCACTCGAGCACGAGGGCCGGTCCTTCGGGCAGGTAGTCGCGCAGCGGCACGACGCTCGGGTGATCGAGCGCGCGCATGGTGCGCACCTCCCGCTCGAACCGCATGAGGGCGTCGCGGCCGCTGCCGTGCGCGTCCCAGGCCGCGAGCACCTTCACGGCGACCCGGTCGCCGCGCACGATGTCGACGGCCTCGAGGACCCGCGCGCTGGGTGAAGACGCCACCTCGCGCACCACGTCGTACCGGCCGAAGAGCCTCGTGCGCTGCGCTCCCTGAGATTGCGCCGGTCCCTCGCTCGCCGGCGCTCCTCCCATCGCCTCGAGCTCAGCGGTCGCCTCGGCAGCGGCGCGAGGGAGTCCCATGCGCTCGAGGGCACGCGCGAGGTGCGCCAGCGCGTCGCGTCGCTCCGGCGCTTCCTCCGGCACGCGTTGCAGGACGCGCACCGCGGCTTCCGCCTTGCCGAACCGCACGAGCAGCGCGCCGAGGGCAACCGCCGTCGGCCAGCTCTCGGGAGACCGGCGCAGCGCCGCTTCGAGCACGCGCGCCGCACCCGCGGGCTCGCCGCTTCGCTCGAGGAGCTCCGCCGCGCGACGAGCCTCTCCCGCACGCTCCCACGCACGCGCCGCCGCGCGCGCGTCCCCCATCGCCTCGAGCGCCCGCGCCGCCCACGCGTCGCGCCCGCGGCGCGAGAGCCGCTCGGCCGACGCTTCCAGCGCGCGCGCCTCCCCCGCGAGCTGCGCCAGCGCCCCCTCGAAGAGCGTGTCGTCAGCCGCCTCCACCGCGAGCTCGAGCGCACGTCGCGCGTCCCCCGCGCGCAGCGCCTCGCGTGACGCCCGCGTCCACTCGCAGGCACGCTCGTAGAGCATGCTGGCCGTGTGCGCATCGCCGCGCTCGCTCGCGAGCGCGGCCGCCTCGAGCAGCCGCTCCTCGCGTACGAGGCGCTCGATGTCGGCGTCCACTAGTCCTCGTCCTCGTCCTCTTCGGCCTGCGCCGAGGCCACGGCCATCCCGCGCGCCTTGAGGGCCGCGTCCACGTCGGTCGCCACGGCGTACGGCTCGATGGGGGTGCGCCCTTGCGCCACCGCCGCCGCATCGCTCTTGGCCGCCAGATCGCCGAGGATGCCGCGCTCCCGGTTCTTCATGTGCGGGCCGCTGAAGTCCACCCAGAAGTAGCTGCGCGGGCGGATGTCGACGTGCACGAACTGGCTCGTCGGATACACGCCCACGCCGACGAAACCCATCTCTCGCACGAAGCGGGCGACCTCTTCGTCCGGTACGCCCGGCACGACGAGGTCGATCGCGCGCCCCTTGCCGTGGTTCGAGCGCGACCCCGGGCGCGGCACGCGGTAGCCCGAGACCACGCGGATCTCCGGCACGCCGAAGTGCATCTGGATGCGGTAGACGAGCCCCAGCGTGCGCGGGTCCACCGGGTGCTCGTCGCCCGTCGCCGCGCGCAGCAGGTGCGCCACGCGATCGAGGTCCACCGCGTCGAACGCGCCGTCGTCGCTCGAGGAGGGGATCGCCAGCGTCTCCCCCCGGTTGATCGTCGTGAGCACGAGCATCGTCCGCCCCGATGCGTCGCGCGCGACATCGTGCGTGGACGGCGCGTGCCAGCCGACCATCGCCTGCTTGCCCGAGAGGTACGCCGCCGCCGTCGCGCTGTTCGGGTTCACCGTCGGCGCGTGCGAGGGCGTCGGCGGCGCGTGCTTGCCGTGCGCAGGAGGCTGCGCCAGGGCCGTCGCGCTCAGGGCGAGGGCCACCGGGCCGAAGCCGACGGCGAAGAGCCCGACGTAGCGCGTCCGCATCAGCGCCGGGTGTACCCGACGCGCCGTGCGAAGTCGAAGCGAACTTCGGCCGTCTCGATGCCGCGCGTGGCCCATCCCGATGTCCACTCGCGGTGCAGGCGGTGCACGACCAGGGAGCCCTGCTCGTCGAGGAACACGGTGGACAGGCTCGCGCTGCCGGTGTCGCCGAAGACGCAGCGCACGTCGTGCGGGCTCACGTCGACGTAGACGAGATCGTCGCCCCCGCTGCTCGTGGCCCAGGAGAGCTCGATGCTCGCGCCGCTCGCGACCACCTGCCCGGCGTCCTCGCCGCCCATGTGGATGTCGTCGGCCGGTCCTGGCGCCCAGGCTGCCATCTCGAGGGGAGCGATCCCCGGGCCGCCCACGCGCACCACGTATCGCGACGACGGCGGAAGCGCCGAAGGATCGGCCGCGGCCCGCGCGTAGACGACGCCGCTCACGATGTCGGTCACGTCCGGAAGCTGGCGCGGCCAGAGCAGCGTCTCGCCGCCGGCGGCCTCGAGGGACACCGAGCCGACGTCCACCAGCTCCACGACCGGAGCCGGCACGCCCGCCGTGCCTCGCGCGTCGTCCAGCGTGCCGATGGCGGCGCAGGTCCCCACCGCGGGAAGGTCGAGGGACGCTCCCACGGCGCTCAGGGCCTCGTCGGTAGACGTCGTCGCGCTCACGCGCAGGAAGCGTGCGCTCGCCTGCGCCTGCACCCCCTCGACGGGGTCGCTCGTCCGCTCGACGGCGACGACGGCGTTGGTGTGCGAGGCGGGCTCTGCGTCCATCCCGTCGGCCCCGGCCACGGCGCCGGTGCACCCGAGGGCTGCCGGGGCAACCGCGATCAAGCCGACGAGGGAGAGGCGCATGCGTGTCCTCGTAACGCTAGTCGGCCGGGCGGAACGAGGCAAGGAGGCAGAGCTGGACGCTCTATCAGGGTAGAGTCGTGCGCGTGCCGTGCGATGTCCTGATCCTCGCTGCTTTCCATCCTGAGCTCGCACCTTTGCGGGGCATTCTGGGCGAAGGGATGAGTGCGCGCGTGGGGGCGTTGCAGGTGGTGGCCCGCGTCGTCGGCATCGGCCTGCCGATGGCCGCCGTGGGGACCGCGATGGTGCTCGGCGAGCTGACGCCTCGCGTCGCGGTCATGGTCGGCACGTGCGGGGCGTACGCGGGGAGCGGCGTGCCGGTGGGCGACGTCGTGGTCGCGCGCCACCTGCGCTTCGGGACGACCGGTGTGGCCGAGGGGCTCGTGCAGTTCCCCGAGCCCCTGTCGATCGCCACGACCGCTGACGAGCGCCTCGCCGATGCACTCGGCGGATACGGCGCACGCGCGGCGGACGTCGTGACCACTCCGGCCGTCACGGTCGACGATGCCGCCGCCAGCCGGCTCGCGCAGGCAGCCGGCGCGCAGGCCGAGCACCTCGAGGCTTACGGTGCGGCGATCGCGTGCGCCGCGCGGGGCATCCCGTTCACCGCGGTGCTCGGCGTCGCCAACGCCGTCGGCTCGAGGGCGCGCGATGAGTGGAGGGCGAATCATCGGCAGGCCGCCGCCGCCGCCGCCGGCGTGGTGATCCGCTGGCTGCAAGGGGGCGGACGCCCGTTCTGGACCTAGGCGACCTAGGCGGCCCAGGCCTAGGGAGGCCCAATCGAGACGGGGCGTATTACAGCCGGGCGCTATGTTTTCGCGCGCCACGGACAGGGAGTCGTCCCATGCAAGCACGCTGGCTCGCTTTCTTCTCGAGCATCGCCCTCGCGGCGGCGATGGGTTGCGCAACCGGTGGCGCTGGTGACAGCAGCGGCCAGGGCGGAGGCGGAGACCTCGACTCCGGATCCGGCACCGAAGGCGGGAGCGGGAGTGGCAGCGGCAGCGGGAGTAGCAGCGGCGGCGGCAGCAGCAGCGGGAGCGGCAGCAGCAGTGGCAGCAGCAGCGGCGGCTCCAGCGGCAGCTCCTCGGGCGTCGACGATGCGTCGTCAGGGGACGACGGTAACTCGTCGTCATCGAGCGGCGGCAGCAGCAGCAGTGGCAGCGGCAGCGGCAGCGGGAGCGGCAGCGGGAGTGGGAGTGGGAGTGGGAGCGGCAGTGGGAGCAGCTCCGGCAGCGGCAGCGGGAGCAGTAGCGGCAGCAGCAGCGGGAGTGGCAGCAGCAGCGGTGGAACGGTCGGGAGCGTGTGCCCCAACAACGCGCAATACGCGGTCGAGGCCATCGCCGCCGCCGCGAGCAAGACCGCGATCTTCTGTCCACTCTCGGCGAGCGTTTGTCCCGCCAGCGACTGCTGCTACGAGCAGGCGATGCCGCTCAGCGTGTGCGTCGCCAAGTGACCCGCATCACTGCGCGCGGAGTAGCTTGAACGCGTGACCGCCCCACTTGCCGGTGCGGACGCCGTAGTTCACCCAGAGGAGGCACATCGGCTCGAGCAGGCGTGAGCCCTCGATGCCACCCGTGTCGATGGGCGGCCCCCAGCCGAAGTCGTGCAGGATCTCGCCGACCTTCTTCTTCGCCCCCTCGTCGTTGCCGGCGATCCACATGTCCGGCGGGCCGCCCGAGAGCTTCGGGTCGATCATCAGACCGTTGCCGACGATATTGAAGCACTTCACGACGTGCGCCTTCGGCAGCCAGCGCTGCACCGTCTCGCCGCCCGAGTCCGTGTGACCCACGGCGAGCTTCGGCCCGCCGCCGGAGAAGTCGAGCGGGTTGGTCGCGTCGATGACGAGCTTGCCGGCGAAGCTGTCGGGCCCGGCCGAATCGATGACGTGCTTCGTGCCGGTCCAGAGCGTCGCCAGCACGACGATCTCGCCGTGCTTCGCGGCGTCGGCGAACGTGCCGACCGTCGCCTTCGCGCCGTTCTCCTTCGCCCACGCCTGCGCTTTCTCGTTGTTCGCGTCGCGCGAGCCCATCTTCACGTCGTGGCCGCGCGAGACGAAGCCCGTGCCGAGCGTGCGGCCGACGTCGCCAGTGCCGAGGATGCCAACCTTGGTCGGAGTCATGGTGGGTTCCGATGCGACCTCCGGAAGGCCGTTGCGTCAACTGACCAGGGGGTAGAATTCCACTCAGGAGGCTCGTCCCCATGCAGAAGAAGGATCCCGCCGCCGTTCGCGACACCGCCTCGATGTCCTGGCGCCACGTGCTGCTCGGAGGGGGCGTGTTCGACACGACGGGTGAGCACCCGAACAAGAAGGGGTGGGAGATCTACGAGCTGGGACAGAAGTCCTTCTGGGCGGTGCCCACGGCGGTCGCGTGGGACGAGCCGGTGCGCGAGGACCCGGAGTACGCCGAGGCGATCGCCGCGATGCTCGGGTTCCTCTGTCCGGGCGAGAAGGCCGCCGTCACCGGCGCGTCGCTCCTGTCGACGCGGGTGAAGAGCGAGGAGGCCAAGTTCTACTTCGCCGAGCAGGCGCTCGAGGAGGCGAAGCACTACGACGCGCTTCGCCGCCTGATCCCCAAGATCACCGGCCGCCCGATGCCGGCGCCGAACCCCTGGGTGCGCCTCCTCTACTCGTTCGGCGTCGTCGACGAGAACGATCCGGCGTTCATGATGGCGAGCATCAACATCATCGGCGAGCACCTCGCCAACCAGATCTTCCACCAGATCAACCACGTCGCGAAGGACGCCACGGTGCGCAAGGTGCTCGCGCTCATCGGCAAGGACGAGTCGCGCCACATCGCCGCCGGGCAGCGCTTCTTCGTCGAGGTGTACCCGCACCTCCGGAAGAACCGCGCCGAGATCATGGCGAAGCACCTGGCGACGACCGTGGTGCTCCTCATCGCGGCGTACGACCTCGTGCAGCCGATGGCGAAGCTCGACATCGATCTCGCGAAGGTGCTCGACGCGATGTACACGCACTACGAGGAGGTGCTCGGCACGCTCCCGCCGTTCCCGGAGCAGGGGCTGCGCGACGCGCTCATGAAGCGGCTGCGCAAGCAGACGCCGAAGACGATCGCCAACGTCAAGTCGGTCACGTCGGCCGACGGTCGCGTGGACATGAAGCGCCTGGTCGCCATGTGCTCGCGCGCGCTCGTCAGCCCGCGGGCGCTGCGGGACCTCATCGCCGCGTAGAGGCGCACGATGGCTCTGCGCGCCGTCGTCATCGGATCGGGCATCGGCGGCTCGGCGGCGACGCTGCTGCTCGCGCACGCCGGCATCCCGGTCACGCTGGTCGAGAAGAACCGGCGCATCGGCGGCTCGTGCTCGGGCTACGAGAAGCGCGGGTTCAAGATCGACATCGGCACGCACATGTTCTGCCGCGGCGACAAGGGTCCGCTCGGCGACGTGCTGCGGCGGGCGGGGGAGGGGGGCGCGCTTCGCTTCGTGCGCACGCGAGACATCAGCGAGATCCGCTTCCCCGCGCGTGACGGAAGCGACCGCGTCGAGCGCATCGCCGTCCCGGCCGACGTGCACCGCATGCCTCGTTTCTGCGTGGAGATCGCGCGCGCCCTGGATCTCCCGTGGCGCGAGGCGGTGCGTGCGGCGCGCCTCTTCGCGCACGTACTCGCGATGACCGACGAAGAGGTGGACGCCTGGAACGGACGGACGATCGAAGAGTTCGTCGAGCGCTTCACGGCGCACGCGCCGACCATCGGCGTCTTCGGCTTCCTGCTGGGCCTCTACTTCATCCTGCCCTACTGGGAGGTGAGCGCCGGCGAGGCGCTCTGGTGCTTCCGGCGCATGGCGCGTGACAACGCGCTCTCGTATCCGCTCGGCGGCGCCATCGCGATCCCGTCGACGTACGTGCGCCTCGCGAAGCAGCGCGGCGCCGAGGTGCGCGTGGGCACCGGCGCGCGGCGCATCGTCGTCGAGGGCGGGCGCGTTCGCGGTGTCGAGCTGTCGGACGGCACGGTGCTCCCCGCCGACGTGGTCGTCTCCACGTCGAGCCTGCGCACCACGGTGCTGGGCCTCGTCGGCGCCGATCGCTTCCCGGCCGACTACGTCGACCGCGTGCGCAGCCTGCGCGGCTCGTACATCGCGGTGCAGGCGAAGATCGGGCTCGACACGAAGCTCGTCGACGCAGGCTCGATCGTCGGCGGCGTCGGCGAGCAGGTGGACCTCTTCCACGTGACGACGCGCGACATCAAGTCGATGTTCGCGTGCCTGCAGCGCGGCGAGATCCCGCCGGTGGTCCCTCTATACTGCCCCGTCCCGTCCAACTTCGACCCCTCGCTCGCCCCGCCGGGCCACCAGCTCCTCACCGTGTGCGCGGTCGCCCCCACGAGCGACGTCGAGCTTCGCGACGAATCACGCGCGTGGGAGCGCGCGATGGAGGACACGATCGCGCGCGTCATCCCCGGCCTCCACGAGCACGCCCTCTTCATCGACCGCTTCTCCGTCGCGTTCATCGAGAAGTGGATCGGCAAGGAGTACGGCCCCGCCGTCTCCACCGCGCAGACCCCCGATCAGGTCGGCCCGCACCGCCCGCCGGTGTGGACCCCTCTCCGCGGCCTCTATCTCGCCGGCTGCAACGCCGGTGCGCGCGGCGTCGGCACCGAGCTCGCCGCCGCGAGCGCAATGGAATGCGTCGACCGCATCCTCGCCGACATCGGCCGCGACCTCCCCGCGCGACCGCCGAAGCCCGTCCGCCGCATCGTCCGCGACCTCGCCACCCGCGCCGCCTCGCTGCCCGTCGCCTGGGCAACGCGCTGAAAGCGGCTACGCTGCGCGGCGACGATGACGCCCCGCGAGCAGCTCGACGTGTTTCTCGATCGCTTCACGCCGGACGTTGCGAAGCGCACGCGGAGCGCACTCGCGAAGCTGCGCAAGCTGTGTCCGGGGGCGATCGAGCTCGTGTACGACAACTACAACGCGCTGGCGATCGGGTTCGCGCCGAGCGAGCGGGCGTCGGAGGCCATCGTCTCCATCGCCGTGTTCCCGAAGCACCCCAGCCTCTTCTTCCTCCAGCACGGGGTGACGCTGCCGGATCCGACGGGCCGTCTGCGCGGGAGCGGGACGCGCGTGCGGCACATCGTGATCGACGACGTGAAGCTCCTCGATGCGCCCGACGTGCGCAAGCTCATCTCGCTCGCGCTCGCTCGTGCCAAGGTGCCTCTCGACCCTAAGCGCCGCCGATCCGTCGTCATCAAGAGCATCGCCGCCAAGCAGCGCCCAAGACGCCCCGCGTCGAAGTAGCCGGCCGTGAGATCGCTCTACTCGCTCG
>DASVWO010000536.1:0-11754 GCA_036393165.1 Polyangiaceae bacterium | reverse complement strand
GAGCGCGGTGTGGAACGGCAGTCTCAAGGAGGGCGGCGGAACTTTCGGCGTCGGCAGCGGCGCGATCCAGAACATGAAGTACAGCTTTCGCACGCGCTTCGAGGGCGAGCCGGGCGCGAACCCCGAGGAGCTCATCGCGGCGGCGCACGCGAGCTGCTTCAGCATGGCGGTCACCGCGCAGCTCGGCGAGCGCGGCATCACGCCCGAGTCGGTCGACACGGCGTGCGAGGTCACCTTCGAGAACCTCACGCTCACGCGGAGCGCGCTGAAGACCACGGTGCGCGCCAAGGGGGCAGACAAGGCGAAGGTGCAGGCCGCCGCGGACGCGGCGAAGGCCGGCTGCCCCATCTCGAAGGTGCTCAAGCTCGAGATCAACCTCGAGCTCAACGTCGTCACCTGAGGCGACGGCACGCCCGGTGCTGCCGAGCACCGGGCGTGATGAACCCCAGCGACATCCGCGGCGAGCTGCTCGATCAGCACGTCGGGCTCCGTGGCCATCTGGATTCGGCGCGCCTCGCGGCCGAGCGATGGTCACTTGGCGACCTATCGCGGCAGGACCTGCACGCGAGGCTCGCCGAGCTCGCCACGGCGCTGCGCGTGCACCACGCCCGCGAGGAGCGCGCGCTCACCGAGCTGATTCGTGCGTCGGACGACGACGGCTTCAGCGACGGCGAGCACGCCGCCGAGCACCGCGAGTTGCTCGCCCTGCTCGATCAGGTGGCTCGAGCGCACGATCCCGGCGAGGCCGGCCGCGAGCTCGAGACCTTCTGCTCGCAGGTGCTCGCTCACATGACGTGGGAGGAGCGCGCGTTCCTCAACAAGCACGCGGACGAGTGAGCCCCTACCCCGGTCCCGCGTCCGTCGCGGGCGCCGCCGGAGGCGCAGGCGGAGGTGCGGACGCAGACGGCGGCGCAGGCGCTGGCATGGTCGCGGGCGCCAGCACTGGGGCTGATGCTGGCGCTGTCGCTGTCGCCGCCGCTGACGCTGTCGCCGCCGCCGGCGCTGGCGCTGGCGCTGGCGGATTCGCCGGCGCAGCCGAGGCCGCAGGCGTTCCGCACTGATATGCGTGCCCCCTGACGGTCAACAGCGGGTCCGGCGGCCCCCACGCATCCGGCGTCGGCGTCTCCTTCGCCAGCACGACGTTCGTCGCCCCGAGCGACGCAGCCCGATTGCGCGCGTCGTTGCTCGCGGCCTCCTCGTCGGACGAGTGCCCGATCACGTCGCCCAGGTACTTGCAGCGACTCACCATGCCCTCGTCGGACGGCTGAACCGCCTGACCCTGGGGTGTCAGCGTCGCCGCGCACGCGGCCACCAGTACGACGACGCCAAGAAGCGATACGCGATGCGCAGCGACGGCTCCCATCGCCGCAACGCTACCACGGCACGTGACGTCTACTGGAGCGACGGACCGATGCGCCTGTCCGGGATGATCTTCCCTCCCCCTTCGGTGCAGCCCTGGCACACCGGAGTCGCAGCCGTCGCTTCGTTGGTGCATTGCGCCCCGTTCCACGCGCACCCGGCGTCGCTGCATCCGACTTCGTCGGTCCCGAAGCACAGGCATCCCGCGCGGCAGGGGGTCGTCGCCGCCTGCCCTGCGTCCAGCGCGCCCCCGGCATCCGGAGGATCGCCGCGCGCTCGCGACCGCGCCGCGGAGTCGGCACCGGCGTCCGTGAGTCGTGTGGCAGCCGGAGCACGAGCGCCGCCGGCATCTTGCACCGGCCCGACGAGAGACTCGAGATCCGCGCGTCCGCCGCACGCCACACCGAGCGCAACGGCGAGGACACCGTACCCAGCAAGGAGACGAAGGTGCATGCCGAGCCGGGTACACGCGGCGTGCCGGGCAGCAACCATGGGACCTGGGGCACCCGTGCGCGAGAACCAAAAGAAAAGGGCCGGACACACCGCGTGAGCGGCGCATCCGGCCCTTTGGGGTGAGCGCTGGCTAGGCGCGCATGTGGCGTCGGCCTACTTCGTCGGAGAGGTACCCGCCGTGGTGGCGGGTGACTCCGCCGAAGTACTCGGCGCCGTCTGTGCGGGCGTGGAGGCAGCGGCAGTCGTGATCGGCGTGATTTGCACGCCGGTCACGTTGCCCGTGACCGCAAGCTTCTTCCGCTTGCCGGTCGTACCGCGCGCCTTGCGTGTTGCTGCACGCTTGGCAGCCGCGGCGGCCTTCTGCTCCGTCGTCAGCGGAGCTCGCGCCTTCTTCGGCTGCAGACCGAAGTCGGCGAGGACGTCCGGGGAGCTCCCGAACGCCGCCATGACGAACTGGATGTACGCGACGAGAAATGCGCGCAATCCAGGGGCTTTCGCCGTTTCGTCAACGAGCTTCGCCTTCAGAGCGGCCCTCGCAGTGTCCACGTCGTTTCGCAGGTTGGCGAATGCCTGAAGCTGAGCTTCTGCCTGCGCCGGCGTGTACGCGCTTCCGTCGACGATCACTTGCGTGAGCGTCGCCAGATGCTTCTGCGTCCCCGCGATCAACTGCTCCGCGAGGGCGGCCTCTTTGCCCTTTCCCTTGAGTTGGGTGGTCGTGGCTTTGCAATCCTTTCTGGATACGGCGAAACCCCGTCCCCGCCGCTGGCCCCATTGCCCTCGGCGTTGGCGCATCTGCCGTCCCACCGTGAAGAGGCGCGAGGGGGGTCCGATCTCTCGCGAAATCGACCGACGCGGTGCGGCAGGACGCAAGTTTGTGTTTGAGCGCCGACGTCAGAACTGTCGCCTTCGCGATGACCGACCACGTCTTCACGGCCTGCCCAGATGGACTGGCGCTGACGCGGCTTGGGTACGATGGCGTCATGCGCGTGCTTCTCCTCGTCGTCGCGCTCGTGGCGTGCCTCGGTTGCTCCCGCGGGTCCGCGTCACCCTCGCCGTCGCCATCGCCATCTTCGTCGACCGCCCCCCTCGCGGCCTGCGTGCCGGCGAAGGTGGCACTCGAGACGTTTCTCGTGGCGCTGCAGACGTCGTGCAAGTCCACGAGCGACTGCGATGGCTACTACCTCCGCCCGAGCGCGTGCGAAGGGCCCATCGTGCTCGCAAAGCCCGGGTGCCCCGCCGAGCGCGAAGGGGCACTCGAGGGTCTTCAGGCCGAGGTGCGTCGCGCGTGCCCGCCCGACACGGTCGCGTGCTCCCCTCGCCCCTTCCGAGCAGAATGCCGCGCTGGACGCTGCACCGACGGTCTCGGCCCGCCGATGCCGCGGTGAATCAGCCTAGCGGCGTCCAGCAGCTCGCCGCCGCACCTCGATCAGCACGACGGCCACGAGCGTTCCCAGAACCCACCGTTCTGAGCGTGTCGGCAATGCCTGCATGCATCACACGGAGGAATGCTGTCACTTCGCCGGAGCGTGACGTTCTTCGCGTCAATCGGCAATCGGTCTCGCTGACTGGGCGCGACCTCTCGCTCGTTCGCGTGGCAGTTCCGCTGACTGCACCCTTCGTCTCGTTCATGGGGACGTCGACCTCGCTGACTGGCGCATCTGTCTCGCTCATCAGCGCACCCGTCTCGCTCAGGACCGTGGCCGTTTCGCTCATGGGCGCCGGCGTCTCGTTGACTGGTGCAGGCGTCTCGCTCACCGGAGCGCCGGTCTCGCTCATCGCTGCATCGGTCTCGCTCATCACCGTGCGAACTTCGTTCAAGCCGACATCGACGACGCTCTCTCGAGCAATTCTTTGCACCGAGGCCGCAGCGGTTTCGCTCACTGGCACGGTCCTTCGCTTCATGGACGCGGTCTTCGACGTCAGGACTGGGGCTGTCAGCGTGAGGGCTGGGGCTGTCGAGAGGACGGGTGCAATCCTTCCGCTCACCCGTGCACTCCTTTGCTGAAGGCCCGTGCCAGTCAACGAAAGGGCTGCGGTCCTAAGTGGAAGGAGTGGGCCTGTCTACGAAAGCACCGTCCGTGTCCGCGTCATGACTGCGCTCCTTCGCTTCAAGGCTGCAGTCTTGCGCTTCAATCCTGCAGTCCTCAGCGAAAGGACCGTGCCTGTCCGCTTCAACCCTGTGCCGGTCCGCCTCAATCCTGCCCCTGTCGCTCTCTCTTGCGCACCCCTTCGCTTCAATCCACCATCGCTTCCGCTCAGGGCCATGTCGGATAGCGAGAAGGATCCCCCTCTTCCGAAGATCGCCGCGCCGGTGAACGACAACACCGCGTCCTTCGGCAAGAAGGATGCGCCTGTCGCCGTGACGGATGGCTCCGTCCCGCTGACGGTCGTGCCCGTCCCGAACACGATTCCCTCGCTCCCCGAAGACGACGCGCCCAAGAGCGAGAGGCAGCTCGTGGCGAAGGCCGTGCCCGCAGGCACGAGCGAGAACGTCGTCCCTCTCCCGGTGAAGCGCGCGGCCTTCGACAAGTACATCGTCAAAGGATCGACGAAGCGCCTCATGAAGCGCGTCATTCGCGCGCACGTCAGCGGAAAGGCCCGCAAGGGACTGCGGGAGGAGCTCTATTACTGCGCTCTCGTCGAGGCCGTCGACGCCGTCGAAAAGGGCACGGGCCCGAAGGGCTGGGAGACGATCGATTCCTGGACGTCCGTCGTCACCGCCCACGCGATATCGCACTACTTCCGCAAGGAAGCGGTGGACAAGAAGTGGCTCAATCGCGACGCCGAGGTCGAGGAGCAGCCCGCCGACCCGCCCGAGGACCTCTACGGCGAGGACTCCTGGCTCATCAAGCCGTGGCTCGAGAAGGAGGTGCAGAGCGACCCCGCCGACCGCGAGCTCTTCGAGCTCCTCTGCTACAAGGCGCGCGAGGACAAGTCGTACAAGGACGTCGCCGCCGAGCGCGGGATGACGCAGACGGCGCTCTCGAACCGGATCTACCGGTTCAAGATGAAGTACATCCCGCGCTGGCATCGCCACAAGGAGCGCCAGCGTGCGTTCATCCTCTTCCTCCTCGGCGGCCTCGCGCTCGCCGCCGCGATCGCCGCGCTCGTCCTCTACTTCCTGCTCCCGTGGCTCGACGCACGAAAGCCGCCGATCGCCCCCGCCGTGCCCAGCTCCGTGCCGGTCCTCGTGCCCGCTCCCGAGCCCGAGCCGTCGCCCTTCAACCAGGCCGCGCCGACGGACGGCGGCTCCGTCAAGCCGCCGTTGCCGTAGCGCGCACGCCGCGCCCGCTCACTTCGGGACGGAGCGGATCGTGCCGTCGCCGAAGTCGACCCAGAAGACGTGCGTCGAGTTGAGCGCGAGCCACGTCGGATACGCCTGGCCCGAGGCGAGCGTCACCGGGGTGCCGCCGTTGATCGCGGCCATCATGACGGTGCCGACGCCGCCCTGGCCCGTGGTCCAGTACACGTTGGTGCCGTCCGCCACGATGTAGTTCGGGTAGTACTGGTTCGACGCGAGCGTGATGGTCGCACCGCCCGCCGCGGGCTCCTGGAAGATGGCGCCGTTGTCGATGCCCGAGGTCCAGTAGACGTTCGCCTGGTCCGCGGCGACCGAGTACGGGTACGTCATCGAGGAGAACGTCTTCGCCTTGCCGCCCTTGATCGGCGCGAACATGAGGTCCGTCGTGCCCGTCCAGAAGACCGACGTCTTGCCGACGGCCACCGAGGCGGTGCCGTTCTGGCCCGAGGCGATCGTGGTCGTCGCGCCGCCCCCGAGCGGCATCATGAGCACCGCGCCCTGGTTCGGCTGTCCGTACGGGTCGAGCGTGAAGAAGATGTTGCTCCCCGAGATGGCGATCGCCGTCGGCGTGTTGAGGTTCTGCGCGAGCGGGTGCGCCATGCCGCCGCCCACCGGGACGAACTGCAGCCCGCCGCCCTGGTACTCGTTGGTCCAGTAGACGTCGCCGGCGTTCACCGCGATGGCGCCCGGGTACTGGCTCTGCCCCGAGGCGAGCGTCGTGACGGTGCCGCCGCCGATGGGCTCCTGGAGCACGTCGCCGGCGTTCATGCCGGTTCCTTCCGTGGTCCAGTAGATGTTCGTGTCGTCGGCCGCGATCGAGTACGCGTTGGCCTGCATCGTCGTGATGACGACCGAGGTGCACACGCCGGCGACGCACTGCTGGCCGCCGCAGCTGTGGCCGCAGTAGCCGCAGTTGTTCGGGTCGGTCTGCGTGTTGCCGCAGGTGCAGCAGCCGGTCGAGCACACGCTGTAGCCGGGCTGGCAGGCGTACGAGCACGAGGTGCCGTCGCACTCGGCGACGCCGTTGGCCGGCGCCTGGCACGGCGTGCACGACGTTCCGCACGTGGCGATCGAGTTGCTGTCGGCGCACGTGCTGCCGCACGCGTGGAAGCCGGCGCCGCACGAGATGCCGCACGCGCCCGCGGTGCACGTCGCGGTGCCGTCGGTCGGCGCGGGGCACGCGTGGCCGCACGCGTTGCAGTTGTTCGGGTCCGTCTGCGTGTTGACGCAGACGCCGTTGCAGTCGGTGAGCATCCCGCACGGATTGCCCCCATCGTGCCCGCCGCTGCTGCTCCCGCTGCTCCCGCCGCTGCTACTTCCGCTGCCGCTGCCGCTGCCGCCGTCGTGCCCGCCGCTGCTGCTGCCACTGCTGCCGCCGCTGCCGCTCCCGCTGCTCCCGCCGCTGCCGCTCCCGCTGCTACCGCCGCTACTTCCCCCGCTGCCGCTGCCGCCGTCGCGCCCCCCATCGTGATGGACGACTCCTCCATCGCTCGCATCCCCCGGCATCGCCCCGTCCCCGACGGCGCCGTCGTCCCCCGGAGATCCGTCTTCGCCCGCGTCTTCCCCTCCGTCTCCCTGCGGTCCGACGAGCAGCGCTTCGCGACCGCCGCACCCTTGCTGAGCGCAGACGAGTCCCGACAGCGCGAACAGGACGGCGATGCCGCCGCTCACGCGTTTCATGCGATTGACCTCCGGCGCGAGGCAAGAGCAAGCCTCAGGCCGACGCGGATCCTTGCCCTTTCTCGGCAATTATCCGCGCGTCAACCCGCCGACGTCACGATACGCACGCGCTCTCGCGTGCCGGTCCTCAGCCCCCCGGCTCGTTCGAGCCCGGGATCGACTTGATCTCGCGACGCGCGTGCTTCCACGCACGCTGGACGACCCAGGACATCGAGCGCTGCAGCCGCTGCGCCTCTTTCTGGATCTCGTCGAGCATCGCCTCCGGGAAGTAGAGGCTTTGCTTCCTCTTGTCGCTCTTGGAGACGTCGGTGGCGCTCTTGCGCTCGTCGCTCATGATGGTGAAACCCAGTCTCGCACGCGCCCGGACGAGGACGCAACCGGGGCCGCCTTGGCCGCAGGGCCAGCCGCCACGAGGCTCCCGTGCTCGATGGCGCGGTGCAGAATCGTCGGCCGGAGCCCGGGGCAAAGGGGGCTCGGCGTGACCTCGCTGGAGGGGAACATCTGCACGAATCCAGGGGCTCGCGACACGCGGTCCACGACCGTGCGCTCGAGGACCATCGAGGTGTACTGGTCGGCCCCGCGCTCGGGGGTGTTCGCGTTGAGGACGACGTCCACGTCCTGCCGGCGGCAGAAGGCGCGCAGGCCCGGGATCCGGCTGTCCATGGGAGACCAGTTGTCGGCGCAGGTGCCGTTCTCGCTGATGCCCCACACGCCGGACGCGGTGTTCATGAAGAGGGTCTGGTTGCCCGAGGTGTGCCCCGGGGTCCGCAGCAGCATCACGCCGTCGCCGAGCTGCAGGTCGCCCGTCGTGAGCGCGACGCGGTCCTTCTTCACGCCGAGCTTGCCGTCGCGCACGAACCAGCCGCGCTGCATCGGGTGCACGTCGTCCCAGTCGTCCCACTCCACCTTGGGCACGAGCAGCGTCGCGTTCGGGAAGCGCGGGGCGATGCGCCCGTCCTCGGTGCCGAGGATGGGCCGGAGATCCTGGACGTGCAGGTGGTCGTACGCGACGTAGTCGACGTCCTCGGCGCGGATCCCGAGCTTCGCGAGCTGCTCGGGCAGCGGGGCGAACTCCTTCGCGATGACCTTCTGCAGCCGCTCGGGCACGCCCGCCGCGAGGCGCTCGAAGTACGGCGTGGAGCGCGCGCCCGGCACGTCGGTCGGGTTGAAGAGGAGCGTCTTCGGCTCCCCGCGCTGGAGGAACTGCACCACCGCGCACCGGTGCGTGAAGACGACGAACGGCGCCGGCGAGATCGCGGCGCCGAAGAAGGCGTGCTTCGTGGGGTACGGCGAGAAGATGATGGGCAGCGTGCGCACGGCGAGGGCGCGCGGGCCGGCGGCGAAGCGATCGCGCAGCTTCTCGGCGGCGGTGCGGATCGCGCGGAGGCGCGGGCCCGGAGAGCCGACGGACCAGGCCGCGTCGAGCTCGGTGATGGACGATGCGCCCGCGGGTACGCCTTGCTGCATGGGGCGCCAAGCCTACCCCCGGGCGACCGGCGCGCAACGGGAACTCGGGGCTCGCGCCGGGGTCCAATGTTCGTGGGCGAGACGCTGTCCATGCAGGGAGCGCAGATCCTCTCCGGCTACGTGCACCTCGCGGTGCTCGCGGCCCTCGCGCTCGTCTCGTCGCGGTTGCCGGCGGACGAGCCGGACGCGGAATCCATCGGGGACAGAATCGCGCTGATGCGCGCGCTGCTGAACGCGAGCGGCGAGCGCGAACGCGTGCGCATCGAGCCGCCCGAGGTGGGCTTCGATCCGGCGGAGGGACAGGGAGGCGACGGGCTCCGCGGCGGCGGCACCGGGACGAGAGCCATGGGCGAGGAGGGCTCGCCGGGAAGCTCGGTGAGCCAGGCGCGAGGAGGGCGCGCGAGCGTGCTCGGCCGCGCGAGCACTCCGACGGTGTCGCGCGACGAAGCGCTTCGCGACGCGGCGAGCTTCGGCATGATCGGCACGCTCGCGACGCTCGACGCACCCGGCTGGTCCACCACGCCATGGCACGCGGACGCCACCGAGGGCACCAGCACGACGACGACGCGCGCTCCGCTCTGGGGCGGGACGCTCGAGGACAGCTTCGCGTGGGGCGGCCTCGCGCTCACCGGCACCGGCGAGGGAGGCGGCGGACGCGCGCCGGCGATCGGCCTCGGCAACTTCGGCGCGCTCGGTCGCGGCGCGGGCACGGGGACGAACGCGGCCCTCGGTCCGGGCGATGGACTCGGCGGCATCGGCGAGGGCGCAGGCGGCTGGGGCCGGGGGATCGCCATCGGCGCCATCGGCGGGATCGGCCACACCGGAGGCAGCGGCTTCGGCAGCGGCGGTGCAGGGGGCTGGGGCCGATTCGCCCGCGGGCCCACGCTTCGCGGCGGCGACGACGGGACGCTCGTCAACGGCCGCCTCCCGCCCGAGGTCATCCAGCGCATCGTCCGCCAGAACATGGGCCGCTTCCGCTACTGCTACGAGCGCGCCCTCGACAGCAACCCGACGCTCCAGGGCCGCGTCGTCACCCGCTTCGTCATCGGCCGCGACGGGAGCGTGGCCTTCTCCGCGGACGAGCCGGGCGAGACCGCGTTCCCCGACGCCGGGGTCGTCTCCTGCATCGTCCGCGCGTTCGGCGCCCTCTCCTTCCCCCAGCCGGAAGGCGGCACCGTCCACGTCATCTACCCCCTCAGCCTCACCCCCGCCGGCTGAGCTCCCCCGGAGCGTGCAGCCCGAAGCCCGAAGCCCAGCGCGTCCTTGGCGCCATTTGCAAGGGTTCCTCCCGAGGGCCGTCTAACGTATGGTCTGGGCCGGCTAGGAGGCACTGGGATGAAGGTCGATCGGTCGCTTTTCCTCGTTCTTGCGGGAGCTCTCGCCGCCGGTGGTTGCTTGGTGAAGGAGTACCAGCCGCCGGCTCCCCCGCCCCCGGCGCCTCCGCCTGCCCCGGTCGCCAACAACAGCTCGCCGACGCCCCCGCCCGCCCCCGGGCAGCCGGCGCCGCACCTGCAGCCTCTCCACGAGGAGAACGGGAAGGGCGGCACGCCCACCCCGTTCCATTTCGGCCCCATCAAGCCGCAGCCCGGCCCCGCGCCGACGCCGCAGCCCACGCCGGCGCCGTCGGCGTGCCTCGACAGCGGCGCCACCCAAGCTCCGGCCGTGTGCAACCCGAGCATGTGCCCGAGCAACCCGTTCGCGAAGACGCGCTGCACCACCTACGCGCAGTACTTCGACGCGAAGGTGGGCGCCGCGGCGGTCAACTGCCTGAACGGCCTGAACACGAGCACGTGCGACTCGCAGCACGCGTACGACTGCGGCAAGTCGGCGCTCGCCCAGGCGTGCCCGGACCAGACGGTGGGGCAGCTCTGTCAGATCGCGGCGAGCGCGTGCAAGGCGAACCAGAACGACTGCGTGGCGATGTTCTCGGGCCTGAACAGCAACGGGCAGGACGCGGTCGCGCAGTGCGTGGCCGGCGGCTGCAATGGCGGCAACCTCTACTCGTGCATCGAGGGCCTCGGCAGCACGAGCGCGCACCACTGACCGTGGGGTGAGCCCCGCGCTCTTCACCGTCGGCGTCACCGGGACGAACGGCAAGACGTCGACCACGCGCTGGACGGCGGCGTGTCTCGGGCGCCTCGCGCGTCCGGTGGCGCAGACGACCACGCTGGGCTCGTTCCTCGACGACGAGCCCTTCGCGTGCACGCGCGACGGGGACGGGTTCCTGGCGACGATGAACGCCGCGGCCGAACGGGGCGGACGCTTCGCCGCGATCGAGCTGACGAGCGAGGCGCTCGCGCGCGGCTTCGCCCGGTCGTGGCCCTGCCGCGTGGGGGTGTTCACGAATCTCTCGCACGATCACCTCGACGCGCACGGGTCGCCCGAGCACTACCTGGCGAGCAAGGCGCAGCTCTTTCTCTCGCTGCCCGAGGGAGGCGCGGCGGTGCTCAACGCGTGCGACGGAGCGTGCGCGCTCCTCGCGGAGGTCGTGCCGGCCGGCGTGCGGATCGTGCGCTACGGCGTGCCTTCGCGCGGCGAGGCGCACGCGGATCCCGAGATCCTCGCGACGTCGGTCGAGCCGTCGTGGAGCGGGACGCGCATCGGCGTGCGTGTGCGCGGCTTCGGCGCCGACGTGGTGGCGACGGAGCTCCGCATCCGGGCCATCGGCGACGTGTACGCCGAGAACGCGCTCGCGGCCCTCGGTGGAGCCCTCGTCAGCGGCGTCCCGCTCGCCGACGCGACGTCGGCACTCTCCGCAGCCCCCATCCCGCGCGGCCGCTTCGAGCCCGTCGCGCACGATGGGCCCGGCCCGCACGTCGTCGTCGATTACGCGCACACGCCCGACGCGCTCGCCCGCACCCTCGCGACGGCGCGCACTCTCTGCCGCGGCACGCTCGTCGCCGTCTTCGGCGCCGGCGGCGATCGCGACGTCGCCAAGCGCGGACCCATGGGCGCCGCGTCCTCCAGCGCCGACCGCGTCGTGCTCACGAACGACAACCCGCGCAGCGAGGAACCATCCCGCATCGCCGACGCCATTCGCGCCGGAATCGCCCCGGGCACCGACGTGCGGGTGATCCTCGACCGCCGCGAGGCCATCCGCGCCGCGGTGCTGGGCGCAGGCGACGACGACGTGATCCTCCTGGCCGGCAAGGGCCACGAGACCGAGCCGTTCGACGACGCAGCCGAAGCGCTGGCCGCGCTCAGGGAACGATCTGGAGCGAGCAGCCCGTCGTCGTCGACATGAAGTAGATGAGCGAGAGGGCGATCGCGAGGGTCACGATGCCGAGCCCGATGAACTTCGGCCCGGTCCACTGCTTGTCCTCTTCCGCGAACCGCTTCTCGGCAGCCTGCTCTGCGTCGGCCATTGCAGGGGCTTTCTAGGCCCTCGCGCCCGCAAAAGCAACCGGGAGGCAGCCACTGCCCCCCGTGCCCCCCCGTGCCCCCCCGTGCCCCCCCGGGCCCCCTCGTGCCCCCCGCCGCCCCAGCCTTGCCAG
>DASVWO010000535.1:0-12708 GCA_036393165.1 Polyangiaceae bacterium | reverse complement strand
CGCGCACCGACCTGCGCTTCGTGCTCGACGCGGGCAACGGCGCCGGCGGGCCGCTCGGGGTCGCCGCAATGCGCAAGCTGGGCCTCTCGCCCGACTGCCTCTTCTGCGAGATGGACGGGCGCTTCCCGAACCACCACCCGGACCCGACGGTGCCGAAGAACCTGGACGCGCTCGTGGAGCGCGTGCGCAGCACCGGAGCCCGCGTGGGGCTCGCGTACGACGGCGACGCGGATCGCCTCGGAGCGATCGACGCGAACGGCGACATCGTCTGGGGCGACCGCCTCATGATCCTCTTCTCGCGGGCGCTGCTCGGCGAACGGCCGGGCGCGGCGATCCTCGGTGAAGTGAAGTGCAGCCAGACGCTGTACGACGACATCGCGAAGCACGGCGGGCGGCCCATCCTCTGGAAGACGGGGCACTCGCTCATCAAGACGAAGATGAAGGAGGAGGCTGCGCTCCTCGCGGGCGAGATGAGCGGCCACCTCTTCTTCGCCGACCGCTACTTCGGTTACGACGACGCGATCTACGCGTCGCTGCGGCTGCTCGAGATCCTCGCGCGCGACCCGCGCTCGATCGCCGAGATGCTCGCCGACGTTCCTCGCACGTACGCGACGCCGGAGATCCGCGTCGACTGTCCGGACGCGGCGAAGTTCGACGTGGTGGCCGCGGTGCGCTCGCATTACCGCGGGGTCGGTCTGCCGGTCGTCGACATCGACGGCGCGCGCATCTCGTTCGGCAGCGAGCGCGAACCGGCGTGGGGCCTCGTGCGCGCGTCGAACACCGGGCCGGTGCTCGTGATGCGCTTCGAGGCGACGACACCCGAGCGCCGCGACGCGATCCACGCCGAGGTCGAGGGCGTCGTCACGGCCGCGCGCGCCCGCCTCGGGGCGGGATAGGGCGTGGCGCAACCCGCGAAGGAGTGGACCATCGCGGACGTCCTGCGCTGGGCGGCCGACGACTTCCGGGCGCGCGGGATCGAGAGCCCGCGGCTCGACGCGGAGGTGCTGCTCGCGCGGGCGCTGGGAACGACGCGCATCCAGCTCGTGGTGGACGCGCCGCGCGTGCTGCCGGCCGAAGATCTCGCTCGCTTCCGCGAGATGGTGAAGCGCCGGCGTGCGCACGAACCGGTCGCGTACATCCTCGGCGAGCGCGAGTTCTACGGGCGCGTCTTCCGCGTGGACAAGCGCGTGCTCGTCCCGCGGCCGGACACCGAGACGCTCGTGGAAGCGGCTCTCGATCGCTCCCGGCACGTGTCGATGAGCATGCGCGCGCTCGACCTGTGCACCGGGAGCGGATGCGTCGCCGTCACGCTGGCGAAGGAGCGGCCCACGTCCTCGGTGCTGGCGACCGACGCGAGCGACGACGCGCTGGCGGTCGCCCGCGACAACGCGCTGCGCCTCGGGGCGTACAACGTCGCGCTGCGCGTGGGTGATCTCTACATGGCGGCGGATGCTTCGACGCGCTTCGACGTGATCACGGCGAACCCGCCGTACATCGCGCGCCGCGATATCGCGGGCCTGATGCAGGACGTGCGCGACTTCGAGCCTCGCCTGGCTCTCGAAGGCGGCGACGACGGGCTCGACTTGATCCGGCGCGTCGTGTCGGGCGCGCCGGCGCACCTCGTGGCGGGCGGCGTGCTCGCCGTGGAGGTCGGCGCGGGGCAGGCGCCGGCCGTGGCTGAGCTGCTGCGTGCCGCGGGATTCGTCGCCATCGAGCTTCGCCGCGACTACGCCCGCATCGAACGCGTGGTGAGCGGCGTGCTACTCAAGTCTGGTGTTTGACTCCGCACCCTTCGGGCGTGCGGAGTCGCCAGGGCCCTCCCCGCGATGTTCTTCGTCGTCACCGCCGTCGTGTCGGCCCTGCTCCTCGGGGTCGTCTACCTGTGGGGGATCGACGTCAGCCCGTGGCTCGCGCGCCACCGGGGCCGCTTCGCGCTGGCGCTCGCGGCGCTCTTCGTCCTGCAGCGGGCCACGCGCTGGTCCGAGGTGCACTGGCACTTCGGGCAGCCACTCGAGACGGTGTTCATCGGCCTTCTCATGACGCTGGGGATCGGCGCCGTCCCGATCGCCGTCATGACGCTCGTCTCGAGGCTCGTGCGCCTCGCGGTGCGGCGGCGCACCACGGTCGACCCGGCCCCCACCGGCCTCACGCGCCGCCAGATCATCGAGGGCGCCGCCGGCGCCACCCTGCTGGGCGCGACGGGCACGATGATGGGCTGGGGCATCGCCCGCGGACGCCACGCTTTCGAGGTGCACGAGGTGGCCGTCCGCATCTCAGGCCTCCCGCGCGTGCTCGACGGCTACACGCTGGTGCAAGTGAGCGACATCCACACGGGCCTCTACGTCGGCGAGCGCGAGCTCGACGAAGGGCTGTCCCTCGCGCGTGCGGCGAAGCCCGACCTGCTCGTCGTGACCGGCGACCTCGTGGATCTCGAGGCGCGGTTCGCCCCGCTCATCGCGCGCAAGCTCGCCGACATCGCGCCGCGCGACGGGGTGTTCGCGTGCCTCGGCAACCACGACTACTACGCGGGCGCGAGCGCCGTGGCGGGCCACGTACGCGCGGCCGGAGTGAACCTGCTCGTCAACGACGGCCGCATGGTGCGCGAGGGCGACGGCGGTGGCTTCGCCCTCCTCGGCGTGGACGACCAGTGGTCGATGCGGTACCGCGGTCCTGGCGCGCGACTGGACCTGGCGACGTCGCGCGTGAGGCCGGACGCGGCGCGGATCCTTCTCTCGCACCAGCCGCCGACCGTCGATTTCTGGCCGGGGCAGGTCGCTCTCCAGCTCTCGGGCCACACGCATGGCGGACAGATCAACCCGCTGGGCATGCGGCCCGCGGACCTCTTCTACGAGTACGTCGCCGGCCTGTACCAGGTGCGCGGCACTGCCCTGTACGTCAACCGCGGCTACGGCACCGTCGGCCCACCTGCACGCGCGTGGGCCGCCCCGGAGATCACGCGAATCGTGCTGGTCGCGTGACTCCGCACGCCCCGAAGGGGAGCGGAGTCGCGCACCAGACGCCGTGTCCGGGATAAGCTTCGCGCACCATGCCGGCATCGCGCCTGCTCGGTGTGCTCGCGCTGCTCGGCGCCGCCGCGTGCGTCGACGACTACACGCACGTCTACGCGTCCGGCGAGGGCGACGAGATCCGCACGAAGCTCAAGCCCAGCCTCGGGTCGGCGCGCGAGCTGGACCAGGAGGGCGTGCGCGCGTTCAAGGACGGCCGTTACGACGACGCCGTGCGCTACTTCGCCGTCGCCTATCGCATGGGGGGCCCACCGAGCGAGCTGTGGAACATGGCGCGCGCACGCGAGCGGATGGACCAGCCGGAGGAGGCCGCCCGCGCCATCGAGGAGTACCTCGGCCAGCGCGACCTCTCGGCGTCCGACCGCGCCGACGCCGAGCGCGAGCTCCACGCGCTGCACACGCGGCCGTCGATGCTCACGGTCACGACGAGCCCCCCGGGCGCGGTCGTCACCGTGGACGGCAAGCAGACCGTGGGACCGACCCCCGTCTCCATCGCCGTGCGTGCTGGGTCGCACACGATCGCCGTGCATCGCGAGGGATACACGACGGTCACGCGGCCGCTCGAGGCGCGTTTCGGGCGCGCCGTGATCGTGTCGCTCGACCTCGAGGCCGGGGGCAAGTAGAAGCGAGGGACTCCCGTGTTTGCGACGCTGATCGACTTCGACGGCGTGCTCGTGGACAGCGAGCTCGTTCACATGGCGGCGTTCAACGACGTGCTCGCGCCGCGCGGGATCACGATCGACGAGAAGGAGTACGTCGACCACCTGCTCTCGCTCGGAGACGCGGCGGTGTTCCGCACGGTGCTCTCGAGGCGCGGCAAGACGGTGCGCGAGGAAGAGGTGCGGGCCCTCGTCGAGGCGAAGAACCCGCGATTCATGGCCCGCTTCGAGGAAGCGTTCCGTGTGTGGCCCGGCGCGCCCGAGCTCCTCGCACGCCGGGCGGCGCGTGGGCCCGTCGGGATCGTCAGCGGCGCGCTCGAGCGCGAGATCGAGTACGCGCTCGCCAAGATGGGCGCGCGCGCGCAGGTCTCGTTCATCGTGAGCGCCGAGCGATCGGCGGCGTCGAAGCCCGACCCGGCGCCTTACGAGATGGGGCTGCACGAGCTCGCGCGCCTCAGGCACACGGGGCGCATGGTCGCGATCGAGGACGCGACGGGCGGGGTGCGCTCCGCCAAGGGGGCGGGCCTGCGGTGCGTCGGCGTGGCGCACTCGTACACGGCGGCGCAGCTCCTCGAAGCGGGGGCCGACGCCGTGGTGCCGGATCTCGCCTCGCTGACCGACGCGTTCCTCGAGGGGGCGTGAGTGGTGCATGCGGCGCCGCTCGCGGCGCTGTCGGTGGCGACGCAGCTCGCGCTCGCCCCCGCCGGCGCGCACGCGTGGCGTGATGCGCAGCTCGGCGGCATCCGCGGCATCACCGTCGGGCCCATCGAGAACGCGTACCACCCGGGCGTCGGCTACGGCTCGCCGGCGTACGACCGGACGCTCCTCGAGGCGCGGACGCTCGGCGCGACGTGGGTCGCCGTCACGCCCTTCGGCCGGGTGCAGGACCTGAGCGGCACGGGCGTCGACCCGACGTTCGAGGCGCCCTTCCCCGACAACCGCCGCGCCGTCGCACGCGCCATCGCGATGGCGCATGCCCGCGGGCTGCGTGTGATGCTCGTCCCGCACCTGTGGGTCGAGACCGGCGACTGGCGTGCGCTCATCGACCCGCGCACCGACGAGGGGTGGGCGCGCTGGGCCGACAGCTACGAGCGCTTCGTCCTCGGCTGGGCCGCGGTCGCCGAGGCCGAGGGGGCCGACATGTTCTCGGTGGGCGTCGAGCTGCGCTCGTGGGTGACCGGCCCGCGCGCGCCGACCTTCGCGCGCATCGTCGACGACGTGCGCCGCACGTACCACGGGCTCCTCACGTACTCGGCGAACTGGGACGACGTGGACGACACGGTGATCCTCGGCGCGCTCGACGTCATCGGGATCAACGCGTTCTACCCGCTGGCCGACGACGCCGGCGCGCCCGAGAGCAAGCTCGCGGAGGGCGGCCGCCGCATCCGCGACAAGGTGCACGCGCTCGCCGAGCGATGGGGCAAGCCGGTCCTCTTCACCGAGACGGGCTACACGACACGCCCCGATCCGGCAGTGCGCCCGTGGGAGTGGCCCGACAAGATGACCCAGGTGCGCGTCGACGAGGCCGCGCAGGCCGCGGCATACCGCGCGCTCCTCGCGCCACTCCTCGACGAGCCCGACTTCGCCGGATTCTTCGTGTGGCGCGTCTACGCCGATCCGGACGACACGTCCCAGGAAGCCCCGTGGGGCTTCTCTCCGCGCGCGAAGCAAGCCGAGCGCGTCGTGAGAGACGCGTTCGCGGCGCCATGGGCCGTGGATCCGTGGTGGCGCGCTTATTAAGCGGCGCGCCGATCACTTGGCCCCGCGTAGCGGTCGGCTCCTACGATCGCGCCCACGACGATGTCTGCTCTCTCGCGCGCTCTGCTGCCGGTCGTGGCGCTCGGGGTGGGCACGTGGTTCGGGATGGGACGGCCGCCGGCGAACGTGGCGTTCGCAGCGGGAGCCAAGGCGCTCGCGTCGGCCGCCGAAGCGGCCCGCTCGGCGACCGAGACGGGGCGCGCGTCGATGCAGCCGAACACGCCCGGTCCTCCGCTGGATCGCCCGCCGCCTCCGGTCGCGCCGTCGGCCCTGCCTGATCCGGCGTTGCCCTGGCCGCAGCTCAACCCCGAGGAGACGGCGCAGCGCGCGTGGCTCGTGGCGAACGGGCCGGCGCACGCGCCGACCGACGGACATCGCTACGTCACCTTCACCTTCGACGACGGCCCGTTCCCCGAGACGGCGCCCACGATGCTCCGCATCCTGAGCGACCACCGCATCCGCGCCACCTTCTTCCTGATCGGCAAGTACCTCGAGGGCGACGACGCGCACGCCGAGGAGACGCGCATGTGGGCCAAGCGCATCGCCGACGCCGGGCACTTCGTCGGCAACCACACGCGCGACCATCGGCTGCTCACGCAGCTCTCGCACTCGGCGGCGCTGGAGCAGATCGACGACTCCGCGGCGGACATCGAGCGCGCCACCGGCAAGCGCCCGGTCCTCTTCCGTCCCCCGTTCGGCGAGCTCGATCCGTTCCTCGAGGCCGCCGTGCGCGACCGTCACCTCGAGCTGCTCCTCTGGAACGTCGACGTGGAGGACATGAAGAAGCAGGACCCGGACGAGATCCTCGCGGGCCTGCAGCAGCAGCTGGAGTACCAGCAAGGCGGCATCGTGCTGCTCCACGACATGCACTGGCCCAGCGTGAAGGCGTTCAATCGGCTGGTCCGCTGGCTCGAGAGCAACCGCTGGGACCCGTCGCATCCCGACCATCTCGGCTGGGACATCGTGGATCTCCCGACGTACCTCAAGGCGACGGCAGCCGCGCCGCAGCCCTACGCGTCGCGCGAAGACCTCGAAGCCGCGCGAAAAGCCTTCGCAGCGAGGCACGGGCACTAGCGTCTCGGCGCAAGGACTCCAGCGACTCGTTTTTGTACGCGGAGGCGCGGAGAGGAGAGGAGAGCGCGGAGGTTTTGTTGTGGGTTCTCGTGACGGGCGCGACTCGAGAACCCACCCCCAAACCTCCGCGGCCTCCTCTCCCTCTCCGCGCCTCCGCGACAAAAAACAGATCGCGCGCGCCGCTGCGCCGCCTCACCGCTGGGCCGTCTGGACCGCCTTCAACAGCGTCTCGATCAGGAGATCCCTCAGGGTCTCTTTCTTCACCTGGCGGCGGGCGTCGATCCATTCGATGGTCGAGGCTTCGACGAAGCCGATCCAGCCGCGGAGCACGATGCGGAGGAGCGCGCCACCCTTGTCGACGTCGAAGGGGGCGCCCTCGAGCAGGCGGGCGCAGAAGGCGTCGCGCGTCTCGTCGACGATGGCGGCCACCTCGGCGTCCGAGCCGACGCCGCCGCGCAGCAGCGACGCGTACGGCTTGCCGTGCTTCACGACGTAGTCGAGATACGCGTCGAGGCCAGCGCGGAGGCGCTCGAGCGGAGGCATGCCCTCGGGCGTCGCGGTGCGCTCGAAGAGGTCTTGCGCCGCCTGCTTCACCGTGGCGACGTAGAAGTCCCGCTTCGTCGGGAAGTAGTGGTAGAGCAGGCCCTTGCTGATGCCCGCCGCGTGCGCGAGCTCGTCGATCGACACGTCGTCGTAGGTGCGCTCGGCGAAGAGCTCGATGCCCAGCGTGACGAGCTGCTTGCGCCGCTCCTCGACGTCGAGCCGAACGCGAGGCTCCTCCTTCACTGCCGCGGCCCTGCGACCTGCCACGAAGTAGGAATAGCGCGCCATTGACTTTCGTTCAATTGGCACCATGCTTCTGCTCACCGGAGGACCCCCATGCAGGTCGCGCCGAGCGCGCCGGCCCCCCGCCGCGCCATCCAGGTTCGTTCGCCGAAGTTCGACTTCGAGGCCGTCCCCAGGCACTGGTTCAACGGGAGCGCCGTCGCCACACACCTCGCCAACGGGCTCAACCTGCTCTTCCCCGAGGGCGAACGCTTCTTCGTCCGGAGCGTGCACCGGTACCTCAAACGCATCGACGACCCCGAGCTGCGCGAGGCGGTCCGCGGCTTCTCGCAGCAGGAGGGCCGCCACGCCAACGCGCACGAGCAGTACTTCGAGACGCTGGAGAAGCAGGGGTACGAGATCCGCGGCTTCCTCCGCTTCTACTCGTGGTTCGCCTTCCAGGTGCTGGAGAAGGCCGCCCCGCCGGAGCTGCGGCTCGCGGTGACCGCCGCCGCGGAGCACTACACGGCGACGCTGGCGAAGGGCGCGCTCGGCACGGAGCTCTTCAACGCCGCCGATCCCACGATGGCGGCGCTTCTCAAGTGGCACGCGGTCGAGGAGGTGGAGCACAAGTCGGTCGCGTTCGACGTGCTCGAGCACGTGAACCCGAGCCACAGGCTGCGCGTCGCGGGCATGATGTTCGCGAGCGCGCTGCTCGCGGTGTTCGGAATCGGGGCGACCGCGATGCTGCTGCGGCAGGACCGCATTCCCCTCACGCGCATCGTCCGCGAGATCCGCGGGCTGGGGGATCACAACCCGTTCGGCCGGCGCGTCTTCGGCTCGGCCATCCGCGGCTACATGCGGCGCGGGTTCCACCCGGATCAGGAGACCGAGGACGGGCAGCTCGCGACCGCGTATCTCGCGCAAGTGGGGATGGCATGAAGGGATCTCTCGAAGGCAAGCTGGCGCTCGTCACGGGCGCGGGAAGCGGCATCGGCCGGGCGACGGCGCTCGCGCTGGCGGCGGAGAAGATGCGCGTCGCCGTCGTGGACATCGACGCCGACCGCGTCGCCGGGATGGAGCGCGAGCTCGGCAGCGCGTGCGTCTTCGCGCGGCGCGTGGACGTCTCGTCGAAGGACGAGATGCGCACGCTGGCCGCGGACGTGCACGGCAAGCTGGGCGCGCTCGACGTGCTCGTGAACAACGCGGGCGTCGGACACTCGGGCGGCATCCTGGACACGAAGCTCGAGGACTGGGAGTGGGTCGTCTCGATCAACCTCTGGGGCGTCGTCTACGGCTGCCACTTCTTCGTCCCCGAGATGGTCGCCGCGCGTCGCGGCGGACACGTGGCGAACGTCGCCTCGGGCTTCGGCCTGCTCGCAGCGCCCGGCGTGGCCCCGTACTGCACGACCAAGTTCGCCGTCGTGGGCATGAGCGAATCGCTCCGCGCCGAGCTCGCGCCGCACGGGATCGGCGTCACCGCGATCTGCCCGGGCGTCATCAACACCGACATCATCAATCGCGGCCGCTTCGCCGACGACCGGGTGCGCGGCACGTCGCAAGAGTTCTTCGCCAGGCGCGGCCACCGCCCCGAGAAGGTCGCGAGCGCCATCGTTCGCGCCATCAAGCGCGACGACGCCCTCGTCCCGGTCGGCGCGGAAGCGTGGGCCAGCTGGATCGGCAAGCGCGTGGCGCCCGACGTCATGGGCCTCGTGGGCCGGCGCATCGAGCAGCGCGCGAAGAACGGCCGCATCTAGCGATACGGCTACCCCCACGACGGTGCGCCGCGTATGTCACATGACATGGCGACCGTCGGGGAGAGCACGTACCCGGCGCACGGCCCCGCGTAGCACCAGCAGTACCCGGGGTGAAAGCTGCTGCACACGAGCGAACAACTGCACCCGGCGAGCAAGAGCCACCCCGCCCCTGCCCAAGCAAGCCGCATCACGAAACCATGAATCGGGCGGGCGCGATCCGCACGCGGTCAAGCGGCGCCAGGGTCGGGTGGTGCCTCGAGTGCGTCGCTGCGCTCCGAAGGAGCAGTGCTGCGACCGGTAGGGGCGCCCCGGCTAGCCGAAGAAACGGCGCTGCGGCCTGCAGCGACGTCGCTGCGGGCCGAAGAAGTGTCGCTGAGCACCGAAGGGGCGTCGCTGAGGGCCGAAGAAGGGCTCGTGCGGCCCGAAGAAACGGTCCTGAGGTGCGGAGAAGTGCTCCTGCGCGCTGCAGCGACCGCCCTGCGGGTCTCAGGAGTCTCGCTGCGGCTGCCAGCGACGCCGCTGAGCGGGGCAGGGGCGCTCCTGACGGGCGCAGCGACGACGCTGCGGCGCGCAGGGCGGCTCCTGAGGGAATTGCGACAGGAACTGGGAACCGGCGCGGCGGGACTGCGCGCGCACGTCGTTTTTTTCCTGCGCCTCGATCGCCACGGAACGACGGAGGAATCCGCGCGCATGAACCGCACGGCACCGCCAAGCCGCAAAGAAAAAAGAGCGACAACTGCGACGAGTCACGAGGAGAGGGTGAAGGGCACGCGACGAACCGCGTGTCCCAGTCCGAACAAGAAAGAGGTGTCCAGTGTCCCACCCCAGTTACAGCCGCGCCGACCTTCTCGCCTCCGACCAGACGATGATCGACGGCATCAACAAGAACCTCGCCCTGCTCCCAGCTTCCTTCCGGGTCAACAAGCAACAGGTGACCCCCCAGATCGTCGTCACGACGCTCCAGGGGCGCATCACCACGGGCAAGGCCGTCATCGAGGCCGAGACGGCGCACACCGCCGCCGTTCAGGCCGACAAGGACGAACGAGCCCAGACCAAGCCGGTCATCGACGGTTTCAAGCGCATCGTGATCGGCATGTTCGCGAACGAGCCGGGCGTCCTGAAGGACATGGGTCTGAGCGCACCGAGGCCGGCCGAGAAGTCCGCGGCCACGAAGGCCAAGGCGGCCGAGAAGGCGCAGCAGACCCGCAAGGCGGTCGGCACGAAGGGAACGAAGCAGAAGAAGGCGGCGATCGCTGCGGAGCACGCGGCGCAGGCGTCCACGGCTCCGGCCGAGGCGCCCGCGACGGCGGCCGCACCGGTCGCGCAGCCGGCGACCGCTCCGAAGCCCCAGAGCTGACGCCAAGCGGTGAGCGACGGCGGCCCCGAGCAGTCGGCGGGGCCGCCGTTCGCCGTTTCCGGGGCGCTATGCTCGCCTCCGATGCGGGCGTTCATGGAGCTCGTGGAGGCGGGGGCGCTCATCGTCCGCACCGTGGACCTCGAGGCGAAGCTCGACGCCGACGCGCTGGCGGCGCTCCGCGGCGCCGGCATCTTGCGGCCGACCGACTTCGCGGGCCACGAGGAGATCTCGCCGACCGACTTCTTTCGCGCCCTGCGCGCCCTCTACCGCATCGAGGGACGCGGGCTGCCCGTCGCCGGCGTGTTCGACCGCAGCTTCCAGTGCATCGGATGGATGCGCGACGAGGGCGGAGACAGGGCGGTCGTCTTCGTGGCGAACCCGCGGCGGGCGTTGAACATCACCCTCCACTACCCGCAGCGCGCGCTCGTGCTCGTTCCCACCGCGCGCGCCGTCACGGCCAGGCACCGCGAGCAGCACGGTCCAGGGCGCTGGGTGCACGTCGAGGCGCTCGAGGAGGCGCTGAGCGCGAAGGGCGGGCGACTCGCTCGAGGAGACCAGGTGTCGCCGCCGGCCGCGGTGTCGTCGACCGCGTCGCCGGCGCCGCGCGCGCAGATCGAGGGCCTCGAGCGCTGGAACCTGCTCCGCGTCTGCAAGGTGAACAGCAAGATGGTGCGGTTCGACGTCGGCAAGAGGCGATATCGCCGCACGCCCGTGGACCTCGGACTGGCGCACAAGAGCTCGCGCGCGCCGAAGCGCCCGTGGGAACTGCTCATCGAGCTGTGCGATGGGCACGGCTACTTCAAGAGCTGGAGGTTCGGCACCGCCCAGAACACGCGCAAGCAGGTGGAGCGGCTCGCCAAGGCCATGTGCGCGCACTTCGGCCTCGAGGACACCCCGTTTCACCGATACCGGCGCGACTCGGGGTGGCGCACCAAGTTCGTCGCCCGACCGGACCTGCCCGACGGCATCTCCGAGGGCGAGGATGACGATGACTGACTACGAGCCGGCCATCTCCTCGCAGATCTTGCCGGCCTTGCCGCTCAGGCCGCGGCCCTCGATCTTCACGGGGCAGTAGTCGCCGGCGCGCAGGCCTTCGACGAAGTTCACGTAGAGCGGGTTGGTCCAGTCGCGCGCGCCGTCGAAGCGCGCGCGGATGATGCCCTGCTTGTCGATGAACCACGTCTCGGGCACGAGCTTCTCGCCGTACTTGTCCCGCATGATCTTCGTGTCCGGATCGAAGAGCACCGGGAAGGGCGCCGCCGCCTTGAGCACCGTCTTGAGCGTGTCGCGCACGTCGTCGGGTCCCTCGTCGGTCGACACCGTGAGCACCGCGACGTCGCTCATGGGCGCGAGCACCTGCGCGAACTCGGCGAGCTCCGGCATCTCCTGCATGCACGGGCCACAGCTCTTCGACCAGAAGTTGAGGACGACGACCTTGCCCCGGTAGCTCGAGAGCGACACCTGCCGCCCCTGCATGTCGGGCA
The DNA here is from genome assembly GCA_036393165.1 of Polyangiaceae bacterium. GTDB lineage: Bacteria > Myxococcota_A > Polyangia > Polyangiales > Polyangiaceae > Palsa-1150. The sequence continues at coordinate 828 of DASVWO010000535.1, read as the reverse complement.
GCGTGAAGTCGGGCGCGCGCCGCTCGGCGGCCATGTAGTCCGGGTGCAGGTAGCAGGGGGTGCCGCACTCGCGGCGCGTCTCGCCCTCCTTGCTCACGCTGACGAAGCCGTAGACGAAGAGCGCGGCGACGACGACGAACGCGAGCTGCGCGATGACGACGCCGGTGCGCTGGGGCGGAGCCTCGGGAGCGGAGGGCATGCTGGTAGTCTAGTCGAGGTGCGCGCGCTTTCCCGCGTTCGCTACGCTTGACCCGCCCGCATGCGCCGCAAGTCCCGTCTCTTCGCCCTCGCCGAGTACCTGCGGGGGCGCCGCACGGGCGTCACGGCCGAGCAGCTCGCCGAACGGTTCGGCGTCACGGTCCGCACGATCTACCGCGACCTCGATGCGCTGCGTGACGCGTCCCTTCCGGTCCAGGCCGAGCGCGGCCCGGGCGGCGGCTACGCGCTCGATCGCTCGTACACGCTGCCTCCGGTGAACTTCACGCCGCGCGAGGCCGCGCTGCTCGTGGTGCTCGGCCGTTTCGCGACCGAGACGCGCCTGCTCCCTTTCATCGACACGCTCGAGGCGGCCCTCTCGAAGGTCCGCGGCGCGCTGACGGCCGGCCAGCAGCGCGAGACGCTCGCCCACGCCGACAAGATCGTCTTCGCCGCCGTCCCGGCGCTCCCTGCGCTGCCGGCGATCCGCCGCGTCGTCGAGGAAGCGTGGTTCGAGCAGAAGCCCATCCACCTCGTCTACCGGCGCGGCGACGGCTCCTCCAACGCCCGCACCTGCCACATCACGCGCGTCCTCATGGAGCGGACGATGACGGTGATCGAGGTCCGCGACAC
>DASVWO010000534.1:0-15235 GCA_036393165.1 Polyangiaceae bacterium | reverse complement strand
TGGCCAGCTCCCCGGCGCACTGGGGCGACCCCCGCTCGAGATGGCGGCACACCTCCGGCCGCGTCTCGTAGACGGTGCACACGAACCGGCCCGACGGCTCGACGCGGAGGGCGGCGCAGTGTCCGTCGGCCAGGCGCATGTAGGCCCGGTTTCCGACGAAGTGCACGAGGCCCTCGGCGTCGGCACCGAGTCGCTCGTGGTCGTCGCCGGTCACGCGCACGGCCGTCTCCAGGTTCGAGAAGCAGCATGCGCCGCACTCGAGGCACGGCGGAGGGCTGGCGGCCGTCACGGCGACGCCGGGTGGCGCGGCGTGAAGGTGCGGTCGGCGGGCCAGCGCGCGTCGTGGTCGAGCCACGAGACCATGATGGAGCGCGCGATGTACGTCGCGGGCGCGGCGCGCATGATGCGCTCGACGGCCTCGGCGCCGGCGCGATCGCCGCCAGCGCGCAGACCGATGACGACGAGATAGAGGTCCTCGACGTCGTCGTCCTTCGTGGGGTCCACGAGCTTGGCGGCGCGAAGGGCCGCCGCGCCGTCGCCCGCGAGGGCCGCGAAGTACGCATCGAGGATCGCGATGGAGTCGTCGTAGCCGCCGATGGCGTGAGCCCGCGTGCGGTAGTCCTCGAGGGCCGCTTTCGCGTAGTCGACGAGCGCCTGGCGCTCCGACCCCTTGCGCATCTCGGCGAGCATGCGCGTGAGGTACGCGCGGTGCCACCGGTCCTTGGTGTAGGCGAGCGTCTCGCGATCCTGCGGCGTGTCCCACGTGCCGCGCGCCGCCGCGAGGCCCGCCTGATCGTTCTCCGCGAGCGCCGCGGCCGGGTCGCCCTGCGCCTCGCGGATCATCATGAGGGCGTTGTGCGCCCAGAACTCGTCGGACGACTCGGGGTGGCGCGCGAGCTCCGGGACCACCGCGACGAGGGCCGCGGCGGCGCGCTCGAAGTCGTGCGCGGCGGCGAACCGCGCGGCGCGCAGGTGGGCGACGTGGAACTGCAGGTGGGCCTGATCGGCTCCTGCCGAGGCGGCGGCGGCGGCAGCGGCATCGAGCTGACGGTCGGCCGTCGCGTAGTCGCCGGTCGCAATCGCCTTCGTCGCGGAGTCCATGGCGGCCTTGAACGCCGCCGGCGGCTCCTGCGATGGGGCCGTCGGCGCGGGGGCGGGAGCGGGCGCCGCAGATGGCGCAGACGCTGCAGTGGGAACCGTCGACACCGAAGGCGGCGGGCAGACAGGAGGCGGAGCAGGAGGCGTAGAAGCGACCGCCGGACACGGCGCCGGCGACGACGCGCAAGCGGCTGCCTGGGCGAGCACGAGAGCGCAAGACACGGCGAGGACGACGCGGCGCATGGCGGTCGCGAGCCTATCTCTCGCGGCCATCGCGTGCACTCCCTGCCACCGCCACATGCCACGTGGCGCCACCCTCGAGAGCGCGTGGACGACGCTCGTCGCTCGCGCGATTCTCGACAGTTCCTGCGTCCGCAGCGCGGCCGTGCCCTTGCAGAGCTGACCGCTCGAAAGGTGGTGCCATGGACTTCGCGCGGCCCTCGATGGTGGTCCTGTCGGTGATTGCGGTGGCCGGTTGCACGGCGGCGGCGGCGGGAACGGACGAAGTGCCGACGTCGTCGGATCTGGGCGCGTCGTCGTTTCGACCGACGGCTTCGTCGGCGCCGCTCGACGAAGGCCAGCAGGACCCGCAGCAGGCGGCGCTGGCGACCACGTCGACGAACGGCCAGGCAGCCGGGACGACCGACGGCTTCTTCGCGAACCTCGGCACCAACGGCCGCACTTGCAACTCGTGCCACGTCGAAGGCAACGGGTGGACGTTCACGCCGCTGTCGGCTCGGGCGCTCCCGGCGCACGATCCGCTGTTCGCACCGGTCGACGGCTCGGACTGCCCGCCCACGAGCCCCTCGCAGGGACCGGACAAGTCGCTCTCGAGCGAGGTCACCGACTATGGCCTGATCCGCATCCAGCTCGGCATCCCCGCCGGCGCCGGCTTCACGCTCGCGTCCGCGACCAATCCGAAGGGGTGCGCCATCGCGCCGGGCTCCGCGGGGGTGGGCGGCCAGCTGTTCATGTTCCGCCGCCCGCTGCCGTCGACGAACCTCGTGTTCGACACGACCATCATGTGGGACGGGCGCGAGTCGACGCCGCCCGCGACGCAGAAGATCACGACCGCAGCGGGTTTCGCATCCTTGGGGCCGCTCCTCTTCGACCTCGCCCACCAGGCCGACGGGGCGACGATGGGGCACGCCCAGGGCAGCTCGATCGCCGGCACGCAGGCGCAGAGCGACATCGTCGCGTTCGAGACGAACCTCTACACGGGCCGCTATCGCGCCGTGCCGGGGAGCGGCGGGGGGCCCACCCTGCTCGATGCGGACGGCGCAAACGGCGGTCCCTCGTACATCGCCGGCACCGCGGCGCCGGCGTTCTTCGTCGGCGTCAACGATCCGCTGCAGCCGGGGTTCACGAACACGATCTTCACCCTCTACGAGGCGTGGGAGCCGACGAGCGCCGGCTACGCGAGCCTCTCGAAGAAGGAGCAGGCGATCGGCCGCGGAGAGGCGATCTTCAACGGGACGACCTTCGTCATCCACGACATCCCCGGCCTCAACAGCGTGCCCGGCGATCCGCTGTACAACCCCGCCGATCCGCTCGCCGGGCAGGACATCCGCGGCGGCTGCGGCGTGTGCCACAACTCGCCGAACGTCGGCAATCACTCCACGGCGCTCGCCATCAACATCGGCGTCACGATGGCGCAGCCCGTGAACAACGACGGGACGCCCAACGGGTTCCTCGACGTCGCGAACCTGCCCGTCTACACGCTGTCGAACCCGGAGACGGGAGCGAGCGTGCAGGTCACCGATCCCGGGCGGGCGCTCATCACCGGCAAGTGGACCGACATCGGCAAGACGAAGGGACCGATCCTTCGCGGACTGTCGATGCGGGGGCCGTTCTTCCACAACGGCTCGGCGCAGGACCTCGAGACGGTCGTGCGCTTCTACGACGCGCGCTTCGCCATCGGCTTCACGGACGCCCAGATGAGCGACCTCGTCGAGTTCCTGCGCGCCCTCTGAGGCGTAGAATCGACGACGCATGGGTCCGGGAGCGATCGTCCTCCTCGTCGCCGGCATCCTCCTCTTCGTCGGGCTGATCCAGGCGGCGGTGTGGATACCGATCGTAAGGAAGCTTCGCCGCTTGCCCGAGCGCGTCCGGGCGGAGCTGGCGGCGAGCGGCGAGGCCGTCGTGCGCGCCCCGGAGCGGGGGACGTATCGCGGGTCCAGTCATCCCGAGTTCCCACGCGCCGCTGGAACGGGCGTCATGGCGCTCACCGAGCGACGCCTGGTGTTCCGTGGCATCGCGGGCCGGCCCATCGACGTGCCGACGGCACGCATCCGGGGCGTCCGGCAGGACACCTGGTTCCGCAGCTCCGCACGAGCGGGGTGGGTTCACGTGATCGTCGCCGTGGACGGGCACGGCGAGGTCGGCTTCCACGCGCGTGACCCCGACGCATGGGCCCAGGCCCTCCTTCGCGCCGCGGGCCTGCCGGTTCCCTCGTGACGCTCGACGTGCGCCGCGACACGGACGGGACCGCGCGCGCCCGGCTCGACGCGCGCCTCGCGCGCCCGCGTGCGCAGGGGCTCGACGTGATCACGACGCTCGAGCACTTCGCCATCGTCTCCTATCTGGTCCCGGTCGACCGGCTGCGCCCGCACGTCGATCCGCAGTTCGAGGTGGTGCCGTTCCGCGAACGAGGAGAGACCTGCGGCCTCGTGTCCGTCGTTCCTTTCGTGGTCGTGGACTTCCGCTTCGCGCGGCTGCCCTTCCTGCGCTTCCGGTTCGCGCAGACGAACTACCGCCTCTACGTGACCGACCGCCGCGGCGATCACCTGGCCTGGTTCTTCGGGACCTCGCTCGACACCGTGTGGGTCGCCGTGCCGCACCACGTCTGGAAGCTGCCTTGGTACCGGGCGCGCACCCGGTTCGACGCCTCCTACGCGCACGCCGACGGCCGTTACGCGCGCTACCGCTTCGCCACGCGGAGCCGCTGGGCGCCCGCGGAGGCGTCGCTCGTCGATCGCGGGACCCCCATGCCGCTGCTGCCCGGATTCGCGGACATGGATGCGCAGCGCCTCGTCCTGACGAACCCCGTGCGCGGCGTCTTCCTCAGGCGCGACGGCCGCGTGGGCACCTACTCGATCTGGCATCCCGAGATGCAGCTCACGTCGGGAGACGTGGAGCACGCGCGCTTCGGTCTGCTCGAGCGGCTGGGGCTCCTCGACGGGGCGCAGATGAAGCGCGCGCACTCGGTCCTCTTCACGCCGCGCATCGAATTCCAGATCCGGCTTCCGCCGACCGAATACGCTGCGCGAGGGGACGGCTGACTCGATGATCGGCGAGGGGATCGTGCTGCTGCTGGTCGCCGTGATCGCCGGTCTCACGGCCCGGCAAACGCTCTTCAGCGAGCGCGCCCGCACGCGGCGGCTCTTGCGGAGCCTGAAGCGGAGCCCCATCGGTTCGATCTCGGAAGGGCCGGTGAAGATCGCCGGCAAGCTGCGGCTGGCGGGACGGTCCCTCCGAGCGCCGCTCTCGGGGCGCACCTGCGCGGTCTACGACGTCGAGGTCATCGAGAGGCGGCAGGTGGACCAAGTGATCCTCCAGGACCGCCTGGCATGCGACTTCCTCGTCGACGACGGCACGGGCACCGCGCTGGTGCGGGTGGGCGACGGGCGCGGAGGCCAGCTCGAGCTCGCGATCGTGCATGACGCCAAGTACGCCTCCGGGCTCCTGAAGGACGCCACGGCGGAGCTCGAGCGCTACCTGTCCACGTTCGGCGAGAAGAGCACCGCGACGTTCGCGAACCGCTACCTGAGATACCGCGAAGGCGCGTTCGAGCCCGGAGAGCACATCGTGGTGTGCGGCCTGGCGCGGCGCGAGCCCGATCCCGAGGGCGCGGCGGAACGCGCGAGCTACCGCGACGCCCCCACGCGTCTGGTCATCGAGGCGCTCGCCGGCAAGATCCACCTGAGCGACGAGCCCGACGTCGCCGGCAGCGCTTCTTCGGCGCCTGGCGACGCTTCCAGGCCCTCTGGCAACGCTTCCTGATCGCGCGGCAACGCTTCCAGGGCGCCGCGCAAGGCTGCCGGGCGAGCTGGCGACGCTTCCGGCTGGCGAGGCAACGCTCCCTCGCCGCCGAGCAACGCGTCCTCGTCGGCTGGAAGGGCTTCCGGGCCGCCTGGCGACACGTCCGGTCGTCCTCGCAAGGCTTCCAGGACGCGTGGAACTCCGTCGCTTGCCGGAATCGACGTGTTGACGCGGAGCGTCGGTCGATTTCCCGAGAGATCGAACCCTGCGCTCGCGTCATCACCACAGGAAGACACGGGGCCACCGCGCGGAGCATGCGGCTTCACGCGGCGATGGAGTCGTCTCTTCTCGGAAAGGAAGCATGTGCATGTCAAACACCACCGTGAAGCAATCGCCTACCAAGGCTGCTGCTCTGGCGGGTGTCCAGGCGCTCATCGCTGGCACCCAGAAGCGCACCCCCACCGGGTCGCTCACGTTCGGCAACGCCACGTACGCGGTCGTCGACCTCCTCGCTCTCTTGCAGAGCGTGGTCGTCGCCATGACCGCGCTCAACGCGGCGCAGGCCGGAGCCAGGGACGCGATGTCGGCACTGCGCGAAGTGATGACGAAGGCAGGCCCGGTCATCCGGGGCTACCGGCGTTACCTCCGAGCGCTGTACGGCAACGCCACCGCAAACCTCGCGGATTACGGCATGGAACCCGAAAAGAGTCCCACGCCGCTGACGAGCGAGGAGCAAGCAGCCAAGGTGCAGAAGGCTCTCGAGACGCGCAAGCTGCGCGGCACGAAGGGCCGGAAGCAGAAGGCGCGCATCAAGGCGAGCGACACCGCGGCGGAGCCATCCGTCGCGGCGGCCGCGCCGCCTTCGCCCCCGTCTACGACGAAGGGCTGATCGCGCCGCTGGGCTGACCGAGCCGGCGACCAGGTGACCACGGGCGCCGTGAACGGCTCGCAGCGTGAGCTGCGCGCCGGACGAGGACCGCGAAACTTCGGTCACGCGCGGTCGAGAAGCCCTCCGGGATCCGAGCAGGTCCCGGGGGGCTTTTCTCTTTTGTGCTTCAGAACAGGTCGCCGATGCGCTTGGCGAGGCTGCCGCCGCCGAAGAGGAGCTTCACGCCGCGCTGGAGCCAGTGGAAGCTCTTCGCCGTGTAGGGGAACCAGTAGGGGTCGCGCGCGGGAGGGGCGACGCGGTCGACGTTCACGTGCTTGCGGCGGCACATCTCGCGGAGGCCCTCGAGGCCGTGGACCTTGCCGAAGCCGGAGGCCTTGATGCCGCCGAACGGCGCCTCGATGGCGGCGTAGTTGGAGAGCACGTCGTTCACGACGACGCTGCCCGCCTCGATCCTGTCGGCCAGCCTGCGCCCGCGCCCGTGGGAGCGCGTGAAGACGTAGGCGTTGAGGCCGAGGTGCGACTCGTTGGCGAGGGCGACGGCCTCGTCGTCCGAGCGGACCTTCATGAAGGGGACGACCGGGCCGAAGATCTCCTCGCGCATCACGGTCATCGTGTGGTCGCAGCCGGAGAGCAGCGTGGGCTCGAAGAACTGGCCGGGGCCGGGGAGGGTCTTGCCGCCGGTCACGAGGCGCGCGCCCTTCTTCAGGGCGTCCTCCACGTGCTTGCGGGCGACGTCGATCTGCTTCGGGAAGATGATGGCGCCGACGTCGACGTAGTCCTTCGACGGGTCGCCCTGGCGCAGGTGCTCGAGGCCCTGACGCACGCGCTCGAGGAGGGCATCGTGCACGCTCTCGTGGGCGTAGACGCGCTCGACCGAGATGCACGCCTGGCCGGCGTTGGCGTAGCCGCCGTACACGATGGCGTTCGCCGTGCGCTCGATGTCGCAGTCCTCGCATGCGATGAGCGGGGCCTTGCCGCCGAGCTCCATCGTGCAGGGCACGAGGCGCTGGCCGCACGCGGACGCGACGCGCCGCCCGGTCTCGACCGCACCGGTGAACACGCAGTAGTCGATGCCCGCGTCGATGAGCGCCTGACCCGTGGCGCCGAAGCCGTAGACGACCGCGAAGAGATCCTCGGGCAGCCCCGTCGAGTCGTAGATGCGCTTCGCCTCGCGAAGGATGAGCGGCGTGACCTCGCTCGGCTTCACGACGCACGCGTTGCCCGTGACGAGCGCCTCGATGACCCCGCCCATCGGGATCACGAGCGGGAAGTTCCACGGCGAGATGATGCCGATGACCCCGCGCGGCTCGAAGCGCACCACGCTCGCGCGGTGCTTCATCAGGTGCAGCGGGATCTTCTCGTCGCCCAGCGCCTCGGGCGCGTGCTTGCAGGCCCACGCCAGATGGTCGAGCAGCGTCGTCACCTCGTGGACGAGCGCCTCGTGCCGCGGCTTGCCGCACTCGCGCGAGAGGAGCTCCACGAGATCCTCGGCGCCGTCGGCGATCGCGTCGCGCAGGCGCAGGAGACGGTGCGCCCGCTCCTCCACGGGAAGCACCGCCCACGCCTGCTGCGCCTTGCGCGCGCGCGCCACGACGCGGCGCACCTCGTCGTCCGGCGTGACGGGCACTTCGCCGAGGAGCTCCCCGGTCGCCGGCGCGTAGCTCCGCACCGTGTTCGGGCGTTTCTGCGACTCGGTGGCTTCGAACGAGGCGAGCGCTCCCATGGGGTCCTCGATGCTACCTTGAAGACGTGAAGCTGACCTCGCTCGCCGTGCCCGCCGCCTTCGCCGCGCTCTGGTGGGGCCTCTGCTGCTCGTGCGCCGCGAACGACGGCATGCGCGTTCAGGTCATCAGCATGACCGACCCACCGGAAGAGCTCGGAGCGCCCCCGCCCCCCGATTACACCCCCTGCTACTCGGGCGAGGCACGCGCCATCGACACCGACGGCGACGGCAAGGCCGACCGCGTGCGCGTCTCTGTCCAGGGCCGGGACCGCTGCTACGGCGAGGACACGAACCACAACGGGAAGATCGACACCTGGGACGTCGTCGACGACGCTGGCAGGCTCACCAAGCGCGCCCACGACTCGAATGACGACGGCAAGGTGGACCAGGCCTGGACCTTCGACCCCACGCGCAAGGGTTGCGCGACGGTCGCCCCGGACGTCAACGCGGACGGCAAGCCCGATCCCGGCAGCGTCGTCGACATCTGCCAGCAGCTCACGGGGACCGCGCCTGCCGCCCCCGCCGCACCCCCTCCGCCGCCCTCTACAGCGGCCCCAAAGACCTCAGATCACCCCTGATTGTGTTCGTGAGACGCGCATGGGGCCGGAAAAGCCAGGGTTCTCGTGAACCCGGGCCGCGCAGGGTGTAGAATTCTGGGCGGGATGGAGCGCCTGGCACCGGAAGACCTGGTCGAGGAGTGGTCCGACCTCTCGGCGAGCTCCCTTGGTCCGGGGGCTCGTCTGGGACGGTACGAGCTGCTCATTCCGGTCGCCTACGGCGGCATGGCCCGCGTGTGGGCCGCGCGACAGCACGGGCAACGCGGGTTCCAGAAGACGGTGGCCATCAAGACCATCCTCCCGCACCTCGCGCACAATCCCGAGTTCGAGCGGATGTTCCTCGACGAGGCGCGCATCGCGGCCGGGGTGCATCACCCGAACGTCTGCGAGATCTACGAGCTCGGCGAGGAGGGGCACGTCCTCTACCTCGCGATGGAGTGGGTGAGCGGCGACTCGCTCGTTCACGTGCTCAAGGGCCTCGTGGGCAAGCAGGTGGTGCCCATCGAGGTCCGCGTCGCCTCCCGCATCGTCGCCGACGCCTGCGCGGGGCTGCACGCGGCGCACGAGCTCTGCGACGAAGACGGCAAGCTGCTCAACGTCGTGCATCGCGACATCAGCCCGCACAACATCCTCGTATCGCTCGAGGGCACCGTGAAGGTGGCCGACTTCGGCGTCGCCAAGGCCTACGGCCAGATGCACCAGGCGACCATGGCGGGGCAGGTGAAGGGCAAGGTCGCGTACATGTCGCCCGAGCAGATCGGCGGCACGTCGCAGTTCGACCGGCGCGCCGACATTTTCGCGATGGGGTGCGTGCTCTACGAGACGACGACCGGGGTGCTCCCGTTCCGCGGCGGCAACGATCCGCAGGTGATGCAGGCCGTGCTCAAGGGCACCTACGAGCACCCGTCGAAGCTCATCAAGGGCTACCCCCCGGAGCTCGCGACGATCATCGACCGCGCGCTGGCGCCGGAGCCGCGCATGCGCTTCGCCACGGCCGAGCGCATGCGCGTGGCGCTCGAGGAGTGGCTCGCGAAGACCGGCTCGGTGGTGACGGCGACGCAGGTGGGGAGCCTCGTGCGCCAGCGGCTCGGGCCGGAGCTCGACAAGCGGCGCGATCACGTGAAGGCCGCCATCGCGATGCTCCAGGGAGGCGACTCGGGGCCGAAGTCGGTGCAGCAGCCGGGAGGAGCCGGGCACACGCCGTCGCGTCCGCAGTCGGGATCGCACACGGGGCAGTCGCACAGCGGCGTCGTGAGCACGGGGCAGCAGCCGGCGCTTCCGCCGCCGCTCCCTGCCATGCGTGGCCCGTCCAACAGCGTGCCGCACGCGCCGTCGCCGGCGTACGCGCCCGCGATCGCGCCGCCGACGCGTCCGGCGCTCCCCGTGCTGCCGGCGACCGCCGCGGCGCCCTCGGGGACGAAGTACGCCATGGCGGCCATCGGCGGCGTCGCGTTCGCGCTGATCGTCGGGGGAGTCGCGCTGGCCCTGTGGCTCGCGCTCAGGCCGCACGGCGACGCGGCGACGGCGGTGCCGGAGCCGACGGCGAGGCCCTCGGTGTCGGCGGTCGTCGCGCCGCCGCCTGCGCCTTCGCCTCTGCCCACGGTGGCCGCGTCGTCTTCGGCGGCTCCGCCTGCGCCGGTTGCGGAACAACCGCCGGCGCCGGCGCCGGCCACCCCGACGATCGACGTCACCGATCTGCCCACGGCCGCGCCGACCTTCAGGGCGCCGCCTCCGCCTTACCATCCCGCTCCGTCGCCTGCGCCGGGTCCGGCTCCGACCAACAAGCCGGTCGCGCTCCCCGCGAATCCTTATTGAGATACGCTCGACACGTGAAGTCTCGCGCTTTCCTCGCTTCACTCGCCATCGTCTGCGCCGCGCCGGGTGCTGCGCTCGCCCAGCAGGCGCAGCCCGCATCCGCCGACGACGGGGACTCGGCCACCGTCGCGCGCAACGCGTACAACGCGGGCACCAAGGCCTTCGCCGACCAGCGATACGGCGAGGCGGCGCTCGCCTTCGAGACGGCCGCCGCCGAGAAGCCGAACGCCATCGCGCTGTTCACGGCGGCCCTGTCGTGGGACCGCACGAACGCGCCCGAGCGCGCGGCCGACGACTACGCGCGTGCCCTCGCGTTGCCGGGTCTACCGCCGGACAAGGTGGCGCAGGCGAAGGAGCGGCTCGCCGGCATGGAGTCGATGCTCGGTGCCGTCTCGGTCTCCGGCCCGGATGGCACGCGCGTGCAGCTCGATGCGAACACCGAGCGACCGGTCCCGGCCACGCTGCACGGGTCGGCGGGCGTGCACACGCTGACGGTCCGCGCGCCCGGCAGCGGCATCGAGCGACGATCCATCGTGGTCGAGCGGGGCAAGACGACACCGCTGGATCTCGCGACGGCGCCGCCGGCTGCATCGTCGCCGCCGCCGAGCGCTCCCGGAGCGGGGACGCCGTCGGCGGCGCCCGAGACGCCTCCCGCACCGGCGCCGAAGAGCGACTGGAAGAAGCCCGTGGGTCTGACGCTCATGGGGGTCGGCGGGGCGACGCTCCTCGCCGGCGTGGTCCTCGGGCTCGAAGCGCAGGACGCGAAGGACGCGTACGACAAGGCGCCGCTCGACGCGACCTACAATCACGCGGCGAGCCTGCAGACGTGGACCAACGTCGCGTTCATCGCCGGCGGCGTGATCGCCGCGGGCGGCATCGTGCTCTTCGTGTGGCCGTCCTCGAGCCACGCGAGCGAGCCGGCGCCGGCGGCGGCCGCCGTGCAGCTGGTGCCGGGCCTCGGCGGCGCGTCCATCCGGGGGACCTTCTGATGCGCATGCAGACGAAGCGTCATCTCGCCGGGCTCGCGCTCATGGGATCGTTCGCGCTGGCGACGGCGGCGGTCGGCTGCTCGCTCGGGCTCGACAAGTCGAAGATCGGCGAAGTCCAGATCGTCGAGGGCGGCCCCGAGAACGACGGACCGCTGCCCGAGGGCTTCGTCCCCGAGGGCGGCGACGGGCCGGTGACCGGCGACGGGATGTCCACGATGGACGGACCGCCCCAGGCCAACGCCGGCGCGTGCACCAAGGACTCCGACTGTCAGGCGGCAGCGGGCGACGCGGGCGGGTGCGTCAGCTCGGCCAAGTGCGACCCGACCTGGCACGTGTGCATGCTCGACGTGTGCAACGCCGGCGCGTGCAAGGCGGAGGAGTGCAACACGTCGACGAACACCTGCACGCTGCCGTCGGACTACAGCGGCATGTTCAACCCGACGAGCTTCCAGGTGAGCTACGGAGGCATCGGGCCGCAGGGCCCGCAGTGGTCCATCGCGGCGGTGTGGCCGTTCGTGTTCCTCATCACGACCAACGGCGTCGTCGCCTACAACGTGTCCGATCCGGTCAACACCTCGCCGCAGCAGGTGACCATCCACGGCGTGCCCTTCATCCCCGACTGGACGCTGCGCGTCGGCCGGCGCGTGTACTTCATCACGCGCGAGACCGGCGGGCCGACGTTCCACCAGGCCGTTGCCTGGATCGACGTCCCGCAGAACCCGTTCATCACGCAGTTCACCGCCAATACGGTCTGGGCCCAGACCATGGAGAAGAACGGCATCACGGCGATCGTCGGAGACGGCGTTGCCGGCTTCTACATGGCCTACAACTCCGACCCGCTCCAGCCGACGACGGACGTGCATGCGCCGCTGAGCGACGGCACGCAGCTCACTGCGTTCGACAACAACAACTTCCCGATGAGCTCGAACATCGTGTCGGCCAGCGGCGGACGGCTGGTCGCGTACTCGTACGACGGGACGCAGCAGGCGGCGCAGTACACCTTCGTCTCCAAGCCGGCGACGACCCAGGCGCAGGCGGGCTCGCTCGGTGCGGTGGACGCGATGGGGCCCGTGGACAACCAGCAGACGTGGAGCGAGGGCGACGACGGGTCGGTGCTCTGGGAGGCGGCGCAGTTCGAGATCGTCGACGGCGGATCCGACGGGCAGATCGCGCAGACGTGCCTCACGTGGCTGCTCGACTCGTCGAGCGCCACGAGCTTCGACGCGGCCAAGTGCGCGGCGCTCGAGTCGTACAGCCCGGCCATCTCGCAGGGCGTCACGGTGACTCCGGCCTGGATCGACGCGACGACGGCGCTCGGCTTCGCGGCGGCGAGCAGCAACCCGAACGCGAGCACCAGCGTGCACGTCGTCAACAAGAAGGCCAACGGGAGCCCGATCACGATGCCCGGCGTCGTCGCCTACGTGCCGGTGGGCCCGGGCAACGTCGGCACGTCGTCGTCCAACGGCTTCGGCTACGCGCTCGCGCGGACCGACCCGATGAACAACCAGTCGTGCACGGTCTACATCTTCGCGCCGGCGTGCGCCGGCGGCGGAGGCTGAGCGTCGCCTCGCTCAGGCCCAGCGGATCAGCGACGTCTCGTACGGGTGGCTCATCGCCTCGTTGTACGGGACGACGCGCGCCGCGAAGGCGTGGGCGCCGCTCTCGGTCGTCGGGATCTCGCCCGAGAACCGCCACGCGCCGTCGCCCGCCTTCTCGACCGCGCGCATGCGCACGATGCGGCCGCGGCCAATCTCGTGACCGCCGCCGGTGGGGCCGTGATACAGCTCCACCGCCACGTCGTCCGGCGTGAGGGACCCGAGACGGACCGTCGCCGACACGCGCACCGGCTCGCCGACGGCGACCTCGCCCGGTGAGTCGAGCTGGATGCCGTCCACGGCGACGCCCTGCCACGCGCCGCGCACCCGATCCTTCCACGCCGTCAGCGCCTTGGCCGCCGTGAGATCGCGGTCGGTCAGGTTGTGCGTCAGCTTGATGGCGGGCACGTAGAAGCGCGCCGTGTACTGACGAACCATGCGCGCGGTGTTGTACTTGGGCACGAGCTTGGCGATGGAGTTCTTCATGCGCCGGATCCAGGCGCGCGGAAGACGCGCCATGCCGTCGCGCGCGAAGAAGAGCGGGACGACCTCGCGCTCGATGACGTCGTAGAGGAGCTCGGCCTCGCGGGCGTCGCCGGTCCCGTCCGCGTACTCCTCGCCGTGACCGATGGCCCAGCCGATCTCCCATCCGTGGTCGCGCCAGGCCTCGGCGAACCAGCCGTCGAGGATGCTCACGCTGAGCGCGCCGTTGGCGGACGCCTTCATCCCGCTCGTGCCGCTCGCCTCGAGCGGCCGGCGCGGCGTGTTGAGCCACACGTCGACGCCGCTCACCAGGGCGCGTGCGATGCGCATGTCGTAGTCCTCGATGAAGACGACGCGCCCGCGCAGCCCCGCGTCGCGGCTCGCGTGGATGATGCCGCGGATCAGCTCCTTGCCGCCCTTGTCCTGCGGGTGCGCCTTGCCGGCGAAGACGAGCTGCACGGGCCGCTCCGGGTCGCCGAGCAGCTTGGTGACGCGCTCGATGTCGCTGAAGAGCAGCGTCGCGCGCTTGTACGTGGCGAAGCGCCTAGCGAACCCGATGGTGAGGGCCTGCGGGTCGAGCACCTCGTCGGCCAGCTCGATCTCGTCGTGCCCGAGACCGCGTCGCTCGGCACTCGAGCGCAGCCAGCGCCGCGCGTGCTGCACGAGGCGATGGCGCCGGTGCTCGTGCACCTGCCACAGCTCGGCGTCGGGGATCTCGTAGGCTCGCTCCCAGAGCTCGGGGTCGTCGAGATGCTCGGCCCAGCGCGGCCCGAGGTAGCGCGTGAAGAGCGCTCCCATCTCGCTCGCGACCCAAGACGGCGTGTGCACGCCGTTCGTGATGAAGTCGATGGGGATCTCGTGCGTCGGCAGGTCGGGCCAGAGGGCGCCCCACATCTTGCGCGACACCTCGCCGTGCAGCTCGCTCACGCCGTTGTAGTGATCCGCGGTCCGCATGGCGAGGACGGGCATGGAGAAGGGCGCGCCCTGGTCGCGCTGGTCGATGCGCCCGAGCCCGAGCAGGTCGCCGTCGGTGATGCCGAGGGCCGCGCGGTACGGCTCGAGGTAGCGCCGGACGAGCGCCGGATCGAACGCGTCGTTCCCCGCCGGCACCGGCGTGTGCGTCGTGAAGATGTTGCCGGCGCTGTTGGCCTCGGCGGCGACGGCGAACGACACGTGCCGCTCGCGCATCACGCGCCCGATGCGCTCGACCGCGAGGAACGCCGAGTGCCCCTCGTTCATGTGGCACACGGTCGGCGAGAGCCCGACGGCCTCGAGGGCGTGGATGCCGCCGATGCCGAGCATGATCTCCTGGCGGACGCGGAACTGCTGGTCGCCGCCGTAGAGCGGCCCGGTGATGGCGCGGTCGTCGGGCGCGTTCTCCTCGAGGTTCGCGTCGAGGAGCAGCAGCGGCACGCGCCCCACCTGCACCTTCCAGAGCTGCGCGAGGACGACGCCGTGCGGGTACTGGACGCGGATCATGAGCCGCTTGCCGTTGCCCTCGAGCACCGGAAGGACCGGCATGCGGTGCCAGTCGTTGATCGGGTAGCGCTCTCCCTGCCAGCCGTCCGAGTCGAGCGCTTGCCGGAAGTATCCCTCGGCGTAGCCGAGGCCGACGCCCACGAGCGGCAGCCCGAGGTCGCTCGCGGTCTTCAGGTGGTCTCCCGCGAGCACGCCGAGGCCGCCCGAGTAGATGGGCAGGCACTCGTGCAGGCCGTACTCCATCGAGAAGTAAGCGATGCGCGCGCCGGCGGCCTCGGGGAACGTCTTGCTGAACCAGCCCTCGCGCTGCATGTAGCGCTGGAACGTGGTCCACGCCGCCTCGAGGTGGCTCGTGAAGGCGTCGTCGCCGGCGAGCTCCTCCAGCCGCCCCTGGTCGACGCGCCCGAGCAGCTCGATGGGGTTGCCGTGCACCTCCTCCCATAGGTCGGGGTCGATGCGGACGAACAGCTCGTGGGCGACCGGCGCCCACGACCACCAGAGGTTGAACGCGATGTCCCGAAGCCGCTCGAGCTGCGGGGGCAGGCGAGGGACGACGGTGAAGTGCTTCAGCGTCGGCATAGGACGTATCTCATAGCAGAGGTGCGGATTCGGTCACTCGTCCAGGA
>DASVWO010000533.1:0-21869 GCA_036393165.1 Polyangiaceae bacterium | reverse complement strand
GTCGGGCTGCGCCGAGCCCGCGACGAGCTTGAGCAGCGTCGACTTGCCCGCGCCGTTGACGCCCATGACGCACCATCGCTCGCGCCGGCGCACGAGCAGGTCGAACCCGTCGAACACGGTGCGCGCGCCGTACGCCTTGTGCACGCCCTCGAGCTTCGCGACGTCCTCGCCGGAGCGGGGAGGGGAGCGAAACTCGAACTCGACGACCTTGCGGCGGCGCGGCGGCTCGACGCGCTCGATCTTCTCGAGCTTCTTCACGCGCGACTGCACCTGCGCGGCGTGGCTCGCGCGCGCCTTGAAGCGGGCGATGAACGCCTCCTCCTTCGCGAGCATCGCCTGCTGCCTCGCGTACTGCGCCTCCTGCTGCGCGGCGGCGATCTCGCGCTGTCGCTCGTAGAAGTCGTAGTTGCCCGAGTAGGTCGTCAGGTCGCCGCCGTCGATCTCGACGATCTTGGTCACGAGGCGGTTGATGAACTCGCGGTCGTGCGAGGTCATGACGAGCGCGCCGTCGTAGTCGCGCAGGAAGCGCTCGAGCCAGATGATCGACTCGATGTCGAGGTGGTTCGTCGGCTCGTCGAGCAGCAGCGCGTCGGGCTGCATGAGAAGGATGCGAGCGAGGGCGACGCGCATCTTCCACCCGCCCGAGAGCTTGCCCACGTCGTCGTCCACCACCTCGGGACGGAAGCCGAGACCGGCGAGGATCTCGCGGGCGCGCGACTCGAGCGCGTATCCGCCCAGCTCGTCGAAGCGCGCCTGCACGTGCCCGAAGCGATCCACGAGCTTCTCCAGCTCGTCGGCGCGCGCGGGATCGGCCATCGCGTGCTCGAGCTCATGCAGCTCGTGCGCGACCTCGGAGACCTCGCCGGCGCCGGCCATCGTCTCCTCCAGCACCGAGCGACCGGCCATCTCGCCGACGTCCTGGCTGAAGTACCCGATGGTCACCCCCTTCTCGACGGCCACCTGCCCGGCGTCCGCCTGCTCCTCGCCCACGACGAGCCGGAAGATGGTCGACTTGCCCGAGCCGTTCGGACCCACGAGCCCCACCTTCTCGCCGCGGAAGACGCTCATCGACGCCTCGAGGAAGAGGATCTGCTTGCCGTGCTGCTTGCTGATGGAATCGAGGCGAATCAAGGAGGGGGAAACGTAATAGAACCAAGAGAGGGTGTCCTCCAGGCAGCCCCCTCCCGACGACGATCGCGAGCTGGCGCACGCCGCCACGGTGGCGAGCAATCCGTCGGATCCGAGGGTCAGCCCCGTGGCGCGGACGGAGGAACCCGCGATCGCCGGGCCGGACGAGGAGGCTCCGCCGCCGTCGGTGCGCGTCGGCGAGGTGCTCGGCGAGCGGTACGAGGTCCTAGGAGAGCTCGGGCGTGGAGGGCAGGGAGTCGTGCTCCGCGCGCGCGATCGCAAGGCGGACACCGTGGTCGCGCTCAAGCTGCTCGACCGGACGCGAAGCGCGGAGCGCCTCGCGCGCTTCCAGCGGGAGCTCCAGGTGGCGCGCAAGGTGACGCACCCGTCGGTGGTGCGCATCTACGATCTGGTGGAGCTGCCGGACCGGCTCGCGCTCTCGATGGAGCTCGTCGAGGGCGAAGCGCTCGATTACAAGATGGCCCGAGAGCGCAAGCTCTCGGCGAACGATCTGATCGCTCTCGCCAAGGATCTCGCGCGCGCTCTCGAAGCGGCGCACGAATCTGGCGTGGTGCACCGCGACCTGAAGCCGGCGAACGTGATCCTCCGGGCAGGTACGGGTCGCGCCGTCGTGACGGACTTCGGCGTGTCGCGCCTGCACGGCGGTATCGGAGACACGACGACGAACCCGACGCGCGGCGGTGCCCCGGTGCGCGTCACGTCGTCCACTCCGGGCGCGAAGCTCACGCAGGAGGGGGTCCTCATCGGCACGCCCGAGTACATGGCGCCCGAGCAGCTCGAGGGACGCACCGACATCGGGCCCGCCGCCGACGTGTACGCGTTCGGCGTCGTCCTGTTCGAAGCGGCGACCGGCACGCGCCCGCACAAGGGACCGACCGTGCGTGCCCTCTCCGCCGCACGGCGCGACGTCCCCGCGCCGGCGCTGGCATCGTTGCGGCCGGATCTTCCTCCCGGGCTTTGTGCGATCGTCGATCGGTCCCTCGCGATCGATCCCGCCGCGCGCTTCGCGAACGGAGGTGCGCTGCGGACCGCGATCGACGCGCTCGATCTCCGCGCGGTCCCGGCGCGCTCGCGTCTCGCTCCGACGAGGAGAATCGCCCTCGGCGGCGCCACGGTCCTCCTCCTCGCCGCGGGTGCGTGGGCCATCCGGGTACGCACCACGCGCCAGCCCGCGACGGCTCCCGCGGCGTCCGTCGCCTCGCCGCTCGTCTTCGAGCCGGGCGCGCCCGAGCGCATCACCTTCGCGGAGGGCTGCGAGGAGTACCCCTCGTTCACGCCGGACGGTGAGCGCATCGTCTACGACGGGAGCACGAGCGGCGACTACGCGCTTCACGTCATGCGTCTGGCCGAACGGAGCGACCGGGTGCTCACGCACATCGAGGGCTGGGATTTCGCCGCCGCGGTCTCACCGGATGGAACGCGCGTCGCCTTCCTTCGCAGCAGCACGCGCGAGAACGGGCTCTTCGTGACGAGCCTCGACGCCACGTCCGACACGCCCGCACGCCACATCGCTCCCAGCAACGCGCGCCCCTCGTGGACGCCCGACGGCCGCTCGATATGGGCCGGCGATCTCGGGCACCTCGTTCGCTATGCGGCGGACGGCGCGCGCGAAGAGGAGCACCTCGACGCCCCGCGCGGGGTCGTGTCGCTCCGCGCTTTCGAGCTGCCCTCCGGCGCGCTGGTCGAGCTCTTCCCGATCCTTCCTCCCGCGAGCCAGGGAGGCGTCGCCCTGCACGCGCCGGACGTCCACGCCGAGCTTCGCTGGCTGATGCAGGGACCGATGAACGAGCTGCTCGCCCTGATGCCGGCGAGCGACGGTGTCCTCGTCGCCCGGCAGACCACGACGGGAGACGACGAGCTCCTCACGCTCGCGTTCGACGGCAGCCCGCCGGTTTCGCGTCGCTCGACCGGCATCTCCCCGCGCGCCGGCGCAGCCTTCTCGCGCGACGGCCACAAGCTCGTCTACTCCACGTGCCGCGACGTGAACGAGATCGCGAAGGTGGACGAGACCGGGCGCGTCGTCCCGGCGCTCGCCGGTGCGCAGTGGAACGACAACGACGTGACGGCGCTCGCCGGCGCCAAGCGCATCGTCGTCATCTCGGACCGGAACGGCCGCCAGCAGCCGTGGGTCATCGACCGCACCGGGCACGAGCCGCCACGCGGGCTGGCCCTGGCTCGAGACGCCTCGGCGGCCGCGGTCGCGGCATCGCCGGACGGAAAGCTCGTCGCGATCCAGCTCTCCGACAAGGGAGTCGCGACCAAGTCGGTCGAAGACGACGCGCCCGTAGAGATGCTCACCGACGACCCGAGCGACACGCAGCCCGCGTTCTCGCGCGACGGCCGCGAGGTCCTCTTCACGCGCACGAGCAGCGCGGGCCGCCCGCGTGTCATGGCCGCTTCGCTGGCGACCCACCAGACGCGCGCCGTGCTGGACGAAGGGAGCTTCGCGCCCGCGGTCTCGCCGGCGGATGGCCGGATCGCCTATCTGTCCGGCGAGGGGCCCACCAAGGCGAGCACGCCGATGCTCCTCGACCCGCACACGGGGCGCCGCTCGCCGCTGTCGCCGTCCCTGAAGCCGGGGATGCACGGCCAGCCGACCTTCTCGGCGGACGGCCGCCGCCTGGTGCTCATGGACGGCCGCAACACCGTCACCGAGATCGAGGTGGCGACCGGCGCCGTGCTTCGGCGCGTCGTGGACTCCGAGAGCATGATCAACCGCGCGGTGTACTCCGGCGACGACATCCTCGTCGCCCGAGCGCAGTTCGTCGGCGACCTGTGGCTCACGGAGGGCCGCTTCCAGCCGTAGGGGGTAGATCGTCGACGCTGCGGGCCGGGCGGCTGAGCAGCCCGCTTCGGCGCGGCGCTTGCTCGCCGTCCTCGTGCGGTCGGAACGCGACCACGCAAGGAGGAGCTGCCATGAACGCAGGTCAGCCCATGTTCCAGAACGATCGGCCCGCGCGGACCGAGGGTCGTGTCGCACGAGCCATCGAGGTGCGGACGAGCAGGATCCCGTCGGATGTGTTCCTCTGGGCCGCCGGGGGCGCGATGGTGGCCTCCGGCATCATCCAGTTCGTCGCGCTGCGCCGGATGCGCAGGGCCTATCGCGCCCCGCTCTTCCTCATCGGCCGCCGCATCGAGATCCTCGCGCCGATGCTCCTCATGCTCGGCGTGTACAACAAGCTCGTGAAGGTCCACGGCAGCTGACCCGACCGGGTTACGCTCTACGCATGGGCTACCTGGGGCGTGCAGCGTGGGGGTGCGTCGTCGTCCTGCTCGCGGCGTGCGGTTCCTCGACCGGAGGAACCACAAACGCCGGCCAGAGCGCCGGCCATCCCTTCGCGTGCGGCTCGCTCCAGTGCGACTCGGCGACGCAGTACTGCTCCATCGTGACTGGCGGCGTCGCACTGCCCGAGGGCGGCTCGAACACGTGGTACAGCTGCGCCTCCTTCGACGGTGGCAAGGGATGCCCCGGTGGGAGCAGCGCGACCAGCCCCGGTCAGTGCGGCTGTTACCAATCGTCCAGCGGCGAAGTGACGAACACCGAGTGCGTACCCTGATGGTTCTCGCGCAGACGTTCGGATCTCTCGTCGTGGCAGGCGCTCTCCTCGAGCTGATCACCGGTTCTCCGGCGGTGATCACTGGATCTCCGATGCTGACTCCGTGAACTCTCGCGCGAATGAGTCGAGATCTCCTCGAGACGAATCGATCTCTCGCTGTAACGAGCCGTCCTCTCGAGGAGATCATCGCTCATCCGGCCGCGACTCCTGGTCTTCCGCGACGAGATGAGCGCTTCTCTCTCGCAGAGGATCGCTCATCTCTCGCGAGAAACCTTCTTAGACATCCGGAAGACTCGTTTCGACATCGCGAAAACTGGTTTCGACGTCCGGAAATCCATGTTCGCCGCGCAGATCAGCGTTCATCTCGCGCGGACATCGAGTGATCTCGGCGCGAAATCCTCTCGTCACACCCGGACATGCGCTCCTCTGCTACGCGAAAGCGCTGATCACACATGTCGAACCCATTCCTCCGCGTGTCGAACATGGTTGTCCGGATGGCGAACACGTTTCCTCGGATGTCGAACACGCCTTCCACGGCAGGATGTCTCGATGTCTGCGCTAGGCTTGGGACATGAGCGTGCGGAACGCCGGGGTGGTCGCTCTTCTCGCCGTCGTGGCCGGGTGCGGCAACGCGTCGTCGAGCGCGACGCCGGACGCAGGGGCCGGCGATGGCCCGTCGGGTGGGCCCGATGGGAGCGGGATGCAAGACGGTGGGGGAGGGGATGCGGGCTCCGATGCGGCCCCTCCCGGCGACGCGGGGCTCGTGACGGTCACGTTCTCGCCTCCGTCGATTCCCGCCAGCTCCGCGGAGCTGAGCAACCCGATGCGCGGGCAGTACCAGTGGCTCGGTGTCGCTCCGTACCCCTCGGGCTGGCCGGACATCGACTCGTACCAGCGATGGAACTGGGCCCAGCTCGAGCCGAGCCAGGGCAACTACCAGTGGTCCCTCATCGACAACGAGGTTGCCGCCGCCAAAACGCGCGGCGGGCGCTTCGGCATGCGTGTCATGGCGCTCTGTCAGGGGTGCGGCGACCACACGTACATGGGCGCGCAGACGTCGATCCCGGACGACATGGCCGCCATGGTTAACCCGCTCATCGGCGCCGCGCCCGGTGACACGACGCAGTACGTGATCCCCGACTGGAACAGCGACGCGTACTTCACGCGCCTGACCGCGCTGCTCACGGCGATCGCGAACCGGTACAAGGACGACCCGCACTTCGCGTGGATGGATGTGTCCAGCTACGGCAACTGGGGGGAGATGCACCTCTACCCGTTCACGCAGCCGGGAGGGCCGTACACCAATTCCACGCAGACGCCGATCACCGACGCGAACGCGCAGCGCCTGGTGAACCTGAACACGTCGCTCTTCTCCAACAAGCTGCTCGTGGTCAACGCCGAGCAGCAGGCGGCGCTCACCACGGCGGTCGCCAGCGTGACGCCGCCGGTGGGCATTCGCGTGGACTGCCTCGGCTCGGACGGGCTCGCGGGCGGAGGGACGGCCATCGGGGCGGTCGCCGCCGCGGCGAACCGGTGGCAAACGGCGCCGTTCATCACCGAGTGGTGCCAGACGAACCTCGGGTCGAGCGGGATGGATCTGTTCGTCCAGGGCGAGGCGCAGGTGCGCCAGTACCACGTGTCGATGCTCTCCTCGGGCAACTTCAGCTCGAACCCGACGACGTCGGCCGAGACCACGGCGTTCCGCCAGGCCAACGTGGAGGCGGGCTATCGCCTGCGCACGCAGAGCGTGAAGGTCACGTTCGATCCGACCCATCGTTCGTCGCTGGCGGTCGACGTCTCCTGGGTGAACGACAACGTCGCGCCCACGTACCTCGCGTGGAACGTCGTCCTCGGCCTGCGCGGGCCGGCGACCGTCGAGACCCCGCTGAAGGTGGACCTCCGAAAGGTGCTCCCTGGCACGCCGCTGAGCGACGCCGAGACGCTCACGCTCTCGTCGCCTCTCGCGGCCGGATCGTACGACGTGTACCTCCGCGCCGAGGACGCGCAGGCCGTCTCGGTGCCGATGCAGCTCGCCATGTCCGGCCGGGATGGTGGGGGCAACTACCTTCTCGGAAAGCTCGCCGTCCCCTGATCAAGAGGAGTCTCTCGTGAGCAACGACGACGAACGCGCCAGGCGCGTGGCCGAGGTGGTACGCAAGACCGCCGTTCTGGAGCTGCCCGGCATGGCAGCCGTCGAGGTGAAGAGCGAGCTGCCATACGGCGATGCCGGCTGCACCTTCGACCTGTAGGTCGCGTCGGCGGCTGGGCCAGCGCCTACGGTGATCTTCGTCTACGGCTTCCCCGACCCACGGTTCGCCCAGGGCCTGCGCAAGATGGGCGCGTACACCTCGTGGGGTCGCCTTCTCGCCGCGACCGGGATGAACGCCGTGGCCTACAGCTACGCAGATCCCGTTCGCGACGTCGCCGCGTTGCTCGGCCATCTGCGCGGCAACGCGGACAGCCTCGGCATCGACGCATCCCGTCTCGGCGTGTGGGCCGCCTCTGGGAACGTGCCCACGGCGCTGCACGTGCTCATGACCGAGCCTGCCGGGACCTTCCGCGCGGCCGCCCTTCTCTACGGATACATGCTCGACGTGCCAGCAGCCGCCGAGCAGTTCGGCATCGGTGTTCCCGCGCGCGGAAGGACCATCGATGACCTCCCGCGCACCCTGCCGCTGCTCGTGGTCCGCGCCGGGCAGGACCAGACGCCGCAGCTCAATGTGTCGCTCGATGCCTTCGTATCGTCGGCGCTCGCGCGCGACCTGCCGCTCACCCTGATCAACCAGGCCGGCGCGCCGCACTCCTTCGATCTGTTCGACGACAGCGAGCCGAGCCGCGCGACCATCGGCGAGGTCCTGCGGTTCCTTCGGCAGCACCTCGGCTAGGGTGTCGCCCCATGAGCGCGAACGAATCGATCGATCTGTCGAGCCCGTGCGAACACGTCGGCGGCCACGTGAAGGTGAAGCACGTGCACCGGCCCCCCAAGGGATGCGAGGAGTGTCTCCGCATGGGAAGCACGTGGGTCCACCTCCGCGTGTGTCTCGAGTGTGGCCACGTCGGCTGCTGCGATTCGTCGCCGAACCGGCACGCCACCGCGCACAACCGCGCGACGAAGCATCCGATCATCACGTCCGGCGAGGTCGGCGAGACATGGGCCTACTGCTACCCCGACGACGCGATGCTCTCGGCGGAGTAGGAGCCGGCGATGAGCCGCTTGTGAAACGCGCCACGTCGTGCTCCGGTGCGTCCCCATGGTTCGCACCTCCTTCCTCTCGTGCTCGGCCCGCGCGGCGCTCGCCGTCGCCCTCCTCGCTTCCCCCGCGCTCTTCGCAGCATGCAAGGGCGGCTCGGCCGCTTCCGATGCCGGCCAGGAGGGAGGCCCGAGCGCCTCGGCATCCGCGCGGGGGCTGCCCGCTCCTCCGGATGTGGCTGCCCCTCCCGCCGACGCGATGAAGACCGCCGACGGCCTCGCGAGCAAGGTGCTCAAGGCCGGCACGGGCACCGACCATCCCGGCCCGAACGACACGGTGAAGGTCAATTACACGGGCTGGACGACAGACGGGAAGATGTTCGACAGCTCCGTCGCGCCGCTTCAGCCCGGTCGCAAGGCGGAGCCCGCCGACCTCGCGCTCAACCGCGTGATCCCCGGATGGACCGAGGGCGTCGGCCTCATGGTGGTCGGCGAGAAGCGCCGCATGTGGATCCCGCAGGAGCTGGCCTACGGGGGCAAGCCGGGTGCGCCCGCCGGGATGCTCGTGTTCGACATCGAGCTGCTCGGCATCACCCCGGGTCCGAAGGCCCCCGAAAACGTCGCGGCGGCACCCGCGGACGCGCAGAAGACCGCCGATGGGCTCGCGAGTGCGATCATGCAGCCCGGGACGGGCAAGCAACACCCCGGTCCCAACGACGGCGTGAAGGTGAACTACTCGATCTGGGCGCGTGACGGGAAGCTGCTCGACTCTTCCAAGGAAGGCACGCCGGCGACTCGTCCCGTGAGCGGCATGTCCGACGGATGGACCGAGGCCCTGCAGCTCATGGTCGTCGGGGAGAAGCGCACGTTCTGGGTGCCCGCGGCCCTCGCTCCGAAGCCGCGCCCCGGAGCACCGCCCCCGCAGGACAACACGATGGTCATCGAGCTCGTGGACATCCTCGCGGGCCCCAAGACACCGCCCGACGTGAAGGCGCCGCCGCCGGACGCGAAGGTCGAGAAGGACGGGCTCGCGACCAAGGTGCTGACGAAGGGCACGGGCACGACGCACCCGACGCCGACGAGCCGCGTGCAGGTGAACTACGCCGGATGGACGACGGACGGGAAGATGTTCGACTCGTCCTACGCGCGCGGCGAGCCCGCGAGCTTCGCTCTCAATCAGGTCATCCCGGGATGGACCGAGGCGTTGCAGCTGATGGTCGAGGGCGAGAAGCGCCGGGTCTGGATCCCGGAGAAGCTGGCTTACGCCGGGAAGCCCGGGGCGCCGGCGGGGATGCTCGTGTTCGAAGTGGAGCTGCTCAAGATCGGACCGGCCGGCCCGCCGCCCGGAATGATGCCCGGATCGCACTTCTAGAGACTGTGGCGCACAATAGGGCATGCGCTCGGTCGCGAAGTCGTGCGCTTGGCTCGTGGTCGTCGGCTGCGTTGCGGTGAGCGGCGCCTGCGGTTCGCAGGGCTCACAGAACGGGTCGGGAACCGACGGCGGTTCCGACGCGAGCTCCGGGTCCGGGTCCGGAGCCAGCTCCGGCTCCTCCTCGGGATCGGGCAGCGGATCGGGCGCGGGCTCGAGCTCGGGGACCGGCAGCAGCGGAAGCAGCAGCGGGGGCTCGACCTGTGACGGCGGTGCCTGCAACCAGGTGCCGCCCGGCCTCCTCGACCCCGACTACACGACGACCTGGAACCCCGGGATCCTCTCGGACAAGCCCACGGGTCAGCCGCTCGGTCCGGACTATCTGCCGGTGCGCACGACGACGTGCGCCAGCGTACCGGTGCAGAGCGGCGACGCCACGTCGGCCATCCAGAACGCGCTGAATGGCTGCATGGGCAAGAACCAGGTGGTGACGCTCGCCGCGGGGACATACTCGATCTCTGCGACGATCCAGGTCCCGAGCGGCGTCGTCCTCCGCGGCGCCGGGTCGGGCGGAGCGACCGCGACGACGATCGTGAGCACGAAGGGTGGTCCGGTCCTCGCGATCGGCACGCTGCAGGACGGCACCTGCTACGACGGGCGCGGGTTCGACGCGTCCGCGGAGCCGCTCCTCACGCAGGACGCGAAGAAAGAGACGTCCACGGTCATGGTCGCGGACGGCTCGAAGTTCGCCGCGGGGGACGTGGCGCTCGTCGACCAGCTCGACGACGCGGACGTGAGCGAGGGCGACTGCACCACGATCTTCAAGCGCACCGGCAACTACGGCGTCAGCGAGCGCGTCGAGATCTCGGCAGTCTCGGGCAACACCCTCACCCTCACGACGCCGCTGCACTGGACGTTCAAGACGGCGCAGAAGGCGCAGATCGCGAAGGTCGTCTCGCCGCCGATCGAGTGGGCGGGCATCGAGCATCTGCTCGTGCAGGGCGGACGACCCGGAAGCTATCCGGGGCAGAACGCCGGCGGCATCGATGTCTCGAACGCCGCGTACTCCTGGGTGAAGGACGTGCAGATCGACGGCACGACGTCGGGGATGCCCATCCGGCTGGCCGGGACGTACCGATGCGTCGTCCGCGACAGCCACTTCCACAACTCGTACAGCTACGGATTCGCGCAGGACAACTACGGCATCGTGCTGGCCTGCGGCGCCGCCGACGATCTGGTGGAGAACAACGTCACGCGGTTCGTGAACAAGCCGGTCGTGTTCAACAACTCGGGCGGCGGCAACGTCGTCGGCTACAACTACGCCGACAACTCCTGGTCGTGCGACGGCAACAACGACGACGGCTTCCAGGAGGTGAACATCGACTGCCACTGCGCGTTCCCGCACATGGAGCTGATGGAAGGCAACTGGGCGCCGCACGTGGGGGCGTCGACGACGCACGGCAACGCCGGATACCTGACGTACTTCCGCAACTACGCGTCGAGCCAGTGGTCGCCGAGCAAGGCCGGCCAGCCGCAGTCGGCGATCATCTGGAGTCAGCCGTTCGCGCCGCAGTACGCGAACGTGACGGCGCTCGACTTCCCGTCGCCGGACCTGAACATGACGGTCATCGGCAACGTCCTCGGGAGCACGGGCAACGCGAGCCTCGGTCTGCCCGCGGATCTCGGGACGACGAGCACGGGGCAGGGGGCCGCCGCGGCGACGTCGCAGGCTTACACCTCGGCCGACGGGAGCCAGCTGTCGATCTTCCTCGTCGACCAGACCACCGTCTCGTGGACCAGCATCTGGCTGACCGGGAACTTCGACACCGTGAACGCGAAGGTCATGTGGAACGCGTCGGCGCTCACGGCGAACCTGCCGATGTCCACGCGCAATCTCCCGGCTTCGCTCTACTACGCGACGAAGCCCCGGTGGTGGCCCTCCGGACATGCGTGGCCGTGGGTCGGTCCCGACATCAAGCCGATGGTCGGATCGCTTCCCGCGGAGGCGCTCTCGAAGGCGTTCGATTACTACACGGCCGCCGACGCGAGCTGCACCCTGAACTGCGGCTCCTACTGCTGCAGCGTCGGCCCCAGCTGCTCGCTCTGACGCCTAGGGACGCGCCCAGGCCTGCTCGAGCACGCACGAGTCGAAGCCGAGCATGACGGTGCCGCGCACGTCGATCACCGGCAGCGTGTGAAGGTCGCTCCGCAGGCCCGCTGCGACGAGCGCTGCGTTGGCCTCGGCGCGCGCGGCCGCGTCGTGCTCGATGTCGCGCTCGACGTAAGGAATGTGCTCGCGCGACATGTACTGCGCGGCGAGATGGCAAGCCCCGCACCACGAGGCGCCATAGACGACCACCGGCGTGCCCGGCGGGTCCGCAGGCGTGCGAACGCCCACGTTCTCGCTCCGCGGTACCGGCTGCGGGCCGATGCTCGCGAGGTGCGCCTGACACTGCGTGTGCGCATCGTCGATCTGCTGCGGCGACATGGACGCCGCGTGACAAGCGACGGTCAGCACGCACGCCAGTGGGGCCACGACGATCGCGCGCATGCGGGCCTATTACCACGTCGCGAGGCCATGGGATCCCGTACGCTTCGTGCTGCGTGACACGCTCGGCCGTACTCGTGCTGACGCTGCTCGTAGCCGCTTGCTCGACAGCGTCGCAGGCGAACTCCGGGAGCCCCGGCGACGCAGGCAACCCCTCCTCGTCGGATTCGTCCACCGACTCGGCGGGTCCGGGCGATGCGGGCGTGACCGGTGACGCCCCAGCGGGGAGCGATGGCGGTGGCCCGCGCGACGCGGGACGTGACGCGACAGCGGACGCGGGTTCGGCCATCGCGCCCATGCAGGTCATCAGTCGCGGTGTTCCCGCCTTCGCGTCGAGCGGCACGGCGGGCCTCGCGAACGACGCCGACTACGACACGATGTGGCGCTCGAACGAGACCACCTCGTCCGCGACGCCGTCGTGGCTCGCGTACGATCTGTCGCGCGTTCCGGCCGCGCAGCGCCAGCACGTGGACGTCGTGTTCTACGCGGTCGGCGGCGGATACGCGGAGTACGACCTCCAGGCGAAGAGCGGCGCCGTCTCGTACAACGAGCCGCGTGACTACACGATCGAGGGCAACGCTGCGCCTGGAGGAGCGAGCGCGGCCCCCACGACCGGCTGGCAGACGCTCGCGACCGTCACCGGCAACACGCTCATCTCGAGGCAGCACGCGATCGACCTCACCGGATATTCCTGGCTGCGCTTCGACGTGACGGCCATCAACGGGACGACGCAGAACCTCAACACCGCCCTGAACCTCGACGTCCACGACGCGTCGATGGGCATCGAGGACAGCTGGCTGTTCCTCGGCGACTCGATCACCGCGTTCGCGATGCGCAACGACGGCGCGGGCATCGGCGCGCCGAGCTTCGCGGAGCTCGTCCACACGACCAAGAGCGCGTACTTCCCGGCCGCCGAGGGCGCAGGCGAGGGCGGCTGGACGTCGGGCACCGCGTTCACGATCGCGTCGCCCGACGGCAACGGGACGCTGTTCGACTGGTGGATCCGCAACTTCCCCGGCCACTTCGTCTGCCTCAGCTACGGCACGAACGACGGCGCCGACGCGAGCAACGGCGGGCAGGCGACGGTCGCCAACTTCGTGAAGATGATCGGGATCGTCACAGCCGCGGGCAAGGTGCCGTGCATCCCGCACGTCCCCTGGGCCGAGGACACGGCGCACCAGACGAGCGCGCAGATCATCAACGGCCTGATCGACATGCTCTACAAGATGTACCCGGCGGTCGTGAGAGGTCCCGACCTCTACGCGATCCTCGAGGGCCACACCGAGTGGTACCAGGACAACCTGCACCCCAATCCTCAGGGTCGGGAGCAGTACCGCCAAGGTTGGGCGAACGCCGTCCTGGGCCTCTACTAGGCGGATCACACCAGGGCGCACGGCCTGCCGGCGCGCACCCACTCGGGCTCGTGCTCGGCGTTGAAGCGGTACCACGCGTTCATGCGCGACCGCACCTCGAGGCTCACGTCGCGCATCTCGGGCTCGAGCTGCGCCCGCGCCGTCACGTACGCCGTCCAGTAGGCAATCTGCGCGCCCTCGTACTCCTTGAGAAGCGCGAGCGGGATGGGAGGGCGCACCGAGCGCGTCGCGCGGTCGGCAGCCCGCATCGCCAGCCACTGGGCGTGAGCCGCCTCGGATGCCAGCGCGTGAGCGCCCCACGCCACCACGCTTCGCATGAGCGTCCCCGGCTCGAACGTCGCGAGCGCACGGCAATGCGCGCACGCGACCTGCAGCGCGCGGAACGTGATGGGCAGCTCGAGCCCCGCGCCGCACCGGGGACACGCGCGATCCGTACGCTCCGACAGAGCGCGCGCGTACATGCGGCGGGCGATGTCGGCGAAGATCCGGTGATGGAGCGTCTCACGGCGGTCTTCCAGCTCGTGACGGAGGCGCAGTCCCTCCTCGCGCGCGGCCGTGATGGCCGCCCGATCGTATCCCTCGGTCTCGAAGGCCCGCTCGACCTGGGCGCTCCACGTGTCGTCGATCTTGCGTTCGAGGTCCGCGAGGCGCATGTCGATGGCACCCCACGCCGTTCCGATGGGCGTCGGATCGAACCCGGTCTGCGCGAGCGCTTCGGTCGCGCAGGCGCCCGCCTCGCGCGACACCTCGTCGTGACGCTGGACGATCTGGCGCAGGAACCCCGCCCATCGCTCGTGCGCCGCCGCCATCGCTACATCTCCTCGCCGCAGTAACGACACGTCGGTTGCTCGCGCTCGCGCGGGGCCCCGCAGTTCGGGCAGGTGGGGACGTCGACGTTCTCGCCCGCCTCG
Source organism: Polyangiaceae bacterium (assembly GCA_036393165.1). Classification (GTDB taxonomy): domain Bacteria; phylum Myxococcota_A; class Polyangia; order Polyangiales; family Polyangiaceae; genus Palsa-1150. The sequence goes on along the minus strand of DASVWO010000533.1, from coordinate 7,772 downwards.
CCGGCCGGAGCCGCGACGTTGGGCCGCGACTCGATGGCCCGCTGGAAGACGTTCGCCACGCCCCCGTTGCCCGGCGTGCCGTCAGAACTTGATGTCGACATCCACCTTGAGGCCCTGGTACTTCGCCTCGAGGCGGGCCTGCACAGCCTTCATCGTCGCCTCGTACTCCTTCCACTTGAGCTGCGCGGTGCGGTGGAAGAAGTAGCCCATGTAGCTCCCGAGATCGGTCCAGTCGACGATGGAGAGCCCGAGATCCTTCAGCGTCTGCTGCGGATCGCGCCCCTGCTTGAGCGCGTACGACTGCTCGAACGTGAGCTCCCAGAACTTCTCCATCGTGATGGGCGGCTCCATCTTGAGGTCGCGATTCTCGGCGCGCGCGGCGTTCGCTTCCTTGGCGTAGGCCGCGTACTGGCCCTTCGACGCGTTCTGGAAGGCGTTGCCGTACACCGTGGCGACGGCGAACGTCGTGTCCCTCGCCATGCGCGCGTTCCACTCGGCGGTCGCCTTGTCCCACTTCGCGCGATCGATCGACGCGCCCTTGAGCAGGTCGTCGAGGTTGGCGCCCTGGACGATGGCCGCGTTGAAGGCCGCCCACGCCTCGAGGGTGATGCCCTCGACGGGGGCCATGTCGCCGCTCGCGGCCTTCTTGGCCACCTGCTGCTGCATGCGCTTCTGCGTCTCGCCCATGCGCCAGTTCAGCTCGCGCTGCGAGACGACCTCCATCGCGCCGTGCTTCTGCACGAGCACGTGGTAGACGGCGGCCTTCACGTCTTGCCAGTGCGAGCGGTCCCGGATGCCGTACTTGGCCATGATCTCGGCGCGGGAGGCGTCGGTGCCGCCCATCTCGCCCTCGCTCTCCATGTGGAGCACGGCCTCGAAGAACCCGTTCTCGTCGCCGTTCGGATCGAAGCCCGCGGTGTCGAGACGCGGCGGCTGGCGCTGCGGAGGAGGCTGCGGCGCCGCGGCCGGCGGTGCCGCGGGAGGCGGCTGCGCAGCCGGGGGTTGCGCGGTTTGCTGCTGCACGGCTCCACCGACGGCCTTCTTGATCGAGTCGAGGAATCCCATCGCTCGCACCTCCATGTGCTCCGCCCGCGACGCGCTTCTCGGACGGGGAAGATCCACCCTACGCCCGGGCGCTATGGGTGGGAAGCGACGCCGGGAACCGTCACAAGAGGACTTCGTCGAGCAGCTGGACGTGCACGATTCGGGAGCGCTTGGCGCCGAAGTTCGTCACGTCGCCCCAGGTGCCGCCGGCGCCCGGCATGCCGGCGACGCACCTGCGCGTCGGGCCGCTTCCGTCGCACACCTCGTCTGGAGCTGCGCCCGCGTGCACCGACGTTCGCTCTCCGCTCGGCAGCGTGCGATCCGCGACGATGCGCACGTGCGCGCGCACGCCGCGCGCGCCCGCCGGGACGCGAAGCGGCTTGTGCGCCATCGACCGCCGGATCTGCTCGGCGACGTCTTCCCATCGTGCGCGATCGCTCGACGCGTCGACGACGTGGGCGGCCACGATCTCGCCCGACGCATCGGCCTCGATCTCGATCGTGGCGGTGCCGACGTCGGGAGCGACGTTCGGGGACGCAGCCTCGTGCGCGGCGCTGACGAGGGGGCCGGCGATGCTGTGGCCGGTCGCGACGTCGTGGGCACGCATGTCGTCGCTGAGCCTGCGCCCGAACTCGCCGCCTCGGGCCCATTCGTCCGCGGACGGGGGAGGACGCGGGGCGCTGCTGGCCGTCACGACGGTCTTCCAGTAGCTCCCGATGCGGACATCCATCGGGCCCGTCGGCGAGAAGGACCAGGCGGTCGCGCTCTCTTCAGGCGTCGCCGAGGCGGAGGCCACCGGAGGCGCGACCTTCGCCGGCACGAACCCCTCGGCGACCGCGCCCGACGCCGGCTCTCGCTGGGGCCGAGGCGGGAACGACTCGGGCACGTTCGTGCTCTCCGGCAGGGGACGCTCTTCGTCGAGAACGATGGTCGTCTCGGCGACCATCGTGCCGGGTGCCTCCGTGGGCGTGCGCTCGACCCACAGCGCGCTGACTCCTGCAGCGTGGACCGCGAGAGCTGCCCAGAGCGGCCATGCGCGGCGAGCCTCGCCCACGCCGGTGAATGTACGCCGCCGGAAGGCACCGTGCACGTGGCGGAGCGAGTAGGATCCGTTTGGTGCGCGTGCGAGCGAGACGCTTGGCGGTCCGGCTCGCCGTGCTGTTCCTGGCGATGGCTCCGGACGGGAAGGCCGACGACGCGACGTCGGTGCCCGAGAATGCCGCGGTCCCTCCGCCCGCAATCTCGCCGAAGCGTCCTCCGGCCGGCCTCGCCGCGAAGAGGCGCCTGACCGACGAGGACCTCGATCGCAAGAACGAGGGCATCTATCTCACCGGTCTGCCGCTCCTCGCATACGACCCGCTCATCGGCTTCGGCGCCGGAGCGCGCGTCTACCTCTATGACGACGGCAAGAAGGACGACCCGCTCTTCGCGTACACGCCCTACCGGCACCGTGTCTTCGCTCAGTTCTTCTACGGAACGGGCGGCGTGCAGGACCACGTGCTCGACTACGACGCGCCCGCCTTCCCCAACTCGGACTACCGCATCCGGGCGACGCTCGAGTACGACGCAGACACCAACTGGCCGTACTTCGGCGTGGGCTCGCGCACGCTCGGACCCCTCTCGTACCCGGGCAATCCCGGCGCGACGTACGCGCAGATGGGGAACTACCGCAGCGACGCGAACGCGGCCCGGGCCGACGGCACGACGTACGCGCGATACAACGTCTACGGGCTCCAGCGGCCGATCCTGCAGCTCGCCCTCGAGCGCAACCTGCTCGGCGGCGCGCTGCGCACCATGGTCGGCACGAACATCACGCACGCGAGCATCCACGACTACACGGGCCAGCAGACCAACGCGGTCGGCGCGAACGGTCAGACCGTCCAGTCGACCGAAGCCCGGACCCTGCTCGCGAGCGACTGCGCCCAGGGCCTCATCGTCGGGTGCGATGGCGGCTGGGACAACGTGCTCCGTCTGGCGATCTCGCTCGACACACGCGACTTCGAGCCTGATCCGAACGATGGCGTCTACGCCGAGCTGTCCAGCGAGTTCGGCACGCGCCTGCTCGGCTCGCAGTACGAGTACATGCGCCTGATGCTGAGCGTGCGCGGCTTCTACAGTCCCATCCCGAAGCTCGCCGACCTCGTGATCGCGGCGCGCGGCCTCTACGAGATCCAGACGCGCGGCACGCCGTTCTTCTCCGAGACGCTGATGCCCTTCGTGGACGACAACCACGCGGGCCTCGGGGGGCTGAGGACGCTGCGCGGCTACTTCCAGAACCGCTTCGTCGGCCCGGTGTTCGCCATGGGCAACCTCGAGCTGCGCTGGACGTTCGTGAAGTTCCGGGCGCTCAAGCAAGGGTTCGCGCTCGAGGCCGTACCGTTCGTCGACATGGGGCGCGTCTTCGACAGCGCGGGCCAGACGACCCTCGACGACTGGAAGTTCGACGGAGGCCTCGGGCTGCGCATCGCCTGGAACGAGGCGACGATCATCATGATCGACTACGCGCGCAGCGCCGAGGACGACGCCCTCTACCTGAACTTCAACCACATCTTCTGAACCGGCTCACGCCTGTGCGGCCTGGTCCGACTGCAGATCCGTGTAGAACGCCACGAGGTCGGGCTCCTGGTGGCCCTTGCTGAAGAAGCGATGCACGCGCCCGATGGGCTGCACGACGATGCCGGGCGGCACGACCATCGTCCACTCGCGCGGATCTTCGGACGAGAGGTCGTCCCACTCGGATCCGAGCGAGCGCGCGAGGATCTCGCTCAGCAACGCGCCGTGCCGCGTGAGCTCCGCTTCCAGCTCGAGGCGCTGCTTGGCGCCGGCGCCCGCGTCCACGAAGCGGCGCCGCAGGTGTCGCTGCATGCCGTCGATCGCGAAGAGATCCGTCTCGATCATCGTGCCGTACCAGAGGCGGTAGTCGCGGCCGAGCGCCCGGGCGAGGCGGGTCATCGCGATGCGCGCGAGCAGCGGATCGCCCGGTGTCGCCCGCTCCTCGAGCATCTCCTCGCTCGCGCCGTACGGAAGCGCGAGGGATTCGACGATCTCCGGTCCGGGCGATCGCTCGGGCACGGCCGGGGATGCCGGCAGCCTCGGCGCCACGGGCAGACGAGGCTCGGTGGCGCGCTCTGGCGGCACGACGATGTGCGGCTCGGAGGCGGCAGATGGATCGCTCTCGATCCTGGCCGGGAGCAGCAGGGTGTCCACCGGGCCGGTTGGGCCCGTCCAGCGAATGCGCGGCTCGGTGGGACGCTCACGAACGCGCGTCAGCAGGAACGGTACCGACGGAGCGGAAGCGGGAGGTGGTGGCACTACGGTGACGGCCCCGGTCGCGTCGAGGATCTCGATGGCCATGAGGCGCACGCTCATGGCGGTGTCGCTCGCGTCACGAAGGCGTTCCGCGAAGTGCCGGGCATGTGCCGCTTCTCCCGCCGCGAGCCATGCGCGCGCCGCGAGCAACGCGACGTCGGGCAGTGCCCCGATGCGCTCGGCCTGGATCGAGAGAAACTGTGCAACCGCGCGCAGATGGTCGTCGCCCCGGAGCAGGTGGCGGTGGCGTCGCAGCTGCTCGATCACGTGTCCCGAGTCGGGAGGCGCGATGACCGGAACGGTGTCGGGCGCGGTCCCCGCCAGCAGGGTGACCAGCCGGCGCAGCCGTGGGCGCGCCTTCGCCGAGGCCGTCATTCGCTCTCGCAGCGTGCGAAGCAAGCGTCCGCGCAGCTCGTCGTCGTCCCGAGGCGTGGGCGACTTCGGCGGCACGCGCATCTGACGCAAAACGTTCGGCAAACGTCGCGCGGCGTCGAGCTCCGGCTTGCACCACGTGCGCTCCAGGAGAGGGCAGCTCTCGGTCACGCCGGACGTCAGCAGTCGGACCGGAGCGTCGTCGGCGACCTCCTCGAGGACGAGGACCAGGTGAAGCGCCTGCAGAATCATGGCGGTACCCCGGAGGGGGCACGCCGCGGCGAGCGCATCCAGGTCGAGCCACGTGCCCGCGTAACGGCCGGTGGCGACGCTGAAGGAGAAACCCTCGAACGCCTCGCACGGTCCGAGCTGCTCGACGACGTCGAGAACGCAGCGGGTGCTCGAGAGGGCCCTCCTGTGGCCCGCCCGCAGCGCGGAGAAGGAATCGTGCGCGAGGCTCGCCGTGATGCGTGCCTCGCCGAGCCGATGGCGAGCGAGCTCCGCGCTCGTCAGGTAGCCCTTCTCGCGCCCCTCGCGCGAGAGCACGACATCGTCGCGATCGAAGAGCGCGTACTCCGCTTCGAGCAGTCCGTTGCTGCACTCCGAGACGATGCGTTCACCGACGACGAGGGTCGACACCGCGGGGTGCATGGTTGAAGGCGGCGCCGGTGCAAGCCGGGCGCCAGGTCCCGCGATCCGCGCGTCCGCGAATTTTCAGCGAGCCGCGACTCTCGGCGTCTCCGGACGGGTACGCCGCCGAACGAGCTCCCGCATCGCCTGCATGTCGAGCGGCTTGCTGAGAACGAGGTTGCTGATGCCCTCGAGCAACGCCTGCACGTGCGGCAACACGATGCCGCCGGTGATGAAGACGAATCGGGCCGCGAGGTCCGGCTGATCACGGCGCACGTGATCGTGGAGCGCCACGCCGTGCATGCCGGGCATCATGATGTCGCAGAGGATGACGTCGAACCAATCGCCGGACGCCAGCCGTGCCAGCGCCGCGCTGGACTCCGTCGCGACGGTCACCTCGAACTCGTCGGCCAGCACCCGCTGGAGCGACTCGGCGACGAGCAGCTCATCGTCGATGACGAGCACCCGTGCGACGCGTTCCCGTGCTCCCGATCCCCGCATCCCCGTTCGATCTCGATCGACCCCCATCCAGATGGAGGTAACAGCGAGCATCCGCTCGTGCAATGCGCGGCAATGTGCGCGAGGCAAATTGCCACGCGGTTCCGGTCACTTCGGTCCGGACGCGCGCTTGACGATGTCCTTCACGCCGTCGGCCGAGAGCCCGGCCGCGGCGCCGACCGCCTTGAGCACCTCGGCCTCTTTCTTGTCGATGCCCTTGCTCGCGCGGGCCACGAGCGCCGCGATGTAGATCCCCACATCGGCGTGGCCGAGCGACGCGAGCGCCTTGCCGACGGCCGCGGCGCGCACATCGGCGCCCTGCCCCTGCGCCCGTTCGGCACAAGCATCGAGCTCCGCCTCGGTCTCCCACTCGACGACCGCGCCCTGTGAGAGCAGCTCAATCGCACGCACGAGGATGTCGCGCTCGCTCTCGTCGACGTTGCCGTCGGCGAGCGCGGCGAGATAGCCCCCCTCGACCGCCGCCCGGAACAGCTCGTTCTGCTTCGGCACCTTGAGCTTCTCGCGTATCCCCTGCGCGTGGCTCTCGATCTCGGCGAGCGCTGCGCCCTTCGCGTCCGTCTTCTTGGCGGCCATGGTCCCTCCGACAGGCGAGCGTATCGTCACGAGGGCTCCAAGCACATCCCCTGCTGCGACAGACACCCACGTGGCCGCGTAGCGTCTTGCCGCGCGCTGCTGGCCGCCCGAGCGTCGATGCCCCGGAGGCGTCTGCCTCAAGTCCGCGGAACTCTTTCGGCTCGTCCAGCACGAGCGTTGCCAAGGGAGGGGCATGACCACGGACAAGCGGACAGACCCGTTCGAGCTGGTCGGCACCACGCTGGCCGGCAAGTACGACGTCGAGCAAGTCGTCGAGGAGACGGCGTTGTCCGTCGTCTACCGCGCGGTGCACCGGGTGCTGCAGCGCCCCGTGGCCATCAAGGCCTTCAAGGCGCCGCGTCACGACGAGGCCTGGAGGCGCGAGCTGCTCGAACGGTTCGTGCGCGAGGGTGCGCTGCTGATGGAGCTTTCGGAGCGCTCGGCCGCGGTCTGCCAGGCGCGCGACGTCTCGGCGTTCACCACGGAGCGCGGCGTGTCGATCCCGTACATGGTGCTCGAGTGGCTCGAGGGCGAGCCGCTCGAAGCGATGCTCCGTCGCGAGCGGGTTCGCGGGGGGAAGACGATCCGCACGATCCAGGAGGCGATGCGCCTGCTCGAGCCCGTGGCCGAGGCGCTCTCGCTCGCGCACGAGCGCGGCATCGTCCACCGCGACGTCAAGCCGAGCAACGTGTTCGTCATGGCCGAGGGACGGCGCTGCAAGCTGATCGACTTCGGCATCGCGAAGCTCGTGGACGAGGTCGCGAGCGTCGACGGGCTCCAGACGTTCACGCCGGCCTACGGGGCACCGGAGCAGTTCTCGCCCGATTACGGCTCGGTGGGGACGTGGACCGACGTCTACGCGCTGGCTCTCGTGATGGTCGAGCTGCTCATCGGGCGCGAGGCGCTCGGGAGCGACGACATCCGGGCTCTCGCGTGCCTCTCGTGCGATCCCGGGCGTCGTCCGACGCCGCGCACGATGGGGGCGCACGTCGGCCCGGCGGTCGAAGGCGTGTTCCTCCGTGCCCTCGCGCTGCGCCCGGAGCATCGGTTCGCGAACGTGCGCGAGTTCTGGCACGCCCTCGCCGTCGCCGTGGCCCTGCGCACCCCCTCGATTCCGCCCGCGCTCGACGCGACCATCCCCATCGATCTTCGCCGCGTGCGTCGCCGAAGGAACACGCCGAACTCGTTCGTGCGGGTGCTCGGCTTCCTTCGCACCGGCACGTTCTCGGACGAGGCAGGCTAGATCCCGACCGCACCGCGCGCGGCGTCGTAAGATGAGCCACGCGTGGCCAGATGATTCTCGTCTCGAGGACTTACTGGGGTAC
>DASVWO010000532.1:0-70813 GCA_036393165.1 Polyangiaceae bacterium | reverse complement strand
GATCTCGGGACGTACCTGGCGCTCACCGTCGGGATCGGCCTTGCGCTCTTCGTCGTCTTCGCGGTGCTCGGGCGCGGGCAGACGCTGAGCGGGCGCAAGATTCTTCAGATCATGGTGGAGGGCGCGGCGTACGCGATCGCCATGAGCACGGCGACGTCGTGGGTCGTCGGCAAGCTGTTCGCGGGCGTCCCGGCGGCGGCGGGCGGTGGGCCCGTGACGGGGCTCATCATGTCTCTCGGTGCGGGCTTCTACGAGGAGCTCGCCTTCCGCGCGGTGCTCTTCGGCCTCGGCGCGAAGCTCCTCGTGGGCCTCTTCGCGAAGCAGCGCGTGGGCCTCGTCGGCGCGAGCTCGGCGCTCTCGGTGCGCGCCATCGTCATCATGGCGGTATGGGCCGTCGTCTGCGCGGCCGTCTTCAGCGGCATGCACTACGTCGGCGCGCTCGGCGACCCCTTCGACGCGCGCTCCTTCGTCGCCCGCGCGGTCCTCGGCCTCGCCTTGACCCTCGTCTACTCGATGCGCGGCTTCGCGGCGGCCGTGTGGACCCACGCGCTCTACGACGTCTGGGTGCTCGTGCTCTAGGTCGTGCCGCTGGCGAACGCGAAGGTCGCGAGCGGCACGTAGACGGAGCCGTCGGCCTCGAGGTCGCTGCGGTAGAGGGTGAGGGAGGCGCAGCGGCATTCGCCCGCGGCTTCGGCGATGTCGTCGCGGAGCCACTTGCGCGCGTCGTAGGGGCGCTTGAGGCGCGCGAGGGTCACGTGGGGGCGGAAGGGGCGGGCCTCCTTGGCGACGCCGTGCTTCGCCGTGAGCTTGTCCACCGCGGTGGCGAGCTTCGCGATGTCGCCGGCGGCATCGACCAGCTCGGCGACGACGATGTTCGCGTGCTGCATCTTGGGGAACGCGTCGAGCTTCACCTTGCACGGCGCGGGCGCAGGCTGCCCCTCGGCCAGCGTGCGCAGCGCCTGGCCGATGGGGACGGCGGCGGCGGCGTCGAGCTGGCCCGCGAACTTGAGGGTGATGTGCATCTTGTCGCCCGTCGTCCACGTCGCGGCGGGGGCGCCGCTCGCCATGCGCAGGCGGTCGGACGTGCGCACGATGCGGCGCAGGCTCATCGCGTCGAGGTCCAGCGCCACGAAGGCTCTGAGCGTCTCTCGCGGTTTCTTCGAGGCTTCGGGCTTCAGGCTTCAGGCTCCCAGTGTCGCGCTCGAAGCCCGAAGTCCGGAGCCCGAAGCCTCGCTGCACAGCTCGCGAATCAGTTGCAGTCCCGCGTATGCCGCCAGCGTCTGGATCTGGATCCGGTCGCCGCCGAAGACGCGATGCTTCACGTCGGTCGACCCGTCGGGCCGCGCGACCGCGATGTACACGGTGCCGACCGGCTTCTCCTCGCTGCCCCCGCTCGGGCCGGCGATGCCCGTGAGCGACAGCGCGACGTCGGCGCCGGAGACGCGCTTGGCCCCGCTCGCCATCGCGGCGGCGACCTCGGGGCTCACGGCGCCGTGCCAGCGGATCGTCTCCTCTTCCACGCCGAGGATGCGGCTCTTCGCGCTGTTCGCGTACGTCACCGCGTCGAGGAGCAGGAAGTCGCTCGCGCCCGGCTCGGTCGTGAGGAGGTGCCCCACCAGCCCGCCGGTGCACGACTCGGCGATCGCCAGCGACCACCCGCGCGAGCGCAGCGCGCGGCCGACGACGCCCGCGAACGTGTCCTCGGCGTCGCCGTACACGACGCTGCCGAGACGCGCGCGCACCTCGGCCGTGGCCCGCTCGCACAGGTCGCGCGCGGCGGAGTGCGACGCGGCGCGCGCGAGCACCTTCACCCCGATCTCGGGGAAGTGCGCGCGGTACCCGATGGTGGTCCCGGCGAACGCCTCTTCGACGCCCGCGAGCTTCTCGCCCACGATGCTCTCGGGGAGGCCGAAGGTGCGGATGCGCAGCTGGTAGAGGTTGTTCGGCGCGAGGGCGCGCACGCGCGGGGCCACCTGCTCCGCGTACATCCGCTTCATCTCGCGCGGGACGCCGGGCATGAAGTAGGCGACGCACTCACCGACGTGCACGCCGAAGCCGGGGGCGGTGCCGACGGGGTTCGGCAGGATGTCGGCGCCCTCGGGGAAGTCGGCCTGCTTGGCGTTGGTCGCGCTCATGGTGCGGCCGAACTTCTCGAGGCGCCGCCGGATGTGCTCGAGCGACGCTTCGTCGCGCGCGAGGCGCACGCCGAGGAGCTGCGCCACCGCCTCGGTGGTCACGTCGTCGGTGGTGGGGCCGAGGCCGCCGGTGCACACGACGACGCGCGACTTGGCGGCGAGGCGCTCGAGCGCGGCCATGATGCGCGGGCGGTCGTCGTCGACGATCGCGCGCTCGACGACGTTGAAGCCGATGGAGGTGAGCTCCGCGCTCAGCCAGGGCCCGTTCGTGTCGACGAGCTCTCCGCGGGTCAGCTCCGTCCCGATGGACAGCACCGCGCAAGTCATGGGGCCGGTCAGAGTACAGGAAACAGGGGAACAGGCGAGGCTTCAGGCGACGGGCTTCGGGCTACGGGCGGGTCAGGGGGGGTACGCGCAGCGGAGGCCGACCCTCGCGTCGTGCGCGTCCGGGGGGACCTCGAGGCGCGCCCAGACGCGGAGCTCGGCCGCCAGGGGGGACCGCCAGGAGCCGCCTTTCGCTACGCCGACGCCAGGTCTGGGCTCGTCCGAGACCCATTCGGCGACGTTGCCGGCCATGTCTTGGAGGCCCAGGGGGCTGGCGCCGTCGGGGTGAGCCCCGACCGTGTCCGGCCCGTCGGCGGCCGAGGCGCACGGGCCGCTCTCGAGGCCCCAGGCGGCTCTGCGGCAGACGGCGCCCGTGTCTCCCCAGGGGTACCGGCGCGGGGGGTTCATGGCCGAGTCGGCGGCGACGATCCATTCGTCCTCCGTCGGCAGGCGACCGCCGCGGGAGGCGCAGAAGGCGGCGGCTTCGTCGCGCGGCACGCCGCTGGCGGCGCGAAACGGATCCGTCGCGTGCGGGTCCATTGCGCCCCTCGTGACCTCGAAGGCGTCGATGCGAAACGCGTCGACCCGGATGACGCGCGTGTCGACCTGCCCCTGCGCCTCCCAGTCCGAAGGGCCGACGGCAATGGATGCGGCGGGGATGAGCACGCGCGTGTCCGGCACGGTGAATCCCGCGGGCGGCGTGCAGCGCGTGCCGTTCGCGACGAAGCCGGGACCGCAGCGTGCGCCCTCGGTGCTCCCGCGGCGCATCTCGCCGAGGACAACGGCCGTGGCGATGGCGACGACGACGATGGCGGCCGCGATGAGCCGCTCGCGCACTCAGCTCTCCACGCGCAGCTTCAGGGCGCCGATGCCCTCGATGTCCACCTCGAGCGAGTCGCCTGCGACGAGCGGGCCGACGCCCTCGGGCGTGCCCGTGAGGATCACGTCGCCGGGCTCCAGCGTCATCATGCGGCTCACGTAGGAGACGAGCGTCGGCACGTCGAAGAGCATGCGCGACGTCGACCCGTCCTGGCGCGTCTGGCCGCCCACGCGGCACGCGATGCGGCGCTCCCGCGGGTCGAGCTCCGTCTCGATCCACGGGCCGACGGGGCAGAACGTGTCGAACCCCTTGGCCCTCGTGAACTGCACGTCCTTGCGCTGCAGGTCGCGCGCGGTCACGTCGCACGCGCACGCGTAGCCGAAGACGTGCGCCAGCGCGGCGTCCTTCGCGATGCCCTTGGCGCGCTTGCCGATGACGACCGCGAGCTCCGCCTCGTGCTCCACGCGCGTGCTCTCGGGCGGCAGGCGCACCGTGCCGCCGGGGCCCAGCAGCGCCGAGGGAGGCTTGAGGAAGAGGAGCGGCTCGCTCGGCACCTCGTTGCCCAGCTCCTTGGCGTGCGCCGCGTAGTTGCGGCCGATGCACACGATCTTCGTCGGCGCGACGGGGCAGAGCAGGTCGCCCCCGTCGAGCGGCACGGCGTCCCCGGTTTCCTTCCCGAGGAGCCAGGGCGGCCCGTCCAGGAGGTGGGCGGAGCCCCCCTCGAATCGCGCGTACATCGGCCCTACCGCAGTCGAGAGAACGCCGTATCGCATGGCCCTCGCAACGTACACCAACTAGAACGGTGCGCCCGATGCAGCGCGACCCCATCCGTCTCGCATTCAGCCCGGACAGCGACGACCTCTTCATGTTCTGGCCGCTTCTGACGGGCAAGGTCGACCCCGAGGGGCTCGCGTTCGAGGCGGAGCGCGCCGACACCGAGACGCTCAACGCGCGCGCCGCCGCAGGCGACCTCGACGTCGTGGCCGTCTCGATCGCGCGCTGGCCCTCGCTCGCCGACAAGTACCTGCTGCTCCCGCACGGCATGTCCGTGGGGCGCGGCTACGGCCCCGTCGTCGTCTCGCGGGACGCGCGCGAGCTCGCGTCGCTCGAGGGCGCGCGCATCGGCGTGCCCGGCCTGCGCACGACGGCCACGATGGTGCTGCGCCTGCTTCTCCCGCGCTTCGAGGCCGTCGTCGTCCCCATCTCTCCCTATGCGCGCGTCTTCGAGGCCATCCGCGCGCGCGAGGTCGACGCGGCCCTGCTCATCCACGAGGGGCGACTCACCTACGAGCGCGAGGGCCTCGCGCGCGTCTGCGACATCGGCGAGGCATGGGCCGCGAGCAGCGGGGGCCTCCCCTTGCCCCTCGGCGGCAACGCGATCCGCCGCTCCCTCGGCGCCGATACCGTGGCGCGCGTGTCACGCGTGTGTCGCGCGTCGATCGCATGGGCGCTCGCCCACCGCGACGAGACGATGGCCGCGCTGCTCGAGCGCGAGACCCGTGCCGACGTGGGGCTCGACCGCGCGATGCTCGACCGTTACCTCGCGATGTACGCGAACGCCGACACGCTCGACCCGCCGGCCGACGTGCGTGTCGCGATCGACACGCTCTACGCCCGCGCCCATGCGGCCGGGCTGCTCGACTCGACCGTTCGCGCCGAATTCGCTCCCTGACGGGCCAGGACGCGGTCGCCTTCGGCGCCGCTGGTCGGTGCGCCTCCTGCACCGTACGCTTGGGATGGTGAGGAGCTTCTCTTTACTCGCGGGCTCCGCGCTCCTCGCCGTCGCCTGCGGTTCACCGCCGAGCGCCGAGCGCACCGCCTCCACCGCGAGCGCCATCCAGGACGGCCAGCCCGACACGACGCACACGTTCGTCGTCGGCGTGCTCGCGCAGCTCGGTGGCGGCGTCAGCGGTCTGTGCAGCGGCACGCTGCTCGCGCCGAACCTCGTGGTCACCGCGCGCCATTGCGTCGCACCGCCCACCGACACGACGGTCGACTGCGGGGCCGCCAAGTTCGGCCCGATGGTCGGCGCGTCGCAGGTCGACGTGGTCGAAGCGCCGACGTTCGATCAGACGAACCCCGACCCGACGAGCCTCGTGCCCGTCGCCGAGATCATGACGCCGCAGTCGCAGTCGCTCTGCGGCAACGACATCGCCGTGCTGATCCTCGGGCGCTCCATCCAGCTCGCCGCGTACGCCGAGCCGTCGATCAACCCGCCGATGACCGACCACAGCGCCTACTCCACGTCGGTTACCGAGATCGGCTACGGGCTCGACAGCCCGACCGACATGACCTCGGCCGGCATCCGCCGCATCCGCGAGAATGTCGGGCTCGTGTGCATCCCGAACGACTCGTCCTTCAACGACTGCTTCTCGGACTCGGCGCTGAAGAGCGCGATGTCGGCCAACGAGTTCCAGTCGGGCGACGGCACGTGCGAGGGGGACTCGGGCTCGCCGGCGTTCGACCAGAAGGCCGCCGACGCCGGCAAGTGGATCAGCTTCGGCGTGCTCTCGCGCGGGGCGACGCAGGGCTCCACCTGCTCGACCGCCGTCTACACGCGGCTCGATGCATGGGGGTCGCTGCTCGTCAGCGCGGCGAACAAGGCCGCCACGGCCGGGGGCTACCCCGTCCCCGCGTGGACGATGACCCCGGTGGCCGTCGACACCGGCGGCGGCCCCGGCTCCACGAAGGCCAACTGCGGCCTCGCGGGTGGGCCCGCCCGGGGCACCTCGAGCGGCGCGGCCCTGGCGCTCACGGCCCTCGCCGCCCTCGGCCTCAGGGCCCGCCGGCGGCGTCGCTAGGCGGCCATCTGTCGGGAAGACGACAGGTTCCAGGCCATGGAAACCCCTGAAAGGACGCGGGGTGGCGCGTTTGCACGGGATTTGCTGAAATCAACCGTGATGGACACTGCGCTGCAGCCCGAGACCAAGGCTCCGTCCCACGGCGCCGAGGCGACGCGCGACTCGCAGCACCGTGCCCGGTTCGAGGCGGTGCGGCGGCGCGTCTTCGACGAGATGGCGTCGGGCAGCGCCCGCTGGCGCTTCAAGTGGCTCGTGCCCTTCCACGTTCTGGTCGTAGGGCTGCTGGCCTACGGCGGCGAGTCGCGGACGCGCCTCGGCCTGCAGGTCGGCGCGCTGGCCGTCACCGCGTTGCTGTCGGCGCTCAAGGGCGTGTTCACGAGCGACCTGGCGAAGGCCGGACAGCTCCTCGTCGGCGCCACCTGCTACTTCACGCTCATCGCGACCACCGGAGGCCTCGGCAGCCCGCTCCTCATCATGGGCTCCATCCTCATGTGGCACACGGCGACGAGCATGCCGGAGCCGCGCTGGCTGCGCGGCCTCATGTTCTTCTACTTCGTCGCGGGCTTCGCGGCGCTCGCGCTGCTCTCGCACACGTCGATCGGGATGCTCGCCGCGCCGCTCGGCATGGCCACGTGGCCCGCGCCGGCGTTCGTGGTGCTGTCGCTCGCCGCCGCGCTCTTCGCGATGGCCGGCGTCTACCGCACCGGCTGCGTGACGACGCGCGGCTACGAGCACGTCGCCCTCGAGCTGGCCGAGAGGCGCGAGCAGCTGTGCAGCGCCGGCGAGGATCGCTCGCGCGCCCTCGAGGGCATGGCGGCGCGCCTGGCGCACGAGGTGAAGAACCCGCTCGCCGCGATCAAGGGCCTGTCGGTCCACATGGCGCGCAGCGCATCGGACCCGAAGACGGCCGAGCGCCTCGCCATCGTGGCCGCCGAGGCCGACCGCCTGCAGTCGATCGTCGAGGGCTTCCTCTCCTTCTCGCGCGGGCTGGACGATCTCCACCCGGCGCCCATCAAGCCCTACGAGGTCGCGCGCGAGCTGGCGGTGCTCCTCGAGACGCGCGGCGAGGAGGCGGGCGTCACGCTCGTCGTCAACGGCGACGGGAACCTCGTGGTGGACGCCGACGCGCGCAAGCTGCGCCAGGCGCTCCTCAACCTGGTGCTCAACGCGATCCAGGCTTCGCCGCGTGGCGCATCGGTGCAGGTCTCCGTCGCGCGCGAGTGCGTCGGGGGCGCGTGCATCACGGTGCGCGACGACGGCGTGGGCATGACGCCCGAGGTGCTCGAGCGCATCCGCAAGCCGTACTTCACGACGAAGGAGGGCGGCACGGGGCTCGGCGTCGCGGTGGCGCGCGGCCTGGTCGAGCAGCACGGCGGGCGGCTCGACATCAAGAGCGCCTCCGGCAAGGGGACGACCGTGACCGTCGTGCTGCCCATGAAGGCGAAGCCGTGCATGCGCTTGCCGAACCCGCTGCGCAGCGAAACGTCCCACGCGAAGGACGGCGCCGCCGAGCCGGAGCCGCAGCCCGCCACCGCCGGCGTCCGCTGAGATCCCGATGAGCCGCGTTCTCGTCCTGGACGACGACGCGTCCCTGCGTTTCACCCTCGAGGCGGTCCTGAGCGACGCCGGTCTGAGCGTCGAGACGTGCGACGGCGGCGCGAGCGGCCTCGCTGCGTTCGACGCGCGCGGGGCCGACGTGGTGCTGACGGACCTGGCGATGCCGGACATGGACGGCATGCAGGTGCTCGAGCGCCTGCGGGCGAGCGATCCGAGCGTGCCGGTGCTGATGCTCACGGCGCACGGATCGGAGCGCGTGGCCGTCGCGGCGATGAAGGCCGGGGCGTTCGACTACATCCCGAAGCCCTTCGACCCCGACGAGCTGGTGCTCGCCGTGAAGCGCGCGACCGACTGGCGCGACCTGCGGCTGCAGAACGCGCGCCTGCGCACCGAGGCGTCGCTCGGCAGGACCATCGTCGCCGAGAGCCCGGCGATGAAGCGCGTGATGGACGTCGTGGCGCGCGTGGCGCCGAAGGACGTCACCGTGCTGCTCACGGGGGAGAGCGGGTCGGGCAAGGACATCGTGGCCACCGTCCTCCACGCGCACTCGCGGCGGGCGGAGAAGCCCCTCATCCGCTTCAACGCGGCGGCGATCCCCAGCGAGCTCGCCGAGGCGGAGCTCTTCGGGCACACGAAGGGCGCGTTCACCGGCGCGCAGACGGCGCGGCAGGGGTACTTCCAGCAGGCGAACAAGGGGACGCTCTTCGTCGACGAGATCGGCGAGCTGCCGGCGGCCATCCAGGCCAAGGTGCTTCGCGCGCTGCAGTCGGGCGAGGTGCAGCAGGTGGGCGGGCGGCCCGAGATCGTCGACGTGCGGCTCATCGCCGCGACGAACAGGGATCTCGCGGCCGAGGTGAAGGCGGGCCGCTTCCGCGAGGACCTCTTCTACCGGCTCAACGTGGTGCCGCTGCGCGTGCCGTCGCTCCGGGAGCGGCCCGAGGACGTCGAGCCGCTGGTGCGCAACTTCGTGCGGCAATACGCCGACCGGTACGGCATGGGCGCCGTGGAGGTGGAGCCCGGGCTGGTCGAGGCGCTACGGTCGCACGCGTGGCCGGGCAACGTGCGAGAGCTGGAGAACACGGTGGCGCGCCTGCTGGCGCTCGCGCCGGACGAGAGGATCACGCTCGCTCTCTGGAGGTCGCTCTCGGAGGGGCCGGCGGCCAGCGCGGCTGCGCCCTCGGCGACTGGCGATCCGGGCCCGGGTCACCCCCTTCGGACGAGGGTCGAAGCCTTCGAGCGCGCCCTCATCGCCGAGGCCTTCGAAGCGGCCGGCCGCAACCAGAGCGAGACGGCGCGTCGTCTCGGCGTCTCGCGCCCCGCGCTGATCGAGAAGCTGCACAAGTACGGGCTCATCTGAGCGCCTCGCGTCCCGGTGCGCCCGGCTCCATGGGCTTGTTCTTTGACGCGGAGGCGCGGAGAAGAGAGGAGAGCGCGGAGGTCTTGTTGTGGGCTCTCGAGGCGCGAGCGACTCGAGAATCCACCCCCAAATCTCCGCGGCCTCCTCTCCCTCTCCGCGCCTCCGCGACAAAAAACCAGTCCCTGGTGTTCGCGGTCGCCTTGTTCGTGCTGACGCTGGTGGGGTGCTCCAAGCACGCCGTGGGGACGGGGACGCCGCGGAGGATCGTGTCGCTGGGGCCGTCGACGACGGAGGCGCTCTTTGCCGTCGGGGCGGGGAGCAGCGTCGTCGCGCGGTCGCGGTACTGCGAGTGGCCGCCCGAGGCGATGAAGCTGCCGGCGCTGGGGGGCATCGAGCCGGACGTCGAGACGATCCTGCAGCTGCAGCCGGACCTCGTCGTGGGGCCGTCGGGCGGCTGGTCGCAGCACCTGTCGGCCACGCTGGCGACGCACGGGATCGCGACATGGTTCCCTGCCGACTCGGCGTCGCTCGCGGACGTGGATGCGCTCATCGCCGCGCTGGGCGAGCGCACCGGGCACGGGCCGGAGGCGAAGAACGTGGTCGAGCGCATCCACGCGACCGAGCACGCGGTGGAGCAGGCGGTCGCCGCCGAGCCGAAGCCGCGCGTCCTCTTCGTCGTCGACGTCGCCCCGGTGTATGCGGCGGGGCCGCGCACCTTCGCGGGCGAGATGCTCCGCGAGGCCGGCGCGTCGAATGCGTTGCCGGCGGACACCGCGTGGACCGCGGTGGGGTTCGAGCGCGTCGTCGAGATCGACCCGGACGTCGTGATCGACGCGTCGAGCGGCGACGCGGCGACCCCGTCGACCGTCACGGCGCAGTCTCCCGGCTGGAGCGGCGTGCGCGCCGTGCGCGAGGGACACGTCGTCCGGCTGCAGGACCACCGCGTGCTCACGCCCGGCCCGCGCATCGGCGAGGGGCTGGCGGTCCTCGCGCGAGCGATCCATCCCGGCGCGCGGATCCCCTGAATGGCGAAGGTGCGACTCGACCAGCTCCTCGTCACGCGCGGCCTCGCGCCGACGCGGGCGCGCGCGCAGGCGATGGTCCTGGCGGGCGAGGTCTTCGTCGGCGCCACGCGCGTCGACAAGGCCGGAACGCTCTTGGCCCCCGACGCCGACGTCGAAGTGCGCACGTCGCGCAGCCCGTACGTCTCGCGCGGCGGGATCAAGCTGGCGGGCGCGCTCGACGCGTTCGGCATCGACCCGACCGGGCTGCGCTGCCTGGACCTCGGCGCGTCGACCGGGGGGTTCACCGACTGCTTGCTCCAGCGCGGGGCGGCGCGCGTCGTCGCCGTCGACGTCGGCTACGGGCAGCTCGCCCAGAAGCTGCGCGACGACCCCCGTGTCGTCGTGATGGAGCGCACCAACGCCCGCGACCTCGATGCGCCCGACGTCGGCGGGGCCGCCGACCTCACCGTGGTCGACGCGTCCTTCATCGGCCTCGGGAAGCTCGCCGACGCGATCGCCCGCTGCACCCGCGAGGGCGGGGGGCTCGTGGCGCTCGTGAAGCCGCAGTTCGAGGTGGGGCGGGAGCAGGCGGCGCGCGGCAGGGGCGTCGTGCGCGACCAGGCCGTGCGGGCCGAGGCCATCGCCGCCGCCGCCGAGAGCATCCGCACGGCCGGGTTCGAGCTGCTCGGCCAGGCCGACAGCGCCCTGCCCGGCCCCAAGGGCAACGTCGAGGCGTTCGTCCACGCCAGGCGCGTCGGAAAGCCGCCGCTATAGTCCGCACCGCAGATGAAGGCGGCCCCGCGGCTCGGCGCGATCTTTCTGACCGTCTTCGTCGACCTGCTGGGCTTCGGGCTCGTCCTCCCGTTCCTCGCGAAGGAGGCGCGCGACACCTTCGGCGTCAGCGCGTTCGTCGCGACGCTGCTCGGCTCGGTCTACTCGCTCATGCAGTTTCTCTTCGTCCCCGTGTGGGGGCGCGTGTCCGACCGCGTGGGGCGCCGGCCGGTGCTGCTGTGGTCCATCGCCGGGACGTCGCTCGCCATGGCCGGGCTGGGCGTGTCGCTCGCATGGGGCTCGAGCGTGGCGTGGCTCTTCCTCGCGCGCATCTTCGGCGGCGTCGCGACGGCGAACCTGGGGACGGCCAGCGCGTACATCGCCGACATCACGAAGCCCGAGGACCGCGCCAAGGGCATGGGGCTCATCGGCATGGCCTTCGGCCTCGGATTCATCCTCGGCCCGGGCATCGGCGGCGCCCTCGCGCGCATCGAGATCGCCGGCCGTCACGGCGCCGTGCCGTGCTTCGTCGCCGCCGCGCTGAGCGCCATCAATCTCGCGTGGGTGTGGCTCGGCGTCGCCGAATCGCTCCCGCCCGAGAAGCGCGCCAAGACGCCGCGGCGCGCGCTGACGCCGCTCAACGTCGGGGCCATCCGCGCCGCGTTCTCCCTGCCGGGCGTGGCGCTGGCCATCGCCGTCAACTTCCTCGTCATCCTCAGCTTCACGAACCTGGACCAGACGTTCACCTTCTTCTGCGGCGACGTCTTCGGCATCGACGAGCGGGGCACCGGTTACGTCCTCGCCTTCATCGGCATCGTCGCGGCCCTCGTGCAGGGGGGACTCGTGCGCGTGCTGTCGAAGCGTTTCGAGGAGCCGCTCCTCGTGCGCGCCGGCGCGTTCTTCCAGGCGCTCGCGTTCGCGGGGCTCGTCGCGTCGGCGGCGACCGGCGCGCGTCTCCTCCTCTACGCGTCGGGTGCGGTGCTCGCCCTGGGCAACGGCCTCACGCAGCCCGCGACCTCTGCGTTCATCTCGAAGCGCGCGCCCGTGGACCGTCAGGGCGGCACGCTCGGGACCAACCAGTCCTTCGCGAGCCTGGCGCGCACCTTCGGCCCCGCCTTCGGCGGATGGCTCTATTCCAACGTGGGGGTGCGCGCGCCGTACGCGGCGGCGTCGGCGGGCATGGTCCTCGCGCTCGCGCTGGCGATGGGGCTCCGCAATCCGACGAGGGAGAGCTAAGGTCCACCCATGCCCAGCATCTTCCGGCCCGGCCTGTTCGACGGGAAGGTCGCCATCGTCACCGGCGGCGGCAGCGGCATCGGGCTCGCCATCGCGCGCACGCTCGTCGACCTCGGTGCGCGCGTGGCCATCGCCGGGCGCGACGCGGCGAAGCTCGATCGCGGGCGCGATGCGCTCACCGGCCGCGGGCACGACGTTCACGCCGCGACGTGCGACATCCGCGAGCCCGAGCAGGTCGCCTCCTTCGTGAAGGGCACCGTCGAGAAGCTCGGGCCCGTCGACGTGCTCGTGAACAACGCTGGCGGCCAGTTCCCGACGGCCGCCGAGACGCTCTCGCCCAGGGGCTGGGACGCCGTCATCCGCAACAACCTGAACGGCACCTTCTACATGACGCGCCAGGTCGCCGTGACCTCGATGATCCCGCGGCGGCGGGGGCGCATCGTGAACATCATCGCCAACGTCGCGCGCGGCTTCCCGGGCATGGTGCACACGGGCGCGGCGCGCGCGGGCGTCGAGAACATGACGAAGACGCTCGCCGTCGAGTGGGCGCAGTACGACGTCGCCGTGAACGCGATCGCGCCGGGCATCATCCGCTCCACGGGCACCGACCGCTACCCGCCGGAGCTGCTCGACGTCGCGCGCAAGCACACGCCGATGAAGCGCCTCGGCACGTCCGAGGAGGTCGCCGAGCTCTGCGCGTACCTCGCGAGCGACGCGGCGCATTTCGTCACCGGCGTGACGTGGTACATCGACGGCGGCGCGCATCTCTGGGGGGACACCTGGGTCATCCCGGATCGCGAGGAGCCCGCTCCGCCCGAGGTCGTCCAGAAGCTTCCCCGCTGAGCGTCGATGCAGCCCGATCCGCAGCAACCGTTCGTGCAGGAGCCGGTCGCCGGCGCGAGCGACTCGCTGCCGCCGATCCCCAAGCGGACGGTGCTGACGCGGCTGCGCGAGTACTTCCTCGGCGAGAACCCGACGCTCCTCACGGCGCTGGTGCCGACGTGCTTCCTCTCGATGGTGCTGTACACGAGGCACCCGGCGACGAACTTCATCTTCGACGAGCAGGAGGCGCTCCTCGCCAATCCGTACGTGAGGGCGTCCTCCGATGCGGGCGCCCACATCGGCTGGCTCGACGCCTTCAAGCGCGACTTCTGGGGGCTGACGCCGGACCGCACGATCGGCTCGTACAGGCCGCTGCCGGACATCATCTGGCGCGCGCTCTGGAAGATCGGGGCCCGCGAGCAGAGCGCGTTCCCGCACGACTACCTGAACGTGATGATCCACGGGCTCAACGGCGCGCTCGTGGTGCTGCTCGTCTTCAAGTGGACGCGCGATCGGCTGACGGCGTGGCTCGCGGGCGGGCTCTTCGTGGCGACGGCGGTGGTCACCGAGGCCGTGAGCGGCGTCGTGGGGCTCGCCGACGTGCTCGGCGGGACGGGGGCGCTCCTCGCGCTGCTGGCGCTCAGCCTCCCGCTCGCGCTGATGCCGGCGGCGCTTCTCCTGGCGACCCTGCTGGGCCTCTACTCGAAGGAGAGCGCGCTGTGCATCGTGCCGATGGTGCCGATCGCGGCGCTACTCACGTCGCAGCTGACGCACCCGGAGCGGCCGATGCGCTGGCTGCGCGCGGGCGTCGCGGCGCTCGTGGCGGGGGGCGCGTTCGTCTTCTACGTCGAGATGCGCCGGAAGCTCTTCCCGGTGGCGACGCCGCACGAGCTGACGGTCGAGGCCAACGCGGGCAAGCCGCTGCTGCACCGGATCTTCGCGGCGGGGTTGCGATGGTACGCGCAGCCGATGCTGCCGCACGATCCGCTGAACAACCCGCTCATCAAGGCGTCGCCGCCCTATCGCGTCGCGGGCGCGCTCCGCGTGTTCGCGCGCGGGCTGGGGCAGATCATCTTCCCGAAGACGCTCTCGGGCGACTACTCGGCGCCGCAGGAGCCCATCCCGGATCGCCTCGTCTTCCCCGAGAGCATCATCGGCGGCGTGGCGATGGTGCTGCCCTTCGTCCTCGCGCCGCTCATGGGCGTCGTCTCGTGGTGGCGGTGGCGGCGGACGCGCGCGCTCTCGCTGGCGCCCATCGCGGCGTTCGCGATGCTCTGGATCGTCATCTCGTACTTCCCGGTGTCCAACATCCCGGTGGTCCTCCCCACCGTGCGCGCCGAGCGCTTCTGGTACTTCCCGGCCATCGGCTCGTGCATGCTGCTGGCGATCGCGTTCGCCAAGCTGGTGAACGCCGCGAAGCACGCGCGGGCCGAGGCGGGGGTCGCCGCGTTCATCGGCCTCTTCGCGCTCTTCCAGTGCTTCGCCGCCCGATGGCACGCGTTCGACTACAAGAACGACCTGGCGTTCTGGGACGCGACGCGCAAGGCGGTGCCGAACAGCGCCAAGGCGCACCTCAATTACTCGGTGATGCTCGGCGCGCGCGGCGACCTCGAGGGCCGCCTCGTCTCGAACGGCGTCGCCCTGCGCCTCGCGCCCGAGTGGCCGATGGCCAGCGTCTACGAGGGCGACACGCTCTGCCGCCTGCACCGCGCGCCCGAGGCGGTGCCCTACTACCTGCGCGGCTTCGAGCTGGGGCCGAACGACCAGAGCCTCATCGCCCTCGGCCTGCAGTGCCTCTGGGACGAGAAGGTGCTCCAGGACGACCAGGACCTGCGCGACAAGCTCTCCGAGGAGGGCGACAAGAACCCCGGCTCCTGGCTCAAGTACCTCGTCGACGACACCCTCGACAACGGCGAGGACTACAAGGGCGTCAACCCCAAGTACCGCCCCCGCGGCTACAACGAGGGCCCCAAGAAGGACGAGTGACGGGCAGGGCGCCAGCGGCTCTCCGCGCCTCTGCGGTGAGAAACCCCCCGCGGGTGTCCGGGGAACCGCCGCCCAACGCCACGTTGCGCGCCGCATGGGGTTGAAGCTAGGTTGCGCCGCGAGATGCAGCAGATTTCAACCGCGGCGACGCCTGGCCACGCGGCCGGGGAGGTGTGCGTTCTTTGCGGGAGTGGGCGGCGGACGTATCTCTTCGTCGTCGGCCGTTCGCGCATGACACGGTGCGACGAGTGCCAGCTCGTCTCGCGCAGCGACGAGGGCCGCCTCTCGGTGCAGAGCGAATCGTACGCGCTCGACGACGACAGCGAGCGCCAGATCCGCGCGATGCTCGCGTCCGGCGGGACGCGGCGCAAGGTGCTCGCCGTCGTGGACCGCGGCGGGCCTCACGCGACGCTGACGGCGGACCCCCGCCTCGACGTGACCGTGGTCACGGGGACCGAGGCGCTGTCGGCCCTGCCGCTCGGCGCGTACGACGCGGCGTTCGTCAACGGCGCCGTCGAGAATTGCGAGCCGCTCGCGCTGCTCAAACGCGTTCGCGCGGCGCTCAAGCCGCGCGGGGACCTCGTGGTCGTGGTGGGCGACGAGAGCGCCATCCGCGGCTCGACGCTTCCGCGCTTCGCCCTCTCGGCGGTACCGCTGACGCGTGCGACCCTCGCCGCGGGCTTCCGGCCCGTCGCGTGCGGCGTCCTCTCGCGCTCGCTCGAGACGCAGGTGCGCGACGAGCGCCTGTCGCACCAGGAGCTCCCGATGGCGCGTGCGGCGCGCATGGCCGAAGCGCTCGGGACGCGCGTCGAGACGCCGAGCGGGCTCCTCGCGATGCACGCGCGAGCCGAGGCGTCGCCGCAGAGGCCGAAGCTGTCGATCATCATGCCCGTGTTCAACGAGGCGCGCACGTTCGAGGAGACCTTCGAGCGCGTCTACGCCGCCGAGGTCGCCGGCGTTGACCGCGAGATCGTCCTCATCGAGAGCAATTCGACCGACGGGTCGCGCGAGCTCGTGCAGCGCGTCGCCAAGCGCCCGGGTGTCGTCGTCCTCTACGAGGACCGGCCGCAGGGCAAGGGCCATGCGGTGCGCGCGGCCATCGCCGCGTCGACGGGCGACTACGTCCTCATCCAGGACGCCGACAGCGAGTACGACGTGGGGGACTACGACATCGTCCTCGAGCCGCTCCTCGCGATGAAGACGACGTTCGTCCTCGGCTCGCGCCACATGGGCGGCAGGACGTGGAAGATCCGCCAGTTCGCCAATCAGAAGGCGCTCTCCATGGTGATGAACCTCGCGCACGAGTCGTTCACCGTGCTCGCCAACCGCCTCTACGGCACCGAGATGCGCGACCCCACCACCATGTACAAGGTGTTCCGGCGCGACGCGTACGAGGGCATCCGCTTCACGCGCGACCGCTTCGACTTCGACTGGGAGCTCGTGTGCAAGCTGGTGCGGCGCGGGCACGTGCCGCTCGAGGTCCCGGTGAACTACAAGTCGCGCAGCTTCGCCGAGGGCAAGAAGGTGCGCTTCTTCCGCGACCCGCTCACGTGGCTCGAGACCATCGTTTCGAGCCGCTACGAGCCGATCGGCACCGGAGAGCGATGAAGCTCGCCGGCAAGGTGGCCATCGTCACCGGGGGCTCGCGGGGCATCGGGCTGGCCATCGCGCGGGCGCTCGGGGCGGAGGGCGCGCGCGTCGCCATCGCGTCGAGGACGCACAAGGAAGTGGACGCCGCGAGGCACCAGCTCGAGAAGGAGCGGGTCGAGGCGCTGGGACGGCCCACCGACGTGACGCGGCTCGACCAGGTGCAGGCGCTGGTGAACGACGCGCTCGAACGCTGGGGGCGCATCGACCTGCTCGTGAACAACGCCGGCATCAACGGCGCCATCGGTCGCATCGACGAGTGCGATCCGGCGGAGTGGAAGCAGGCGATCGACGTGAATCTCTTCGGCACGATGCACGCGTGCCGTGCGGTGCTGCCGACGATGCGCGAGCGGCGCAGCGGCAAGATCGTGAACCTCGCGGGCGGAGGCGTGGGAGGCCCGGGGGTGGCGCCGCGGGTGAGCGCGTATGCGGCGTCCAAGGCAGCCATCGTGCAGCTCACCGAGTCGCTCGCGCGCGAGCTCGCCGGCGACGGGATCCAGGTGAACGCCATCTCGCCGGGCGCCGTCGTGACCGAGATGACCGCGGCCGTCGTCGCGGCCGGGCCGGAGAAGGCCGGCAAGGAGCTCTACGAGCGCACGCTGAAGCAGCGCGAGAGCGGCGGGGAGCCGCCGGACCTCGCGGCGAAGCTCGTCGTGTGGCTCGCCTCGGAGGCGAGCGGGACGCTCACCGGCAAGATGCTCAGCGCGAAGTGGGACAAGCCGGAGAGCATCGACATCGAGGTGGCGAACAAGTCGTCGCTCTACACGCTGCGGCGCATCGACGGCGCCCTCTTCGAAGAGGTGCCCAAGCGATGAGGGTCGGCATCGTCGGCTGCGGTCTCATCGGGGGCAAGCGCGCGGACGCACTCGCTGCGAGGGTCGGTGCGGACAAGCTGGTCGCGACGTTCGACCTCGTGCCCGAGCGGGCGAAGGCGCTCGCGGCAAGGCACAAGGCCGAGGCGTGCGGGAGCCTCGAGGAGCTCGTGGGCAAGTCGGACGTCGTGGTGGTCGCGACGACCAACGACCAGCTCACGCCCGTCGCGATGGTCGCCGTGCAGGCCGGCAAGCACGCGGTGGTCGAGAAGCCCGCGGCGCGATCGGCCGCGGAGCTCGAGCCGCTGGCGCGTCTCGCGGAGAAGCAGGGCGTGCTCGTGAAGGTCGGCTTCAACCACCGATTCCATCCCGCTGCGCAGAAGGCGAAGGATATCCTCGCGAGCGGGACGGCCGGCGACATCATGTTCATCCGTGGCCGCTACGGGCACGGCGGACGCGTCGGCTACGACAGGGAGTGGCGCGCCGACCCGACGAAGAGCGGCGGCGGGGAGCTCATCGACCAGGGCGTGCACCTCGTGGACCTCGCGCGCTTCTTCTTCGATGCCGAGCTGGTCGACGTGCAGGGACGCGTCGAGACGTACTTCTGGAAGATGCCCGTCGACGACAACGCGTTCCTCACCCTCGCGACGGCCAAGCGGCAGGTGGCGCACCTGCAGGTCTCGTGCACCGAGTGGAAGAACCTCTTCTCGATGGAGATCTACGCGCGCCACGCGAAGCTCCACTGGGAGGGGCTCGGCGGCAGCTACGGCCCCGAGCGGCTTTACCACTACGTGATGAAGCCCGAGATGGGCCCGCCCGACGCGGTCATCCACGAGTACGCGCCCGCGGATCGCTCGTGGGCCCTCGAATGGGCCGACTTCGCCCGCGCCATCGAGACCAAGACGCGGCCGTGCGGCGACGTGCACGACGCCCTCGCGACCCTGCGCATCGTCGACCGCGTCTACGGCCGCTAGCAGCTAGCTACGCTTCTCGGCCCAGGGGTTGGCCATGAGGAACTTGAGCGTCTCGATGATGCTCTCCTCGATGGACTTCGTCGGCGCCCACCCGAGCGACCGGATGCGCTTCGTGTCGAGCAGGATCCGCGGCGAGTCCCCGACCCAGCCGCGCTCGCCGCCCGCGTAGTCGAGGCGCGGGGTCACGCCCATCGTGCGCGTGATGATGCGGATGCTCGAGTCGACGTCGATCCAGTCCTCGTGCCCGAGGTTGAACACGTTGATCGCGTCGCGCCCCTTGTCGATGGCCACGAGCATCGCGGCGACGCAGTCGCTCACGTGCAGGTAGCTCTTCTTCTGCTTGCCGTTGCCCAGCACCTCGAGCCGCGAGGGATCGCGCTTGAGCTTGCGCCAGAAGTCCATCACGTGGCCGTGCGTGTACCGCGGGCCGAGCAGCGAGACGAAGCGGAAGACCCAGGTGCGGAAGTCGAAGCCCAGCGCGTACGACGACAGCAGCCCCTCGGCCGACACCTTCGACGTCGCGTAGATCGACGTCTGCACCGGGAACGGAGCATCCTCCGGCGTCGGGATCACCGTCGCGTCCCCGTAGACCGAGCCAGTGGACGAGAACGCCACCTCGCGCACCCCCGCCACGCGCATCGCCTCGAGGACGTTCTGCGTGGCGACGATGTTCTGGTCGATGCACTTGCGCGGCTCTTTGAGGTTGTCCTTGATGTCCGCGTTCGCCGCGAGGTGGAAGACGAAGTGCGCGCCGCGAATCGCCTCCTCGAGCTTCGTCTGATCGAGCAGGTCGCCCTCGACGACGCGGCAGTGCTCGTGCTTCGGCAAGAACTCGCGGAAGCCGGTCGAGAAATTGTCGTACACGGTCACCCGCGCACCGCGCGCGAGCAGCGCGTCGGCCACGTGGCTGCCGATGAAACCGGCCCCGCCGGTGACGAAGACGTTCCTACCGTTCCAATCCACGGGCCGCGGTCACTTCTTCTTCGGGCGGTTGCGCCAGGCGGTGTTGAACTCGTTGATCGTCTCGATGGTCCGCGGGTTCCACACCATCTTGCGGAGAATGGGCGGCGTGACCGTCGGCACGTGAGCGCCGCACTCGAGCGCCTCGTTGACGTCCATCATGTGGCGCATCGAGCCCACGATGATCTTCGACTTCAGGCCCTCGCGGTCGAGGATGGCGCGCGTCGACTCGATGACGGGGCGCACGTTGTAACCCATGTCGCGCACGCGGCCGCTGAAGATGCTCACGTACGTCGCGCCGCAGGTGGCCGCGAGGTACGCCTGGTTCATCGCCATGAGGCACGTCACGTTGGTCTTGATGCCGCGCTTCACCAGCTGGTGCAGCACGCGCAATCCGGTCTCGCCGAAGGGCACCTTGACGGTGATGCGGGCCGGATCCCACGCATGATACTGGAGCGACTCGTCGATCATCTCCTTCTCGGTCTCGGTCGTGAGCTCGACGGACACGTCGCCTGTGCTGACGGCGAGCACCTCGCGGATGCGTTCGGCCAGGTCGGCGTCAGGCGCCTCCTTGGCGATGATGAGAGGGTTCGTGGTGACGCCGGAGAGGACGCCCCAGCCGAAAAGCTCCTTGATCTCTTTCGGGTCCGAGCTGTCGATGAAAAGCCCCATGTGATGCGCTCCTACGCCCCTTCCTTTAGCACGCTGGCCCTAGCGCTGGAGGAGGATTGCGGTCGCCAGCTCGGCCAGCGTCGGAGCGTGAATGTCAGGCACAGTGCCGTGTGGCCCGTTACGCAGCGGGCACAGCTCGCACCGGTTCTTCGGGAAGACGAGGGCCGTCCGCAGCTTCGCGGCGCGGCCGGCCTCGATGTCGCCGACGCCGTCACCGATCATCCAGGAGCGAGCGCGGTCCGCGTCGAAGCGCGTCACGAGGCGCTCGAGCATCCCAGCCTTGGGCTTGCGGCAGTCGCAGGCGATCGCCAGCGCCGGGTCTCCACCTTCGCCGAGCTCGGGGTGGTGCATGCACACCTCCACGGCAGAGATGCGAATGCCCTGCTCGGCGAGGCGGTCCACGAGCGCCGCGTTCGTCGCGCGCACCGCGTCGGCCGAGAACTGCCCCTTGGCCGGCGCCGGCTGATTCGTCGCGATGGCGAGCGTGAAGCCCCCGTCCTGCAGCGCGCGCATCCC
Source organism: Polyangiaceae bacterium (assembly GCA_036393165.1). Lineage (GTDB taxonomy): Bacteria > Myxococcota_A > Polyangia > Polyangiales > Polyangiaceae > Palsa-1150. Next base: position 50,419 of record DASVWO010000532.1, on the reverse strand, counting down.
CTCGACCGCGCCGGCGAGCAGGCGCAGCTGCTTCGGGTGGAACGCCACCGAGATGGCGCCCGTCTCCTCGTCCCGCACGACGTCGATGAGGGTCCCGTCGCGATCGAGGATCGCGAGCGGCACCGTCACTTCGTCGACTCCCACTTCGTCGCGGCCTTCTGCAGCTTCGGATGGCTCACGAGCAAGTGCCAGATGACCGCCGCGAAGCCCTCGGTGTGCGGCGTCACGCGCTCGCTCGCGACGGTGGGAACGAGCACGCACGCGTCGGCCACCTGCTTCGTGTAGCCGCCGTCGCGCCCGACCACGCCGAACACCTTGGCGCCGACCTCGCGCGCCAGCTCGAGCGACTTCACGAGGTTCACGCTCACGTTCTTCTCGCGGTTGCCGCCGCCGACCGAGAAGACGAGGAGCGCGTCGCCCTTGCGCAGGCGCGAGCCCTTGAGCCACTCCGAGAAGCACGTGTCCCAGCCCTCGTCGTTCACGCGCGCGGTGAGCTCGCTGACGTTGTCCGTCGGGCAGTAGGCCTCGAAGCCGCAGATCTTGCGGAAGTCGTTCACCGCGTGGCTCGCGTGCCCGGCGCTGCCGCCGACGCCGAGGATGAAGAGGCGCCCGCCACCCGCGCGCACGCCGGCGAGGCCCTCGGCCGTCGCCTCGATCGACGCGACGTCCAGCTTGCGAATGAGGTCGATGCTCTCGTCGAGGAACTTCTGCGTGAATGTGTCGTTCATCAGGCCCAGCTCTTGTGAAAGTTCGCCATGATACGCGCGCCGTCGAAGTCGAATCGGAAGCGCATGAGCCGCAGGCCGCGGTCGACCAGCGTCTGATGCACTTTTCGCCGCTCTGCGGCGCGCACGTAGAACATGAAGAAGCCGCCGCCGCCTGCGCCCATCAGCTTCCCGCCGATGGCGCCCGCCTTGCGCGCCGCCTCGTAGTGCTCGTCGATCGTCGAGTCGGCCATGTTGGACGCGAGCTTGCGCTTGTTGGTCCAGTGCTCGTGGAGCATCTCGCCGTACGCGTCGACCTGGCCGGCGATCAAGATGCGCTTGGTCTCGTGCCCGAGCTCCTTGATGCGATGCATGCGCTGCACCGCGGCGTCCTTGTTCTCGACGATGGTCTTCTGCTGCTCCTTGAGCACCGCCGAAGCCGAACGCTCGATCCCCGAGTAGTAGATGAGGAGGTTGCTCTCGAGCTCGTCGATCACGTCATCCTGCAGCGGGAGCCTTTCGACGTCCACCGACCCGTCCTTGTTGAAGGTGAGCGCGGTGATGCCGCCGTAGGCAGCGATGTACTGATCCTGCTTGCCGATCGGCTCCTTGAGAATGTCGATCTCGAGCTGGCACGCCTCGCGCGCCAAGTCCTCGGCGGGGACGAACTCGCGCTTGATCGCGTGGAGTCCGTTCAGCAGCGACACGGTGAAGCTCGACGAGGAGCCGAGGCCCGTGTTCGCCGGCACGTCGGCAAGGCTGTGGAGCTCGAGGCCGCGCTCGAACCCGGTCATCTTGAGCGCCGCCTTGAAGATGCGGTGCTTGATCTGGTCGACCGAGTCGACGATCTCTGTCTCTGAGTACGCGAGGCGGATGTTGTTCTGGAAGCGTCGCGCGACGCAGACGTTGACGTATTTGTCGACGGCGGCGGCGACGAGGAAACCGCCGTGCTCGCGCGAGTAGCTCGGGAGGTCGGTCCCTCCGCCGCCTAGGGAAAAACGCACCGGGGCGCGTGAGACAATCATGGGTCAAGCTCGACTTCGAAGGAGTGAATCCAGGTCGGCGAGCCCTTCGGGCGAGCCGATCTCGAAGAACCTCTCACGGGCCACGCAGGCCCGCAAGCGCTTCCGGGCCGCCAGATCGTGCTGGATCGCGTCCAGACCGTGGGGCACGCCGAGGGGGAGGGCCTCGATGACGGCGCGGCGCAGGGCGGTGGCGCCGTAGTCGATGTGATCGAGCGCGGGGTCCTTCACCCCCTTCTCGTAGCGCAGGATCCACGTGCCGTCGCCGCTGACCGAGGTGTTGGAAGCGTCCCAGGCCCCCTCGTTCTTGTAGGCGCTCATCACGCCGTCGCAGTCGCCGTGCGCGTCGAGGATGCGCAGAGGATCGGCGTAGTCGAAGGGCAGATAGCTGTCGCCGTAGGTGACGAGGAAGGTGGGAGCCAGCGGGTGCTCCTCGTGCGCGGCGCGGATGGCACCCGCGGTGCCGAGGAGCTTCTCGCCCTCGTTGGCGTAACGGACGCGCACGCCGAAGCGCGCGCCGTCGCCCACGTGCTCCTGGATTTGCTCCGCGAGGAACGCGACGCAGAAGACGACGTCGTGGATGCCGCAGGCGGCGAGACGCTCGAGCTGCCAGTCGACGAAGGGGCGGCCGGCCACCTCGAGCATCGCCTTGGGCACCGTGAGGGTGCGCGGGCGCATGCGCGTGGCGAGCCCCCCGGCAAGGACGACGGCCTGCATCGGCGCCTGCACGGCGCGCCTGTGTAGCAGAGCGAGCCACGCTTGACACGCCAGCGTCGCCCGATTAACTCCCTGCTCCCTCCTTACAGGGAGACCGGGCCACTAGCTCAATTGGTAGAGCAGCGGACTCTTAATCCGTTGGCTGACAGTTCAAGTCTGTCGTGGCCCACTCGTCACTCCTCCCCGCTACTGCCAGCCGGTGATCTCGGTGCACCAATCGGTGGGCCAACCGGTGGGCTGCGGGCAGCAGCCGCCGGTCCCCATGGTCCCGGACGGAGTCCCCAGGCATACGAGCAGCGTGTTGAAGTTGACGCCCAGGGGCGTCATGCAGCCCTCGGTGTAGCAGCCGTATTCCGCGGTGACGCTCTCGCCGGCGACCCCCCAGCCCGACTCCGAGTCGGGCGAAGCGTCCACCAGCGTCCCGAGCGGGGTGCCGTTGTAGACGAACGAGCCTGACTGCAGGCTCGGATTCAGGTCGATGTTCTCGGCGACGTAGATCTCCCTGTCCGCCGCGGGACCGGCGCTCAGCTTGTAAGAGATGAACGTCCCGCCCGGCCAGCCGCTGTCGTTGCGGTTCTTGAAGACGTCGATCGTGCCCGGCCCCATGGCGTAGATGGGACCGGCGCCGCCGTAGTCGACGCCCTGGTCGATGCGCTCCGATGTCAGGCTGGTGAGATCACGATACGGATCGCAGTACTTCTGGTTCGGCGTCCCGCTCGGGAGGCACGCGTGCGACGTCCCCGTGGCGCAGACGGTGACCGTGCCGTCGGCCGGATTGTCGGCGAGCTGCGCCGAAGTGGCCGTCCCGCCCGCGGAGACGGCGACCGTGATGGTCTTGCTTCCGTTGTCGACCGTGACCTGTCCCGCGCTCGACGTGCCGTTCGCGGCGGTGACGTAGCTCGCGCCGCAGGCCGAGCACACGGCGACCGAGATGCCGGTGTTAGGGACCATCCCGGCCCACTCCTTGCGGTCGCCGCTCTTGCACGCAGGAACGGCCGGCGGGGGCCCGCCGCCGTCCTGCTGTCCCTCGTGCCCCGAGTCGGACGCGCCGTCGGCCACGTGTGAATCGGCGGCGCCGTCGGTCGGACCGGAGCGCATGCCGGCGTCGGACCCCGAGCCGGAGCCGGAGTCGCTCTGGCCGGAGGACGCGCCGCCGTCATCACCCGAGGCGGACGACGTCTGGCTCGAAGGGCTCGACGAGCAGCCCGGGGCGATCCACGCCAGCGCGCACGCGGCCCCGAACGCGCGCAGCAACAGCAGCCTGGGAAGACCCGGAGACATGATGCATGTGCGAAAGCAGCGGCCGTGCCTCCGCCGGGAAGCGCGATTGTCGAATCGCACTGGAACCCCGGGGGGGGCGCTCGCGAGGCCTCGCGAGTGCCGCGTCACCCGTCGCGAGTTGACGCGGCCGAGCACGGCGGCACGATGGGCGCGCCATCCATGACGGACATCCTGATGACGCCCATCGGCACCATCCGTTGCACGCGGACGAAGCCCGACGACGACCGCTGGGACGCCGAGCAGTCGTGGATCGAGCTCGACGCCGCCCAGTTCACCGCCGATGCGTTCGCGGGTCTCGACGCCTTCTCGCACGTGGAGGTCCTCTACGTGTTCGACCGGGTGGACCCGCAGCGTGTCGAGCGGGGGGCGCGACACCCGAGGAACAATGCCTCGTGGCCGAGGGTCGGCATCTTCGCCCAGCGCGCGAAGAACCGGCCCAACCGCATCGGCACGACCATATGCCGCATCGACCGCGTCGAAGGCCTGCGGGTGCACGTGACGGGGCTCGACGCCATCGAGGGCACGCCGGTGCTCGACCTCAAGCCGTGGGTCGGCGAGTTCGGTCCGCGCGGCGACGTGCGGCAGCCCGCGTGGATCGGCGAGCTGATGGCGGACTACTGGTGAGCTGGCCGCCGGTTCACACGGTCGGGCCGGTGTGCAGCTGATCCGTCGTCCGCCGAGCGACGGCGACCGTCGCACACAGAAGCGTGAGAGCGAAGAGCGCGACCAGCAAGACCTCGAGCACAGTGCCCAGCATGCCCACCTCGGGCGCAAACGGCGTGCCCAGGTGCTGGTGAGCGCTAAGCTGAGCTCGAGCCGTGTTCCGCGCTCTCGTCGTGATCTTCGCCGTCTTGCTCGCCGCCTGCTCGTTCGTCAGCGAGCAAGTCAGGTCCGGGAGCACGGGCGTCTGCATCCGCAAGGAGTGCAACGATCGGGACGCCAAGGACTACACGCGCTGCGAAGCAGCGTGCCGGGAGCGATACCAGTACGCGAGGTGACTGCGCAGGATCGACATGCGGCACTGCAGTGAGGGCTGCCATGGCCGCAGGGAGTGCCGGCTCTTCATGCACGCACGCGATGAGTGCGGGAAAGCTGCGCGGCGAGAGCGCTCGTCGAACCGACCGCTTCGAAACTTCAACTGACCGTCGAGAAAAGCGTCGTTGTCGTCTGGTTTGTCGTCCTGACCTCCATGCAGGTCGTCCTCACCGTCACGCCGCGACGCTTTGCCGAAAGGTCGGTCGTCTCGTCCGAACCGTCGGTTGTCGTGAAGTAGGCGTCGGTTGTCGTGAGCGAACCGTCGGTTGCCATGGCCGAACCGTCGTGACGCTCGTCCGTTCGGGCATGTGTCATCACCGAACGGCAACGTGTCTTCCACGTCTGGCAAAGCGTCTCCTCCGTCAGGTCGGTTGTCTCGACCTCGAGGATCCGTGTTCCGACGGTCCTGCAACGACAACGGGCGGTTCGGTCGGTTGTCGTGGCATGACCGTCAAGACGCTCGTCCTGAAGTCCATGACGCTTTTCACTTCGGTCGGTAGGCGTGTCCTCTCGGTCGGTTCGACGATCGTGTTCGCACTAAGGGCAGAACGTGATCACGTAAGACACCGGCGACACGTTCGATGAGGGTGCGCATGTGAACGTGCTCGTTGCGTCGTCGAAGGGGTACACGTACGCCGTGGCGCACGCCTGCTTCAGGAAGGCGAGCCACGGTTCGGCGACGGACTGCCAGCGCGGGTTGTCGTTCTGGCACGCGAAGCCGGGAGCCATGGTCTTCGGCCAGGCCGGAGCGTCGGTTCCGCATCCGCAGCAGTCGGCCGCGGCGCCGGTCGAGTAACACGATTGCCCCTGCGCGGGCCCGGTGCACCCGAAGAGCTGCGCGTACGTACTGGTCGTTCCGTTCGCGTTCGTCACCGTCGACGCGCAGTCGTAGGGCGCGCCGAAGCCGGGATCGACGCCGCAGATCTGATCGGCCGTCCACCAGCCGAGGGACGCTCCGCACGAGTGCGTGAACGATGCGCCGTCTTGCGCCAGACCGCACGAGGATCCCGCGGAGCAGTCGGTGTCACTGCTGCAGCTCGCGCCGCCGGGGACGACGGCGCGCGCCCAGGTGGTTTCGTCGGTTCCGCCGACGATGGGTTTCACGCTCCACGAGCATGCGCCGAGTGATCCGGAAGAAGTGGACGCGCCGGCGCCCGCGCAGGAATAGGGGTCGCCGCCCTGCGCCGCGAATGTTCCGCCGACCGGGGCCATCGACATGCCCACGTCGAGCCCGTTGATGATGCTCACGTCGTAGAAGTCGGTGCCCGGTGGCGACGCGGTCTGGTCGGCGAGCGTGAACTCGGCCAGGGTCGTCGGCTGCGGCGGGCAGTTGCCGCTCGCATCGCATCCGATGCGGGCCGCGAGGTTGCCACTCCACTGGGTGCTCAGGCCGGCGACGGGCGCGTCGAAGCACACCGTGAGCGATGCGCCGGGGGCCATCTCACCGTGCGATGGGCCGAGGTCGGGAAGCGGCCAGTAGCAGAGACCGTTCGACGTGTTGCACGTTCCCACGGGTGCGCAGGTGCCGTTGCTTCCGCACGCGGTCGTGGTGGCTCCGGCGGTGAGAGCGACCTGCACGGACTGCGTGCAGCGGTTGACGAGACGGAAGGGGCGCTTGCCCGAGGGGCAGGCCGGGGGGCCGGCACTGCCGTCGGAGGCGGACCCCGTGTCCGTGCCGGTCGGTGCATCGGTGGGAGACGCGGCTTCGAGCGCCGCGTCGCCGCCGGGACCCCGCCCGTCGGCGGTACCGCCCGCGTCGAATGCGGCTGCATCCTGGCCCTCGCCGGCGTCGCCGACCGAGGAGCCGGAGGCCGACGAGGAGCCACATCCGCCGACGAGCGCAGCGCACGCCATGCCCGCGAGCGTCAACACGCCTCGCGCGTACCGCCGCCGGTGCGACATTCGTCGATAGAGTAGCGTCAGGTCGCCGCCGCGGCTCACGGCGCGAGCCCGACTCACGGAACGCTGTTTCGGGGCGGAGGCATCGAGCCGACGGTGCGTGGCACCTGACGGGGCAAGAGCTTCGCGAGCCGCCACGAGAAGAGCGCCGCTCGTGTCTCGGCCTCGTCGAGCGCCTTGCGGTAGCGGGATGCGAAGCGCGTTCCGACGAGCAGCGTCAGGAGGTGCACCGCCGTGCTCCCGAGGTAGAGCGATGCGGGGGTGACCGGCTGCGCGAAGCGAGGGAGGATCGCGCCGTCGTCGAAGTGATACGCGTCGTGCACGCCGGACCACGCGAGCAGCGCGGTGCCGACGAGGACGGCCGCGCCGAGCACCGTGGGCAGCGCGTGCTGCTTGCGCCGCAGGGTCGCTCCCATCGCGACGCCGACGGTCATCGCGGGCACAACCATGAGCGGGCCGTCGAGCACCGTCGTCGAGGCCACGGCGGCCATGGCGGCCGCCACCGAGATCCACGTGCCTCGCGCCGGGTCACGCCGCGCCTTGAGGTCCAGGAACATCACGAGTCCCGCCAGGCACCACACCACCGGAACGAGGACGGCCTGGAACCAGTCACGCACTCCGAGGAGGAACAGCGCCGGATAGAGCGTCATCCACCCCAGCGGCAAGACGACGATCGCCCAGCTGGGAATGGATGCCTGCAGGCGATCCGCGCTCTGCTGCAGCACCTGCTCGTCGACTTCGGGTGGCAGCTTCTCGGGCGGCTCCGTGAGGAGGCGGACGAGCACTCCGACGGCGCGCGGATCCTCGGGAGCGAGGACCACGGCGCGCCCTGCGTCGCGCAGCGCGTCGGCCATCTCTTCGGGTGCGATGCGCCCGGCAAGAGCGCGCTTGAGCATCTCGGACGCGCGGGCGAGATGCTCGCCCGCCAGCTTGCGGCGGAGCGAGAGGTCCCGATCGCCGCCGAGGAATGCCTCGACGGCGTCGTGCAAGGCCCGCGCGCTTGGATAGCGCACCGACGGCTCCGGCGACGTCGCGCGGTAACAGATGGCATCGAGCTCGGCCGGCACGTCGATGGTCGACGCGCGAAGGCGAGGGCGGCGCTCGACCGACCCCGGGTCCCCGAGGAACCGCTGCGCGGCCGCGTCGTCGGCCAGCAGCGGCTGGCTCGCCACGATCTCGAAGAGGATCGCGCCGAGAGAGAACACGTCCGACAGCACGTTGCCGCGTGACCCTGCCGCGAGCTCCGGCGCGACGTACCCGAGCGTGCCGACGAAGGTCGGCGCACCGACGGGCGCCGAAGCGGGGCCCGCATCGTCGCCGGAAGCCTGAGGCCGCACCTTCGCGATGCCCCAGTCGAGGACGTACACCTCGCCGTGGTCGCCCAGCATGACGTTGGAGGGCTTGAGATCGCGGTGGAAGACGCCGCGCGAGTGGGCGAAGTCCACCGTGAGGCACACCTGCGCGAACGCCGTGAGGAGCCGGTGCTTGGTGTACTCGCGCATCGCGTCGGGCTCCTCGCGGCCCAAGCGCGCGAGAACCACGTCGAGGCCGACGCCGCGCACGCGCTTCATCGTGAAGTAGGCGCGCCCTTGCCCGTCGCGTCCCACGTCGTAGACGGGAACGATTCCCGGGTGCTCGAGCCCACCCTGAACGCGCGCCTCCGCGAAGAAGCGCGCCTCGAGCGGAGGTGCATCGCGATCCGAGCGCACGAGCTTCATGGCCACCTCGCGCGCCAGGTGCGCGTCGTGGCACGCGCGCACCTCTCCCATGCCGCCCAGGCCGATGATCTCGGCGAGCTCGTAACGCTCGCCCTGGAGCGCGGCGGCGCTCGTGGCGAGCGCCGCGATGTCCTCGTCGGGGACGGTCGACTCGTTCCTGCGCGTCGTGAGGTCGCGCGTGGGCCTCGCGTCGTCGGTCGGCATGGCTCAGTGTCTCACGCCGACCGTCGTAGCCGCCGCGAGACAGCGTCTCCCGCGGGTGACACCAGGGGCGCGGAACCCGACACGCAAGATGGCGGGATCCTTGCGCTTCGCCGGTGGCTCGCGCCTGGCAGAGCAGCGACGCATGCCGCTCGCCGCGCTCGCCCTCGCGTCGCACCTCTCGCTCGCGACGCACCCCTCGGTCCTCTACTCCACGTCGGACGTCTCGCGGCTGCGCCAGCCGGTCACGCCCGCAGCGAAGGAGATCCACGACGCGCTCGTCGCAGGCGCCGGCTACGCGAGCAGCGCGCCGGGATCCAACGGCTACGCGGGGGACGCCCTCTTCGCCTTCGCGCTCGATTGCGCCTTCACGGGAGACGCGACGATCTGTCAGGGCGCGCACGAGTGGCTGACGTGGCTGGTCGCCCAGCCGCAGTGGGAGGGAAGCGGATCGGACCCGGTGGACATGCTGGAAGCCAACGACGTGCTCGGCGCGGCCATCGGCTACGACGTGCTCTCGGACGCGAGCGGCGCCATTCCCGCCGGGGCGCAGCTCGATGCCGCGACGCAGGCCACCGTTCGTGCGCGCCTCGCCTCCGAGGCCGCGCGCATCTACGACCAGAGCGCGAGCGGGCAGCACCCGACCTGGTGGGCGACCGAGTACCTCCAGAACCACAACTGGTTCGACGTCTCCGCGCTCGGCGTGGCGGCACTGGCCCTCCAGGGCGAGCTCTCGCCGGACCCCACGTGCGACTGGTTGAACGTCGCCGTCGCGGACTACCGCAACGTCGACGTCGGGCTCCGAAGCATCGGCGACGGCACGTGGCACGAGGGCTACTCGTACGAGGGGTCGAGCATCGCCGCTTGGCTCGGGTTCGTCATTCCCTTCGAGCGCGCGCGCTCCCCGAACGCGACTGCGTGCGCCGGCGCCTCGCAGTGGCCCGACTTCGCCGACGTTCCGTTCTTCCGTGCATGGCCGCACTATCGCGCCCTGTCGTCGCTTCCGGGCAACGAGCACCAGGCCATCGTCATGCACGGCGACTGGTTCGGCTGGTCCGCCGACCAGGTGCTCCTGACGTACCGCTTCGCGGCCGCGCACTTCGGCGACGGCGAGGCCGAGTGGCTCGCGCAGGCGCAGCTCGCGGTGCACCCGCACGACACGTGGGGATACGAGCAGCAGGCGACGGCGCTCGAGTACCTCGTCTACGACGCATCGGTCGCACCCAAGACGCCCACCGCGACCGACGCGTTCCTGTCGGACCTGCAGGGTTACGTGACGCGCAGCGGATGGACGACGGACGCGAAGGTGCTCGGCGTGAAGGCGGGCGCATACGGCGGCACGTCGAACTGGGCGGCGGTCGAGGCTGGCAAGTCGCCCGCTCCGGACATCGACTTCGGGCACGACCACGACGATGACCTCGGCTTCTGGCTCTACGGCGACGGGCAGTGGCTCGCACCGGAGGCCGATGGCTACGCCGAGCACGCGTACTGCTCGGCGAGCGACCCGCACGTGTGGAACGCGAGCTACCACAACACCCTCACCGTCGACGGGGTGGGCCAGATCGGCGACGACGAGACGTGCAGGGACACGGGTGACGGCAAGGTCCCCTGGTCTCGCGCAGGGAGCGTGACGGCACACGATGCGCTGCGCGACCACGTGTACGTCGACATGGACGGCACGGCGCTCTACCCGGCGAGCCTGGGGCTCGACGGCGTGCGGCGGCAGGTGCTCTTCCTCGACCGCCGCTGCGTCGTCGTGCGCGACACGCTCCACGCGGCGGCACCCCACACGTGGGAGTGGCACGTCCACGCACTCGACGCGATCGTGCAGGACGGCTCCTGGCTGCGCGACGAGGCGAAGAACGACGTGGCGCTCGGCGTGCGGATGGTGACGCCGCAGGCGTGGAACATGACCGTCTCGAACGACGCCCTCCCGCACGGGCCCAATGCCGGGACGTACATCGATCCGGACGAGGATGTGACCCACGCGATCGTCTCGGTGCAGACGCCGAGCGCCGAGGGGCGCTTCCTCGCGGTGATGTGCCCGGCCACCGTGAGCGGCTGGGCGTCGAAGCCCGACGTGGAGCCGCTCGGGGACGTCACGTCGGCGCGCGGATTCGCCATCTCGACGTCGACGGTCAGCGGCGCATGGCTGTTCGCCGACGACGCGAGCACGCCGGTGACCGACGGCGCGCATCGATCCCTCACCGGCATGGCGGGAGGCGTGGAGACCGCTGGGAACGAGACGCGGTACACCCTGGTGCGGGGAAGCGCTCTGAGCGACGCGACCCGCCCCGTGATCGCAGCGGACGCGCAGGGGGGAGCCGTCGAAGCGGCCGTCGTCGGCAGCGCGGTCGACGTGACTGCGGACGGCGCGACGCACGCGCGCGTGTACGCGCCCGTTGCCACGAGCGCCACGTGGAACGGCGCGCCGGCGACGATGACGCACGACCCGAGCGATGCGCACTACGTCCTGATCGACGAGGCCACGAATCAGGGCGGTGACGGCGGCTCGTCGTCAGGCGCAGCGGACGCTGCGAGCGGCAGCGACGGCGGCCTTGGCGACGACGGAGGTACGAGCAGCGGAACGAACCAGGCGGCCGCCCCGTCGAGCGGCTCCGGCGCGGCGGGATGCGGTTGCGCGACCGCGGCCCGTCGCGACGGCGCCCAGGGCGCCTGGGCGCTCATCTTCGTCTACGGTCTCTGCCGCCGGCGTCGCGCCCGCCGGCCGACGCCCACGGCGACGGCCACGAGAATGCCCGCAGAAGCGCCGGTTCCGCGCTCGCCTGCGCCGGCCGAGACGCACGCGCAGCCGGACGACGGCGACGAGTCGTAGTTGGCGCCGGAGGGTTGCCCTCCGCTGCCGGATCCCGATGCGTCGGGCAATCCGCCGCCACCGCCATCGACCTGCACGCCTGCGTCACCGCCGCCCAGGCCGACGCCGCCTCCATCACTGGGAGGCTTGCCGCCACCGTCGTGCGGGGCGCCACCCTCGTCCGGAACGCCGGCGTCGACGCCCGGGTCGGTCGTGCAGTTCGTGCTTCCCGCGGTGACCAGGATCTTCGCCTCGATGTCGCTGTCCGTCGGTCCGCCCTGACCCGGATCGCTGAACCACGCGACGCCGTCCTCCACCATGCCGAAGAACTCGTCGTACATCCCTGGCGTCGGCGGCGCGTGGAAGTCGAACTTGAACTGGTACGTCCCGCCGGGCGGCACCGTGCCGCTCACCTCGGCCAAACGGTTCGTCGAGACCCACGTCGAATCGGCGAAGACGCTCGTGCGGTCGCGCGGCTGCGTCGTGCCCAGACGCGTGTTGGAGTCCCACGTCTTCGTGCCCGTGTTCTTCAGCGTGATGCTCGCGGCCATGGTCTGGCACGTCGTCATCATCATGGTCGTCGTCGCGAGCGGCCAGCTCTGGCTCACGTACTGCGCGCCGTAGATACCCGGCGACCCTCCGTCGGGTGACACGCCGCCGCCGCCTGCGAACGACTGCAGCTGCGCGAGCGAGCCGTTGAACTCGTCGAGGTCCACGTTGCCCGAGATGCCGTTGACCGTCCCCGTGTCCGAGTACTGCCAGAAGTCCCAGTTGCTCCATCCGGTGGGAAGGCCGGGGCAGCTCACGCCCCAGTTGGCGACCCAGAGCGGGTCAGACCCGAAAGCGCTCGACCCACCGACGCTGCCGTTCCAGTAGCCCGACGCCGTGTAGATCATCGGCTGCTTGCCGGTGCCGGTCTTCACGGCGTTCATCCACGTCTGCAGGTTCGCCACGATGGTGGCGGCGGACTGACCGCCCGTGGTCTCCATGTCGGCCGTGACGGGCAGATCGCCCGAGGCGAGCATGCCGACCGCGCTGATGACGATGTTCGCCTGCGTCGTCGGGTCCTGGCCCGGCTCGAAGTACTGGTAGGCGCCGCGCACGACGCCGGCGGTCTTCATGCCGCTCCAGTTGGCGGCGAACTGCGTGTCGAGCGCCGACCCATCGCTGATGCGCGCGATGGCGAAGTCGATGCCCGCCGCCTTCACGCTCGTCCAGTTCACCGTGCCCTGATAGACGGACACGTCGACGCCCTGCACGACGATGCCGGCGGCGCACACGGTGACCGCATCGGACGACTGACCGAGGCGCTCGTCGCCTCCCGTCTGCATCGCGCAGCCCGAGGCGACGGCCAGCGCGACGACGGGCGCGCACCGCGTGATGAAAGCCCGCATCCCTCATGGATATAGCTGAGTCGGCTGCTCAAAGCCCGACGACGATGCGCGGGCCGGCGACCACCTCGGGAATGCCGAATGCGAGCGGCTCCTGCACGTCGTCCGGGTCGAAGAAGGTGCCGAACATCCGGTCCCAGATGCAGAAGAGGCTCCCGAAGTTCCTGTTGCGATGACGCGGGTCGATGCTGTGGTGCACGTGGTGGATGCGCGGGGTCACGAGGACGGCCTCGAGCCCTCGCCAACGGAAGCGCAGGTTCGCGTGCATCCAGTGGTTGACGACCGTCCCGAGAAGCCCGTACGCGGCGACGAAACCCGCCGACATCCGCAGCGCAACGAGCAGCAAGGGAATCAATCCGTAGAGCGCCTGCTGCAGCATGCTCGTGCGCATCCCCATGAGCCAGTACATGTGGCGCGGGACGTGATGCCACCGGTGCAAGCGCCAGAGAGCGCTCGTGTGCACGAGGCGGTGCATCCAGTAGAGCGCGAAGTCGGTGCCGAGGATGGCCAGCGGGATGCCCGCCCAGGTCGGAACCTCCGGGACGCGAGCGAGCCACGCGCCCACGTCGAGCTCCGCCAGCACGAGCTTCAGGAGGAAGGCCGCTCCGAGGCTCAGGAATACGGCGACCAGACACGCGCCCAGGTCTCGCGGCACCACCTTCAGGTACGCCACGCGCCGCGCCCCGAACCGCCACTCGAACGGGATGAACGGGCAGCCGACGAGCAGGAGGAACAGCAAACTGCGCAGCGTGCCCGAGACCACCGTTGCCCCCGCCTTCACCTCCTGCAGCCGGCGCACCACTCCGGGTCCGAGGGGGCATCGAGGCGAACGGCCACACCGCTCGGGATGGGGTCGAGATCAGCGGCCCTTCTCGTACGTGGCGACGAGGTCGGCGCGGTCCAGGACGTGGCCGCGCATGGCCGCGAGGAGCGCTGGCTCGGTGGGAGTCGTCATCTGCGGCAGCTGCTTGTCGAGCGCGTAGAGCTCGAAGTGGTAGTGGTGCGCGCCCTTCGGCGGGCACGGCGGCGTCCACCCCTTCGAGCCCCGGCCGTTCGTCCCCTCCACCGCACCCGCGGGCAGCCCGCCCTTCGACGCCGCGCCCTGGGAGAGTCCGGCCGTGTTCGCGGGCAAGTCGTAGACGATCCAGTGGACGAACTCCCCGCTCGGAGCTTCGGGATCGCGTACGACGACCACGAGGCTCTGCGCGCCGGGTGGCACGTTCGACCAGCTCAGCGCCGGCGACGAGCCGGGGCCGTCGCAGGTGAACTGTGGCGGAAGGCCTTCGCCGTTCGTGAAGTCCGACGAGGTGAGCGTGAGTCGCTTGGTTTCGCCTCGCGATGCGGACGCTGCGAGCACGAAGGCCAGCGCGAGTCCGGCGGTCAGGACCGGGAGGGGACTTCGAGACCACATGGCGGAGACCTCCTTTCCTGGAAATGCGCGACGAACCAGGCGGATGCGCGGCGCGCGACCTGCTCCAGCGCGCCCGGCTCTTCGAAGAGGTGCGAAGCACCGGGGATCACGTCGAGGCGGCACTCGGTCCTCATCATGCGGAGCGCGTCCCGGTTCATGTCGATGACCGGCACGTCCTCTCCGCCGACGAGGAGCAGCGTCGGCGCCCGCACGCGCCCGAGCACTTCGGGTCCAGCGAGGTCGGGGCGGCCACCGCGCGAGACGATCGCGGCGACCTCGCGCGGCCTCCGTGCGGCGGCGACGAGGGTCGCAGCGGCGCCCGTGCTCGCCCCGAAGTACCCGATGGGAATGGCGCTCGTCTCCGGGTCGTCGTGCAGCCAAGCCGTCGCCGCCTCCACGCGCGCTGCGAGCAGCTCGATGTCGAACCTGAGCCGCGCCGTGCGCACGTCCTCCTGCTCCTCGGTCCAGGAGAGCAGATCGAACAGCAGCGTCCCAACGTGCGCGTCGGATCGCAGAGACTGCGCGACGAACCGATTGCGAGGGCTGTGCCGGCTGCTGCCGCTGCCGTGGACGAAGGCGACGATTCCGCGCGGATCGTCGGGCAAGTCGAGGATCCCCTCGAGCTGCACTGCGCCGACCATGATGGTCACGAGGCGGACTTCGTCGTGCTTGACCATGGTTGACCCTGCGAGAGAAGGGCGCTGACTTCCTCGTCGCTCGTGGGCGAGAAATCCTCGTAGAAGGGACCGATCGCGAAGAGCCAGTCGGGCGACGTCAAGCACAGGACCTCGTCGGCGTCGGCTTGCAGGTCTTCGCACGCGCCGGGCGAGCCCACGGGCACCGCGACCGTGATGCGACGGGCACCCTGCTTCCGGAGCGAGGCCACTGCGGCGCGCATGCTGGCGCCCGTGGCCAGCCCATCGTCGACCACCACGACGTGACGGCCGCGCACGTCCTCGGGCTGACGTCCGCGGCGGTACGTGCGCTCGCGCCGTTCCGCCTCCCGTTGCTCGCGCATGGCAACGTGGTCGACGAGCGACGGCGATACGTGCGTGAGGCGGAGCACCTCTTCGTTGAGCACCCGCTCCCCACCCGGACCGATGGCGCCCATCGCCAGCTCTTCGTGTCCTGGCACCCCGAGCTTGCGCACCACCAGTACGTCGAGCGGAGCCCGCAGTTTCCTTGCGACTTCGTAGGCGACGGGGACGCCGCCACGGGCGAGCCCCATCACGACGACGTCGGGGCTCACCTCCGATCTCAGCGCGGCGGCGAGGCGCCGACCCGCGTCGCGGCGATCCAGGAACCGGACCATGATGGCCTACCTCGCGACACGTGGGTGTGTGCATCGCCGATGCCCGTCGCGGGAGCTCGCGACGATGTCGCGACGGGTCGCGGGCGGCGGTCGAGTCACTGCTGGAACCGGCGGCGGCGCGAGCGGCACCGCTCCTGCAATCTCGTGCGTCGATGCGCCGACGCCTGGCTTGCGCCCGATCCGGGCTCGTCCTCGTGGTCGGCGCCACCCTGGCCTGTGGTGCAGGCAGCTCGGGCGGCGACGGCACCGTGACGAGCGCTCCCGGCGGAGGGGACGCCGGCGTCGCCGAATCCGGCGCGATGCCGAGCGACGCCGCGGCAGCCGATGCGGCCGGCGACGCGTCTGCACTCGTAGATGGGAGCAAGTTCCCTCCGCCCGGCGCGCGACCGCTCCCGCGCCTCACGGGCACGAGCGAGATGTGCAAGCTGATCAACGGGCAGTCGAACAGCGATCCGACGGCGAACCAGACGCAGACGCGCGCGAACCTCCTCGGGACCGATCTCGGCATCCCCGTGGACCACGAAGGGACGCTGTACTTCTTCTTCGGCGACTCGCAGGGATACAAGGGCATCTGGCAGCCCGGCCAGTCGCTCCCCGATGCCGTCGGCTTCGCGAGCGCGCCGTCGTCCACGGTGGCGGCGATGCCGCAGGTGCTCTGCTCCGGCCTGTCCTTTCTCACCCTGCCACCCGCGCAGAGCGTAGGACCCATGCAGGATCCGAGCATCGTCGCCGACTTTGCGGCCGGGTGGATGACAGCGCCCTCGGGACAGCCGCTCTCGCAGTACATCCACAACCCCGCCGGCAACGGCGCGTATACGCAGCTGCCCGGCGACTTCGAGGTGCCGTCGGGTGCCTTCTCCGCGGCCGGGTCGATATATCTCTTCTACACGACGGTCGACTCCCCGAGCGACGTGGTGATGAAGGCCTCGTACCTCGCGCAGTGGGCTGCGCCGGCGACGACGGCGGGCCCCGGTTACCAGATACTCTATCCCGTCGACGAGATCTTCGACGGCAACGGCCCGCTCTATGGCGACTTCGTGAACGTCGCCGCCGAGGTGTCGGGCGCTTACGTGTACCTCTTCGGCACCGGGGACTACAGGAACAGCCCCATCCACCTCGCGCGAAAGTCGCTCGCCGATCTGGGGACGCCCGGCGGCTTCGAGCTGTACGATGCCGCCGGCGGCGCGTGGGGCACCACGCGCGGCGCGCCCATCGTGGACGTACCCGGCTTCGGCGAGACGTCGGTCCGCTACTTCGCCGCGATCGATCGCTGGATGCTCATCGCGGAGGAGCAGACGCCGCAGCACAACCAGATCGTCGCGCGCTTCGCCGACGCGCCCGAGGGGCCCTGGAGCGGCGACATCGTCGTCTACGACATGGCCGATCCCGCCTTCCGCAACGTCTATTGCTGCAACATCGATGCGTGTGTCGGCCAGCAGATCATCCACTGCAACGACGCCGGGTTCTACGCGACGTACCTCCTGCCGCAGGTTCAGCTCCTGCCCGGCGGCGGCTTCGTCGTGACGCACACGATGTCGACCTGGGACCCGTACAACGTGGTGCTCATGCAGGCCACGTTCGCGACCAGCGCGGATGGCGGGTGACGCGTCAGCCGCGCTCGGCGCTGTCGGCTTCGTCCGGCG
Organism: Polyangiaceae bacterium; assembly: GCA_036393165.1. GTDB lineage: Bacteria > Myxococcota_A > Polyangia > Polyangiales > Polyangiaceae > Palsa-1150. The sequence continues at coordinate 33,270 of DASVWO010000532.1, read as the reverse complement.
TCACTGCACCCGAGTGATCCTTGTCGAGCGCCTGCAGGACGAGCTTCGCGGCGACCTCGCTCGGCGCTTCGTGGCGCACGCGCGCGATGGCCGCTTCGATCTCCTCCAGCGTGACACGGCCGTCCCCATTCGCGTCGATCGCTTCGAACCCGCCTAGCGTGCGCCAGAGCGCGAGCGCGCACGACTCGACGAGCACGAGCTTCACCTCGCGACCGCTGCCCGCCGGAGGCAGCGCGCCGGGGTTGGCCTGCGCCCAGCGAACGAGCGGCTCGATGTGGTCCATCCCGAGGAACAGATCGCGCACGGTCGCCACGCAATAGTTGCGCGCCGGATCGATGGGCGTCGTCGCCAGGCGGTCGTCCACCTGCAGGTAGCCGCCCGATTCGGCGGGGGCGTGCGCGCGGGATGCCGTGATGGCCTCGGCGAGCACCGCGCCCGGCAAGGAGACGACGACGACCTCGTTGTCGAAGGGCAGCTCGGTCTTGATGTCCCCGAAGGTGATCCGTTCCACGTACTCGCGCGACGCGCGGATGCCGCCGCCGTTGAAGACGCCGACGTCGGCGCCGAGCGCGTCGCGCAGGTGCGAGCACACCCACGCGCCCATTGACGTCTGGCGCACGCGCGTGCCCACGGACGAAAGCGTCTCTCCCGGAGCGAGCGCCACGAGCGAGGCGGACTCGATCGCGTGGACCTTCGCCATGTGCACGTCGACGAGCGCGCGGAGCGCCTGGTTCTCGGCGTACGACGCCACAGGCACCAGGCGTGTCGAGACCGACGGGACGGACGAGGCGACGTCGTTCCACGTGAGGTCCGTCACGGCGGCGCGCACCGCGTCCATGCCCGCCTTGACGATCCACGTGCTGCCCACCCGTTCCGTCTCGGGGACGTGCTCGTGGCCGCCGAGGATGACCGGGAACGGCGGCTCGATGGACGCGTGAGCGAGGGCGCGATCGTCCTCGAGCGCCTGGTGCGTGATGGGGACGACGCACGCGCAACCCTCTTCACGTAGCAGGCGTGTCGCTTCCGCCAGCGCCGCCTCGTTGGCCGGCCGGATCGCCGCACCGCCGAACGGGGTGCGCCGGTAGACGCTCGGGTCGTTCATCACGACCCCGACCAGGCCCACGCGCACGCTTCGTCCCTCGCGCGCCGTCACCGTCACGACGTCGCTGCGCGGCAGCTTCGGCTCGAATCCGTCGACGTTCGTGTCGATCCACTTGGCGTGCAGCTCCCGCACGCGTTCGCGCAGCTCCGCGGGCGGCACGTCGTCCTCGTGGTTGCCGAAAATGACGTGCGTCACGCCGATCGCGTTCAGGCACGCGACCATTCCTTTCCCAGCGTCGAGACTCGAGAGCAGGCTCGGAGCGAGGAAGTCACCGGCGACGACGACGAGCGTCGCGTCGGCGGCGTCCTCGGTGCGCATGGCATGCACCAGCGTGAGCAGCCTCGGCAGGTTCTCCAGCGAGTACACGTCGTTGATCTGGACGATGCGCAGGCGCGGTCCCAACGTTCAGGCCTCCTCTCGCGACGGGCGCAGCCATCGTTCGGCGCGTCGGCGCAGCTCGGCGCGCCTGCGCCTGATCGCCTCGATCTCGTCGCGCGGGAACCACATCTTCACCAGAACGACCGTGAGGACCAGGTTGCAGAGCGACATCAGCGGCAAGACGAGCGGCGGGAAGCCGGCCGCGACCAGGAACGATAGACCGCACACGGCTGCCGGCAACGCGAACCACCTCTCGGCCCACACGGCGAGCAGGATGTACGTCAGCATCCAGACGGCGAGGAAGAAGACGTGCATCGTCTGCCACGGGATGCCCGCGAGCCAGCCGCCCGCGCCGAGCACCATCTGCGCGACGAGGTAGAAGCCGACGGTCTGCGAGAAGCGCCGGTTGAGCTGCGTGCGGCTCAGCGTCTCGCGCGCCCAGACGAACGCGAACATCCCGATGACGAGGAACACCGCCGCCGGCAGCACGGTCGTCCCGAAGTAGGACACGGCGCGGCCGCTCTTCACGTACAGCCAGCCGAACAGGGTCGACGCCGTCCACGCGAGACCGAGGGCGCCTCCCAGGAACGACCGCGTGCGCGTGCCGACGCGAGGGTCGTGGTCCTCCTCCATCTTGCGCAGGCGCTCTTCTTCCAGGTGGCGCTTGTGCACGGCCGCCTCGACCCGCTCGTGCAGGCCGGGCGGCGGCGTCGACACGTCGCGCAGGAGCGTCGCGGCGGCCGCGGCGTCTCCCTCGGCGAGCTCGTACTCGACCACCATCAGCAGCGCGCGGTCGAGTCCCTGGCGCGCTGCCTCGTTGCCAGGCCATGCCGACAGCGCCGCGTGGTAGCCGAAGCGGCATTCGCCGAGTCGGTTGGCGATGGCGAGGCGGCGCTCCTCTCCCGTTCCGCCGGCGCGGATGGCCTCCTCGAGCAGCGCCGCGCTGACCTTCGCGTCGTGCGCGAGCTTCCTGGAGCCGCGGTGGCGCACGTACTCCTCGACGGCGAGCCGCAGCTCCTGGGCGCTGGCGAAGCGGTGCGCGGGGTCGCGCGCCATCGCCTTGCTGCAGATGCGGCGTGCCTCGGCGGGGAAGCTCGCCGGAAAGCGAGGCGACGAGAGCAGGATGTCCGTGATCATCGCCTGCAGGCTCGCGCCGTGGTGTGGCGGCTCGCCGGCGAACACCTCGTAGAAGACGGCGCCGAGGAGGTAGACGTCCGTCCTGGGCGAGAGCAGCGCGGGATCACCGAGCACCATCTCGGGCGCCATGTAGTGCGGCGTGCCGGCGAGGTCCTTCGCGAGCGACACCGGCGGCAGGCGCCCGCTGGGATCGTCCTTCAGGCTCACGGCGATGCCCCAGTCCACGACGTACACCTCGCCGAACTCGCCGATCATCACGTTGTCCGGCTTGATGTCGCGATGCAGGATGCCGCGCGCGTGGGCAAAGTGGATAGCGTTGCACGCGCTCGCGAAGGTGCGCAGGTTCCACTCGAGCGGGTCGCCGGCCCCGAAGCGCTTCGCGATGGTCTCCGGATCGCGCATCAGCTCGGACCAGGCGTGGCCCTCGATTCGCTTCATCACGATGACGGGCGATCCGGACGCGTCGATGCCGACGTCGTGTACCGGCACCACGTTGGGGTGCTCGAGCAGTCCCGTCACCCAGGCCTCGCGCAGGATGCGGACGGCGGCGTCCGCGTCGCTCACCCCGGGCTTCACCGTCTTCACGGCGACGTGGCGCCCGAGCGTCTCCTGCGTCGCGAGGTGCACGACGCCCATGCCGCCCTCGCCCAGCGTGCGGTGCATGGCGATGCGCCCGCTTAGCGTGACCCCGAGCGCACGGAGCGCGTCGAGAGCCGCCATGGCGCCCGACGACGGCGGCCGGGGCGGCTCGATCGTCGCATGAGGCGCGTCCACGAGGGTGCGCGCCGCCCCCGAGGCCGCGTCGACGCTCATCCGTGCGGCGAGCGTCTTCGCGAGGTGCAGCGCCTCCTCGTCCTGCATCGGCCGCGATCGTACACGGCCCGAAGGGCCGGCAGGAAAGCCGGCGGACGACTAGGTCGCGAAGCCCACGAGGCGCAGAGCGCCGCGCCAGAACCGCACGAAGCCCCCCGGCTCGGCGGGTTGCGGGGGCTCCGGCTCGGGCGCGCGCTGCACCACCTTGTTGACGGGCAGAGGGGCCGTGCGCTCCACGGCGCGGACGGTGACCGGACGCATCGCGAGGGGCTGCGTGGTGGCAGCCGGCGGCGGGGCCGGCTCGGGCATCTCGACCACCACGGGTACCGACGGAGTGACAGGTGCCGGGCGCGAGAAGCCGCCGCGCGCCTGCGCGACGTGCAGCGCCAGGAGCTGGTGAAGCGTGCCCGTCAGCTCGGGCTCGACGGCGCTTCGGTCTTGCGCGACGAGGTAGCGCCCCGAGCGCACCGAGAGGAGGGAGCCCAGCGCCGCGTCGCCACGAAGAACCCCGCCGTCCGATGCGACGCGCGTGACCTTGCGCGGAGCCCCGGCCCGGAGGTGCACCTCGTAGGCGTGCGACGTGGTGCGAAGCGACAGGCGCGAATCGGGGCGCGTGGCGCACGCGAGGCGGAGCAGCCGGTGCGGCAGGACACGATCGAGCAGGCCGCGCACGGGCGCCGTCGGGTCCGCCGTCCGGAAGCGCCGCTCGAGCTCCACGTGCAGCGAGAGGACTTCTCGGACGCGCGCGATGACGTCGTCCGGGACGCAGTGTTTGGTCAGGAACGCCGTGGCGCCCACGTCCTCGTGGCTGGCGCGCTCGATCCAGTCGGCCTTCCAGGAGAGCAGGACGACCGGCACGTCGCCCAGGATCGGATCGGCGCGCAAGGCGCGGCAGAGGCGTAGCCCGTCGAGCGCCGGCATGCGGATGTCCGCGAGCACCACCTCGGGGACGAAGCGCCGCGCCCGGTCGAGCGCCTCGGCGCCGTCGTGCACCTCCTGGGCGTCGCAGCCGGCGAGGCGGAGCACGTCGACGAAGTACCAGGCGACGGCGGGGTCATCGTCCGCAACGAGGACACGGCGGCCGTGCAGCGGCACTTCTTCGGCCTCGTCGGGGAACGCCGGGGAGGCCACGCGCACCGTTCGGCCCTCGCCCACGTCGAGGAGCTCATCGCATGCCTGCGCGAACGCGTCGTGTCCATCGCACACTCGTGCGCCGAGGGCCACGAGGTGCGCCGTCTCTGCGGAGGAGCCGTGCACGCCCCAGGCGACGATCGGCACCGCGTCGGTCATCGGGTCATCGGCCAGGGCGTGGGCCACCGGGACGACGCGAGGGGCGTCCCCGCCGAGCACGAAGAGCGACGGCGCACGGTGGCGCGCGAGCTCGAGGACCACCTCGGGGTCGCGCGGAAGCGTCGTGCACGCGATGCGTCGCGAGGCGGCGCCGAGCGCACCGGCCACCGCGTCCGCGTCGGCGCCGACGCAGTAGACGGAGAGGTCCATGCCCCGGGTTAATCACGAACGGCAGGGGCGGTACCAATTCGTGGCAACGGGCCGGCTCGGGATTGCATCGAACCTCATCGAACGCTAGGGTCCCTACCTTCGTTCGCCTGGAAAACAGGGGGACAACGCAATGAAGCTCGCCCTCAGCACCACCGACAAGCTGCGAGGCATCGGCAAGTTCCTCGACGTTCAGCTGCATCGCCGGCCGCTCACGGTGTCGATCGAGGTGACCAAGCGCTGCAACGCGCGCTGCGACTTCTGCGACTACTGGAAGATCAGCGAGCGCGACGAGATGACGGACTTCACGGACGTCGTCCGCCGGTTCGATCCGCTCGTCGTCGTGCTCACTGGCGGCGAGCCGATGATCCGCCGCGACATCGTTCCCATCGTCGAGCAGATCCGCGGCGTGCCCGGCTTCCGCTACATCACCCTCCTGACGCACGGGGGCTTCCTCAGCGAGCAGAAGATCCACGCCCTGATCGGTGCCGGCGTGAACCAGATCAACGTCTCGATGAACTACCCGGACGCGCGCCAGGACAAGGAGCGCGGCATCCCGGGGCTGTTCGGGAAGCTCGAGAAGACGATCCCCAAGATGGTGAAGGAGGGGATGAACGTCTTCACCTTCGCGTCGATGCTCATGGTCGACAACATGCACGACGCGGAGCCACTCATCCGCCTGGCGCACTCCTGGGGCATCAACATCGCCTTCTCCGGCTACAACGACATGAAGAACGGCAACCAGACGCACTTCGTGTCGCCCGAGAAGATGCAGGAGTTTCGCGCGGTGTGCGACCGCATCAAGCAGCTCAAGCGCGAGCTCGGCAACGTGATGACGAGCGACTACTTCTTCGACACGCTGCCCGAGTTCTACGAGAAGCGCGAGATCGCGGGCTGCCGCGCCGGCAAGATCATGATCCACGTGTCGCCCAAGGGCATGGTGCAGCCCTGCGCCGAGCTCGGGCCCGTGGCGCACTACAGCGAGTACGTCGCCAAGGACTACCAGGGTCCCAACTGCGGGAAGTGCTTCGACGCGTGCCGTTCCGAGCCGCAGGCGCCGCTCACGTTGCAGCGTATCCGGGAGCTGACCGGCCTCTCCTGAACCGGGTCACGACCGGCGCAGCCGGTGCCGGTTCGTGGCGGCGGAAGCCCACTCGACGAAGGCGGGCAGGACGACCACGGCCGCGGAGAGACACGCCAGCTCGCCCAGCACGGCCAGGACGCCGAACAAGAACAGGGCGCGGTTCTGCGCCAGGAGCAGCGACGAGTAGCCGATGATCGTCGTCAGCGAGCAGAGCGTCACCGCGCCACCCGTGGTGCGGACGGCCTCCGACATGGACGGTCCTCGACCGATCTGCTCCCAGCGCGCAGCCATGTTGGCCGCGTAGTCGACTCCGATGCCGAAGGTGATCGGGAATGCGATGAAGTTCACGAAGTTGATCTTCACCCCCAGCGCCATCATCGCCCCCACCAGCCAGAGGACCCCGAGCAGCAAGGATCCGATGACGAGTGCCGTCGCGGCGCGCCCGCGCAGCAGCGCCAGAACGACCGCCAGCACGCCGAAGAAGGCCGCGGCGCTCGTCAGCACCCCCTCGCTGCGCACCGCCTGCAGGATGTCGGCCGACAGCGCGAAGCTGCTCGCGAGGCGCGCGGGCCGCCCCCTCGAGGCTCCGATGCTCGCCGCACCGGCCGCGGCACGCAGGCTGCGCACGAAGTCGTCGAGCGCCGGCCCCTCCCACAGGAGGTGGCTCGGCTTGGGGAAGACGAGCACCGTCCGGCCCAGGGTGCCGTCGCGCTCGCGCAGACCCGTGGTGAAAGTCGCAGGGACGTCGGCCGCCGTGATCGGGCGCAACGTGTCCTTGCCGAGCAGCCGGTCCACCGCGCGCTTCTGGTCGGCCGTGAGCAGGGAGCGGATGTGCGGCGTCAGGTCGTCGCGAATCGCGTCGACGACCGCGAGCTTCGCCGTCTGGTCTCGAGGCACGACGTCGTCCAGCGTCCGAATGCTGGCGATTCGTTCGGAGAGAGGAGGGTGCTTCATCTCGCTCTCGAGCGCCGCCGCAACGGCACGCGCCTGCTCGGGACTGTCGGTCAGCATGACCGCAGGCGTGACCTGGGTGTCGAGGAGCGCGTCCATCTTTCGGCCCCAGTAGCCCTCGCCGGTCTGCCAGGTGTCGGCGCGGCGGAGCTTCGAGAAGTCCGTCTCGATCTGCCCGGCTCCGAAGCCTCGCATCTGCCAGATGGCGAGCCCCGCGAGCACGGCCGCGAGCGCGACGATCAGGGAGCGGTGTCGCCGTTGCAGGTCCACGAGGGTCGCCGTTGGGGTGTGGCGCAGCGGCGCGATCCGCGGGGCCCGGTCCACCCAAGCGGCCAGCGGCGGGACGAGGACGAAGGCGAGGGTCCACGAGAGCAGCATGCCGATGCCGCCGATGAACCCGAACTGGCGGAACCCGCGGAAGTCGGTGAGCGCGAGCGACGCGTACGACACGCCGGCGGCGAGCGCGGCCGACAGGGTGCCGGTGCGAGCGCCCCACAGGCCCTGCACCATGGCGTCGCGTACGCTCGCGCCGAGCCGCCGCTCGTCCACGTAGCGCGCCAGGAGCAGGATCCCGAAGTTGATGCCGTTGCCGACGATGATCGAACCGAGGAACGCCGTGTTCGTGTTCAGCTCGGTCACGTGCATCGGCCAGAGCGACGCGAGCGCGAACGCGTAGATCGTCGCGAGGAGCAATGGCGGCAGGAGCACCACGATGCTGCGCCACCAGCGGTAGTAGAGGACGATGACGCCGATGACGAAGACGACGACCAGGACGCTCGAGAGCGACAGGTCCGTCACGAGCGCCTGCAGCTCCTCCACGTTGATCGCGACGTCGCCCGTGTAGCCGAGGCGCATGCCGGGTGCGTAGGAGTCGAGGTTCAGCGCGGCGACGTCGCTGCGGACGCGCTCGAGCAACTGCCCTCCGCGGGAGCTGCCGGTATCGAGCACGCCGACCTCGACGAGCATGAGCGCCGTGTGCATGTCGGGGCTGGCGAAGCGGTCGCCGTCGAAGCGGCGCGCGCCCTTCGTGCGGTCCTCGTACTTGTGCTGGATGTCGTCGAAGTCGAGCGACGGCGGCGGGTCGTCCTCGTCCAGAAGCGCGCCTTGCTCGCGGCTCGCCTCCCAGTCGCGGCGTTCCTCGATGCGGTGCTGGATCGTCTTCAGGTCGGCCAGCTCGACGTACAGGGGCGCGTGATCCTCGATGAACTTGCGCTCCTCGGAGTCACCCGTGCGCACGCTGCGGACCAGATCGGGCGGGTAGGCGCGCACGCGCGTCGCCAGGTCGTCGAGGAAGCGCTCGGCGGCCGGGAGCCGGTCGGCGCTGCCGGCGTCGACGACGACCCCGAGGTGCTGGATGCCCGCCATGCGCGCGCGCAGCTCGTCGAGGGCGACGACGCTCGGAGCGCTCTTCGGGAGCAACTCCTCCATGTCGCTCCGCAGGTGGACGTAGAGCTGCGCGGTGCGCCACCCCGCGGGGATCGCGAGCAAGATCGCAATCGCCCAGAGCCAGCGGCCCCAGCGCAGCGTGAAGTCCACGAACGCGCGCGTCCGCGGGCCAGGCTCGCCGCGGGTCATCACGGGAACACCTTCAGCGCGTGGAGGCCGACCATTGCGGCGGCGCCGAAGACACCGGCGACCACGTCGTCGAGCACGATGCCCCACCCGCCCGGCAGCTTCTCGGCGCGGCGAATGGGCCATGGCTTCAGAGAGTCGAGAAGCCGGAAGAGCACGAAGCCCGACAGCACCGCCTGCCACGACACGATGCGTACGGGCACCATCGTCACGAGAAACCCGGCCACCTCGTCGATGACGACCACTTGAGGGTCCTTCGCGGACAGCTGCTTCGCCACGACCGACGCCGCCCAGACGCCGACGAAGGTCGCGACCATCGCGGCGAGGCCGACGCCGGCTCGCCCCGTCCTCGCGAGAAGGAGGTACAGCGGGATGGCGCCGACGGTCCCGGCCGTGCCTGGCGCCTTGGGCACGCGCCCACACCCGAACCACGTCGCGAGGGTCCACGCGACCGCGCTCACCGCGCGGTTCAAGGAGCCCCGCTGGTCGCGCTCGTCTCGTCGAGGATCGACACGGGCTGCTTCACCCCAGCCCCTGCCCGCCGTCGTGCCCACGCGCGCGCCACCCCCACCGTGACCAGGCAGAGCAGGATGCCGGCCAGGCAATCGAGCACCCAGTGATGGTCGAGGTACACCGCCGCGAAGCACATGACCGTGAAGAAGGCCACGCTCGCGGCCCGCCAGAAGCGGCTGAAGACGGCCCATCCTTCGAGCATTACGATGCACGCGTAGCCGCAATGGAGGCTCGGCATGGCGCCGAAGATGTCGCTCGAGCGCCCGTACATGCCGGAGAAGTAGTGGAGACCCAGCATCGCGTCGACGCGGGCGAGCGGCGCACCCTCGCTCGCGTGGGCGGCGAGGTCGACGCTGCATCCGTGGGCGTGGAAGTACCAGGGCGGAGCCGCCGGGTAGAGGTGGTACGTCACGAACCCGAGCAGGTTCATCGCGAAAAAGCACCACACGTACCGCAGCATGCGCGGGTAGTCGCGCATGTACAGGACGACCGCGGTGCCCAAGCACGCGAAGATGAACGTGCCGTAGGGGACCGAGCACAGCAGGTCGAGCCAGGCCCAGTGATGCGTCTGGAAGTAGTCCTGGAACGTCTCGCGCACGCCGCCGTCGGTCACGTGGAACAGCGACAGCTCGTGCGCGCGCAGGTCGCAGTCGTGCACGCCGGCCTCGGTGAGGCCGACGTTCTTCACGAGGCGCATCCCGTCGTAGATGCACGCGAGGATGCCGATGGGGTAGGCGCCGAGGAACAGCTTCTTCGTGCGCTCGAACGAGAACAGCCCGAAGACAGCGACGAGGATCACGACGTGCTCCCAGTGGAAGCCACCCATGAGCCCCGCGCGCAGGCCGAACGCGACGTAAGGCAAAGGGAGCAGGATGCCCCACCCGGGCCAGAGCGTTCGCCAGTGCTTCCAGAGGCGCGTCACTTCGCGGCTCCTGCCTCCCACACGCGCTCGCGCTCGACGAGATCGAACACCTCGCGCAGGATTGCGATCGCGTTCATCGCCGTGGCCCGGTCGATGTTGAGAGCGGGCTGGATGCGGAAGCTCGGCGCGTAGGCCATCGTGAGCAAGCCCCGCTTGACGCACTCGTCGAAGATGCGCCGCGTGACGGCGCGCGAGAGCGGCTCCTTCGTCTTCTTGTCGCGAACGAGCTCGATGCCCACGAACAGGCCCCGGCCCTGGACGTGGCCCACGAACGGATAGCGGTCGACCATCGGGGCGAGCGCCTCGAGCATCGCCGCGCCGACGTCGCGCGCGTTGTCGACCAGCCGCTCCTCCTCGATCGCGCGCAGGGCCGCTGCGCCCGAGGCCGCCGCGAGCGGGTTGCCTCCGTAGCTCGACGACGAGCCGCTCGGAACGCTCCAGGGCTTGGCGCTCGCGATGTCGTCGCGCGTGAGTAGGCCGGAGAGCGGGAAGCCGCCGCCGAAGGCCTTGCCGATGGTCACGATGTCGGGCACCGCGCCCGAGTGGTCGACGCCCCACCAGCGACCGGTGCGGCCGAAGCCGGTGATCATCTCGTCGGCGATGAAGAGGGCATCGTGCTCCTTCGCGACCGACCGGACCGCGGGGAGGAAGTCGTCCGGCGGGACGATGTTGCCGGCGGTGCCCTGCATCGGCTCGACGATCACGGCGGCGATCGATCCCGTGCTCGCCATCTTGAGCTGCTTGCGCCCGACCTCGACGCACGCGAGGCCGCACGTCGGGTAGCTCGACTTCACGGGGCAGCGGTAGCAGTCGGCGTACGGCACGAGGTGCGAGCCAGGCACCATCGGCCCGAGGCCCTCCTTGTACGTCGAGCCCATGAGGCTCAGCGCGCCCATGGTCTTGCCGTGGAAGCCGCCCCAGAAGGACACGAACTCGTGCTTGCCGGTGTGGCTCTTCGCGAGGCGCATCGCGCTCTCGACGGCCTCGGCGCCGCCCGAGTAGAGCTGTAGCCGGTGTACCCCGGGGGCGGGCGCGTGGGCCGCGACGCGCTCGACGAGGTCGACCCTGGCCTCGCTGGTCAGCGATCCGACGTGCGCTCGTGCGACCTGCTTCTGGATCGCGTCGACGACGAGCGGGTGCCCGTGGCCGAGGGCGTTGACGCCGATGCCGCCGATGAGATCGAGGAACGTGTTGCCGTCCACGTCGGTGATGGCGCTCCCGCGCGCGTGGTCGACGACGATGCCGGCCATCACGGCGTACCCCTGGAGTCCGGGCGCGATGTGCGCGTCCTCGCGCTCGCGCAGCGCGCGACTCTTCGGACCCGGCACCGCGGTCTTCAAGTGAACCCTCTGGTCCGGCGGGTGAGACGGCGCGGTCTTGCTGCTCATGCTTCTCTGCGCTCCCGGAAGACGAAGCCCCGCTGCATGGGGAAGTTCCATAGCAAGCTGACGACGAAGGACACGATCGCGCGGGCGGCGACGTACTGGACGTGCCCCATCCCGTGCAAGAGCTGCTCCCCGAGGGTGTTCCAGCCGGCGCTTGCCGCGGACACGAGGGCGTAGCGCGAAGCCTGCGCCGCCCAGTGCCCCGTGTGCCGGCGGAAGATCCACGCACGGCCCAGCGCGAAGTTCGCCACGGCGCCGACGACGGCGCCGATGGGCGTCGCCGCCTCGGGTGAGAGGCGAGCGCCCTCGACGAGCGCGATCATGGTGGCGAAGTCGACCAGCGTCGCGGCGATGGCTCCGACCTGGTGCCGGCCGAGCGTGCGCCAGGTCGCGGTCTCGGCCCTCGCCGGGCGGGCTTCGGGCCCCGCGGGGAGGTCAGCGGAGGGCGTCGCCGGCAGCGGCATGCGCGTCCCTCGCGAGCGCCTCGGCCTCGCCGTCGTGCCGCTGCGGCTCGGGCGTCGGCCGGCGCACGGCCTCGGCGACGGCACGAAGGCGCCGAACCGCCGACACGTTGCCTACCACCGCCACGAGGGCGAGCATTGCGAGCAGCGGCCAGCGGTCCACGAACGCCGGGAGCCCCCAGCGTGCCGCGGCCGCCGCGACGACGGGGACGAGCCCCGCGCCGAGCACGAAGTACACGGCGCGCTCCTGGCGCCTCATCGCCCCGCGCGGCGGATCGACGCCGAGGGCCTCGGCCTTCGCCGTCGAGTAGCTGACCATCATGGCGCCCGCCGTCGCCGCGAGCGTGAGGAGGAGAGCCAGCGCGTCGTGCCGCTCGTGCACGGCGATGCCGCCGAGGAAGAAGAACTCGGTGTAGCGATCGATGGCCGCATCGAGCACCTCGCCCGACTCGCTCGCCGTCCCCGTCTCGCGCGCCACGTAGCCGTCGATCGCGTCGCACACGGACGACAGGACGCTCAGCATCGCGCCGATGCCGAAGTGCCCGAGCGCGAGCGACACGCCTGCCGCCGCGGCCAGCGCCAGCGAGAGCCACGACACGGCGTTCGCCGTGACGCCGAGGGCGATGAAGAAGCGCGCGACAGGCGCCATCGCCCAGTACCCCATCTCCATCGCGCCCTTGCCGAGGAGCGGAGAGCTTCCCGCCCGCTCGATGCGCGCGTGCCTGGCTGCGCCGGCGCGCGTCACGCGGCCCGCGTACGCCACGCCCACGACGAGCGTTCCCGCGATGAGGCCGATGGAGGCGGCGAGGTCGATCATCGTCTACCTCTTCGCTCCCAGCGGGCGCTCGCGGCACTTGTCGAGCGCCGACGCGTACGCCTCGGTGATGAGCTCGATGCAGCGCACGCTCGACTCGGTCTCGCGGCTCACGAAGTCGTCGGCCCGGATGGCTGCCGAGAACTGATCGAAGAGCGACCGGAACCAGCCGACGTGGCTCGCGTCCATCCACTCGGACGCGATCTTCTGCTTCTTCATCTCCCACACGGCCGGGCCGCCCTCATGCGCGTCCTCGTTCATGACGGCGACCTCGACGTCGTCGTCCTCGACGCGCACCGCGCCCTTCTCGCCGTGGATCGTGTAGATGACCTTGCGCACGCCGGCCGTCCACGAGAGATGCGCCGTCGCCGTTCCCTCGGGGAACGTCATGGCGCAGGAGAAGTTGTCCTCGGTGTCCATCTCGCCGATGGTCGACATCTTCGCGCTGATCGCCGTCGGGTACGCGCCGAGCCAGTCGAACGCGAGGTAGAAGGTGTGGCTCCCGTGGTCCATGGCGATGCCGCCGCCGGAGTACGCCTTCTCGCGGCGCCAGTCGCGCCGCCACTCGTCGACGCCCTTGGCGTGCGTGTTGCGGAACGTCTGAAGCGTCACGAGCTGCACCTTCCCGAGCAGCCCCGCGTCGAGGATCTGGCGCACCGCCTTGATGACCGGCGCGTGCTTGTAGTTGTGGCAGGGGAAGAGCACGCGGCGCATCTCGCGCGCTTGCCCGACCATCCGCCGCGCGTCCTCGGCGCTCGTCGCGAGCGGCTTCTCGCAGAGCACGTGCAGGCCGCGGGAGAGGGCGTCCATCGCGATCTTCGCGTGGTCGCAGGGCGGCGTGCTGACGTCGACGAAGTCGATGCGTCCGCGCTCGGCGTCCAGCATCTCGTGATGGCTGGAGTAAATGCGCGCGTTCGGCAGCGCGGCGTGCGCCTTCTCGCGGCGCGCGGCGCACGTGTCGGCCACCGCGACGATCTCGAACTTCTTCGGGCCCGCCAGCGCGTACGCCGGCACGTGGCCCTTCTCCGAGATGAACCCGTAGCCGACGATCCCACCCCGCAGCGCCCCCGCGCCGCTTGCGGCGCGAGCCGGCGTGTTCCGCGTCTCAGTCATAGTACTCCGTGCCCAGGTGCGAGATGACCTCCTCGCCCATCATCCAACGCAACGTGTTCTTCAGCTTCATCATCTGGATGAAGAGATCGTGCTCGGGATACAGGTCCGGCGCGGTCATCGGGCTCTTGAAGTAGAAGCTGAGCCACTCCTGCGTGCCGTGGAAGCCGGCGCGCTGCGCGAGATCCATGAAGAGCGCGAGGTCGAGGACGACCGGCGCCGCGAGGATCGAATCGCGGCAGAGGAAGTTGACCTTGATCTGCATCGGGTAACCGAGCCACCCGAAGAGATCGATGTTGTCCCAACCTTCCTTCGCATCGCCGCGCGGTGGGTAGTAGTCGATGCGCACCTTGTGCACGAGCTCACCGTAGAGATCCCGGTGCAGCTCGGGCTGCAAGATGTGCTCCAGTACGCCGAGCTTCGAGACTTCCTTCGTCTTGAAGCTGTCGGGGTCGTCGAGCACCTCGCCGTCGCGGTTGCCGAGGATGTTCGTGCTGTACCAGCCGTGCAGGCCCAGCATGCGCGCCTTGAAGCCCGGCGCGAGGATCGTCTTCATCAGCGTCTGGCCGGTCTTGAAGTCCTTGCCGGCCGTCGGCACGCGGCACTCCTTCGCGAGGTCCCACGCCGCCGGGAAGTCGACGCAAAGGTTCGGCGCGCCGTTGGCGAAGGGGACGCGCTCCTTGACGCACGCCCACGCGTAGATCTGCGCGTTCGAGATGGCCGGGTCGTCCTTGCGCAGCGCGGCCTCGAAGGCCTCGACGCTCGAGTGGACGCCGTTGGCGAGGCTGTACACCTCCGTCGAGCCACACCACACCGCGACGAGGCGATCACACCCCTTGTCCTTCTTGAAGGTGCGGATGTCCTCGCGGACCTGCTCGACCATCTCGGCCTTCGATGCAGCGGTCTTCGTGTGCGTGCCGTGGAGGCGCTTCACGTAGCCGGGATAGAAGACGCCCTTCATCGGGCGGATGGCCGCGAGCTCCTCCTCCACCTCCTTCAGGTGGTGGGGCTCGAGGACCTTCGCGTGCTCCGCGGCTTCGAGCGCGCTCTCGGGGAAGATGTCCCAGCCGCCGAACTCGAGCTGCTGGAGGCTCGCGAGGGGCACGAAGTCGTGGATCTTCGGGGTGCGCTTCTCGGTGCGGAGCCCGAGGCGGATGGTCCCCATCTGCGTGAGCGATCCGATCGGAAGCGCCTTCCCCTTGCGCGCGAGCAGGGCGCCCGCGATGAACGTCGTGGCGACGGCCCCCATGCCAGGGAGGAGGACGCCAAGCTTGCCCTGCGCCGGGCGCAACGAAGACGGTTGTTTCATGAACTTCCCCTGACTGAGATTCCGCTGCCTTGATGCAGGTTGCGCACCGGCGCGCCTTTCACCGGCGCGCTCAGGGGCGCCTAGCCGAATACGCACGCCGGAGAGGGGAGGTTCCCTCGCCGGGATGCGTGGCGGGGCGGGACCTTAGCAGCAGTTTTCCGTCCGTCCCGCATTAAGTGCCGGGACGGAGGCAACGCTGTGTCGCGCTTCCGCACCCCGCGCAACACGCTACGCACCGTTGCAATGGATTCACGGTGTGGAGCCCGAACGCAGAGGGCGACTGTCGTCGTTTCCCCACTCGTTCCAGGAGCCGTCGTACACGGCGACGTCGTCGCGACCGAGCATGCGCAGCGCGTTCAGGGGCACGGTGCAGGAGACGCCGCCGTTGCAGTAGACGACCACCTCGCGGGGGAGCCGGGTCACGTCCACGCCGGCCTCGGCGAAGACGCGGGCGAGCTCCGGCGCCGCGAGGAAGCGGCCCGTCTTGGGGTCGACGAGCTTCGCGTAGGGCACGTTGCGAGCGCCCGGGATGTGGCCCGCGCGCTTGGCGGCGCTGGCGGCCCCGCTGAACTGATCGGCGGGCCGAGCGTCGATGAGCAGCGCGTCCGGCGCCGCGAGGATGCTCGCGACCTGGTCGGCCGTCCGGCGGAGTGCGGGGCGGGGGCGCGGCGTGAACGTCGCCGGCGGGGGCGACGGGACCTCGCGCGTCGTGGGGCGGCCTTCGGCGACCCAGCGCGTCCACCCGCCGTCGAGGAGACGGACGGCGTCGTGCCCGTAGTAACGAAGGGCCCACGCGAGGCGGCCCGCGAAGATGTGGTCGTAGTCGTCGTAGACCACGACGAGCGTCGCGTCGCCGATGCCCAGGGCGCCCATGAGCGCCGCGAAGGCCTGGGGCTGCGCGATCTGCGCCGGCACCGGGTCGAGCGGATCGATGATGTCGCGCGTCCAGTCGACGAAGACGGCGCCGGGGACGTGGGACGCGTCGTAGTCCTCGCGCTTCGGGACGTAGCGGGGCTT
Organism: Polyangiaceae bacterium; assembly: GCA_036393165.1. Taxonomy (GTDB): domain Bacteria; phylum Myxococcota_A; class Polyangia; order Polyangiales; family Polyangiaceae; genus Palsa-1150. The sequence goes on along the minus strand of DASVWO010000532.1, from coordinate 17,205 downwards.
GGCTCCGGGCGGCAGCACCTTGCCGCGGATGTCGACGATCCTCACGCCGGGGTCGGCGAGCCGGGCGGCGAGCCACTCGGTGGAGACGAGCACGTCGCCAGCCGGGTCGACGCTCATGGCGCGTGCTTCTCGATCATCGCCGCGAGGCGCGGCACTGCCGCTTCCACGTTCTTCTTCGCGCTGCCGCGCAGCTTGTCGTACGTGCCCTTCACCAGGCCGCTCTTGGCGCGCTTCGCCTTGTCGTCGGTCACCGTCAGCAGCGCGTCGGCCACGCGCGTCGTGTTGCCGACGAAGTGCTCACGCACCTTCGCGCCGTTGGCCTTCGCCTCCTGGTAGAGGGGCTCGAGGGCCTTCGCGAAGTCCGGCAGCAGGTCGCTCACGACGTTGCGCACGAAGCCGGGCTTGATGCCCTGCACCGTCTTGTATCCCGCCTTGATGGCGAGCCCGGTGAGGCCACCCTTGTCGGCGACTTCCGCGTCGATGAGCGCGACGCAGTCCTCCACGACCGCGCTCTTGTTGGCTTCTCCCGTCAGGGCCTCGGTGAGGTTCGGCATCGGCGATGGGCGATCGCATTAGCACGGCCCTCGGCGGGCGGGCCACGGGGCACCTCAGAACGCGGCCCCGACCTCCAGGATGGCCCTCGGGCGCAGGCCCGGGCCGTACAGCAGCGAATGCCAGGGGTGGTTCTGGAACTCGAACTGCGGCGTGAGCGTGTCGGCCGTGAGCTGCGCGCCTCCGCCGACGGCGATCGAGAAGTTGCCGAGCACGACCATCGCGTACCCGACGTCGATCGCGCCCCCGAGCGAGACGTACTGGGTGTCCACCGCGGTATCGAGCGGCACGCTCGTCGGGTTGCCGTGGATGTACTCGTACTCGCCCACGAGGAACGACGCGCCGGCGAACAGGCCGTGCGGGCCGTGGCGGCCGCCGTAGAAGCGGTAGCCGATCTCGGCGCCGAAGCCGGTGAGCTGATCGTCCGTGCCGGGCAGCGCGTAGAAGTACGCCGGCGCGACGCGGAGCGCGTGGTGCGGGGCCGGGAGGTACTCCAGCTCCGCGCCGTACCGCCCGATGGCCACGCCGTCGAGCGCGCCCTCGAGGACGATCGAGCGGAAGGGGATGCCCTCGTCGATGTCCTCGGCGCGCGCGGCGCGCGGCAGGACCCCGAGCGCGAGGGCCAGGCAGAGAGCCGCGGAAAGCTTCATGCCGGTCCCGGGAGACTATCGCGCGCCGCGACAAACTGCTGCCGTGGGAGCGCCGCCTGCTACGCTTCTCTTCCCCATGGGTATGCGCGGTCTCTGGGTCGGCGGCAGCCTGGTTGCCGTGGGAACCGCGCTCCTCTGGTCCTTCCGGCCCGCCCCGGCGGCGATGCCGGCAACGCTGGCTCCCGCGGCGGGGGCCGGATCGGCGGCTTCGGACGACCGCGCGGCGCAGCAAGGCGCCTCCCCCGCGGCGGGCGTCGACGATCCGCGCGCCCACGCGTTCCGCGTGCCCAACGGCGACGCGCCCGGGCTCGCTTGCGACGAGGCGCGCGCGGTCGTCGCGCAGACGCGCGGGCAGCTCGCGTACGTGCCGGAGGCGGTGGACCCCCACGCCTTCGCCGACGCGGCGGCCGACTGGCTCGATCCCTACGGACTCTGGAGCGTCTCGCCCGATTCGCCGGTGGCGGACGCCTTCGACGCGCGCGGTGCGGAGCTGCTGGCGGACCTCGAGGCCCGCGGAGGAGGGCGCGACTGCGTGGCGGCGCGCGCCCTCGGTGTGGAGCTCGTGACGTGGGTCGACGACCTGCGCGCCGCGTTCGACGCGGCACGCGCGGACCCGACGCCGGGCGAGGACGCGGAGAACGCCGCCACGGCCGTCGCCTTCGAGGGTGCCACCGTCACGCGGCCCGCGCGCGCGCTCGCGGCGACGCTCGGGAGGCGCATCGGGGCGATCGACCGGGAGCTCGGCGCCGCCGCGCAGCCGTACGCCGAGGCCGCGCGCGCCCGGTACTTCCCGGCGCTCGATCCCGACGGCTGGGCGCGGGTGGTGCTCGCGGCGGCGGTGCGCGCCTACGTGCCGACGATCGACCCGCACGGCGCGTGGGCCCCGCTCGACGAGGAGTCCAGCGTGTACGAGGTGGACCTCGAGGCGCGGCCGCCCTCGCGGCTCTGGGACAAGGCAGAGCGCACGTCGATCGGCGTGCGCATCGAGGCGGGGGCGGCGCCGCCGCTCGCCGACGGCGACGTGGTGCTCGCGCTCTCGGGCGTGCCGACCGCGGGGCTCTCGTTCGAGCAGACCGAGCAGCTGGGGTACGCGGCGAGCGACGCGCGGCCACCGGCGCAGGCCGTGGTGCTGCGCGCCGGGGAGAAGCTGCCCATCACGACGTGGCTCGACGGCGCGCCGGTCGACACGCGCGCGAGCGGGCCGGCGACGGACGACGACGACGATCTGCCGGTGGAGCGCCTGGAGTACGGCGACGGCGACGCGATCGTCGTCGCGATCCACGACGTTCGCGACGACCTGGGCGACGAGCTGACGCGCGCGATCCTGAGGGCGCGCGAGCAGGAGGGCAGGCCGCTGCAGGGCGTGGTGCTCGACCTGCGCGGCAACGGGGGCGGGTCGACCGACGGGGCCATCGACGCGCTGGGGCTCTTCATCCCGGGCGCGCCGCTCTTCCCCATGAAGCGGCGCGACGGGTCGCTCGAGACGGACCGCGCGCCCGAGCCGCCGGCGGTGGACCGCTGGCGCGGGCCGGTGGCGACGCTCGTGGACGCGGACACGGCGAGCGCCGCCGAGATGATCGCGGGCGCGCTCGCGTCGTACCGGCGCGGGCCGGTGGTCGGGGCGCAGACGTTCGGCAAGGGATGCGCCCAGGAGTACCTGGACGACGACGCGCACGCGGGCGTGCTGCGGCTGACGACGCTGCTGTACGCGCTGCCCGACGGGACGGCCGTGCAGCGCGTGGGCCTCGCGCCGACGCTGAAGTACCCGTTCCCCGTCGCGGATGCCGACGACCGCGAGGCGACGCTGCCGCACGCTCCTCCTTCGTGGCGAGGGCCGGACGTCCGCGACCGGTCGGTGCTCGCGCGGGCCGACGATGGGACCTGGACGGTCGCGTGGCCGAATGCGGCCGGGAACATCGGGCCGTGCAAGGACGCAGAAGTGTGCCGGGCGATGCGGATGCTCGGGGCGCCGGTGGCGACGGCGCGGAGGACGGCGGCGAGCAAGGGCCGGTAGGTTTCGAGCACGGAGTTCGAAGTACGGGCAGTGCACGAGAACGAGTACGTGAATGTCCTGTCGAGCACTGCGCAACCGGAGACATGGGTGACGTTTCAGACCGGGGACATGGGTGACACTTTCTCTGTGCTCGAATCCTCTTACTCGGCGGCGCTCTCCTGGGTGGGGCCAGCAGGGTCGGCAGGCTCGAAGCAGTGCCGCCTCTCATCGATGAGTCCAAGGTCGTGGTCGACGTAGGTCACCAGCCAAACGCGATCGTCGACCTCGCGCAGTCCTACGGGCTCTCCTCCCAACGCGCTGGTGATGAAGTAGTGGCTGCCGCGACCTCCCAGCCGGATGTGGCCTGAAGGGGCCAAGACCGCGGTGCGGTCATGCAGGGGGTAGGTCAGATCGGGCAGACGTTCGGGGAAGAGCCTCGGTGAGCGCTCGTGGTGCCGGATAGGAGGTGTCTGCCCCAGGGCCTCGTGCGGTCTCTCGTAGTTGTACTCGTGGACGAAGGTGTCGAAGCGTTCCTGTTGCTGCAGAAGGGTGCCTGCGGCTGGTCGCGTGGTTTGCTTCTTGAGGTCCAAGTGCATGCGCTCGTGCTGCCCGTTTTGCTGGGGATGCGCAGGGTCGATGCGCTCGTGCCGGATGCCGAGTCGCAGCCACCAAGCCGACAGGCGACTGAGCCCGTGCAAACCTCGCGAAGCGAAGGGGGCGCCGTTGTCAGTCCGGATGGCCTGCGGCAGTCCATGCTCACGGAACACCGCCTCGAACGACTGCCGTGTGCTGCCCGTGGCGATCGCTTCGAAGCCATCGCATGCCAGCAGCATCCGACTGAAGCGGTCCGTGACGGTCAGCGGGTAGCAGTACTGCGTGTTGCCGAGGCGGAACTCGCCCTTGTAGTCCGCACACCAAAGCTGATTGGGGGCTGTCGGCTGCGAGCGACCTCCCTTCCAAGCTGGGGTGCAGCGACGCACTCGACGTGGCTCGACGAGACCCTCGCGCCGTAGAAGGTCGCCGATCGTGCTGGCGGCCGGCAGCGTCAGACCCGGATGCTGGTCCAGCAGCCACGCTCGCAGCTTGCGTGGTCCCCAGCTCGAGTGCCGGCGACGGGCCGTCAGCAGCAGCTCCCGGATCTCGGCGCTCGTGCGGTTGGCCACTCGTTTGGGCGCTCGCGAAGCGTCCACCAACGCCGCCTCGCCGAGCAACGCAAACCGGTCGCGTAGCCGATAGCCAGCCTTGCGGCTGATGCCGAACTCCTCACAAAGGTCGGTCATGCGCTCTCCCGCCTGAAGGCGGGCCAGAAACTTCATTCGCTCGGACACGCGGTTGGTCACTTTCCAGGGCACTGCGCAGCATCGTTGCGTGCCCCTTCAGGTGTCACCCATGTCCCCGGTCTGGTTTGTTACCCATCTACCCGGTCTGGACCCTCGACAGGACATGCACGTACTCGTCCTCGTGTCACGTGCCCGTACTCGCACGCGGTGCTCGTCCTCGCGTACGTGCTGATCCGCGTTCACAACTCTCGAAGCGCCAATAAATCGGCCGATCCGCCCGCTTTCGTTTCGCTGTCATCTCCATCACATACGTCCAAATCGCACTGGCGCCCGCTTGCTCGGGGTTGCGCTGGTGCTTACGAATTCCCCTCTCTCGGCCCGGGTGGGGGGAAGTCTTTCGCGATTTGGAGATGCACCAATGACCCCGAGCATTCCGCTGCACGCCCTGATCGTCGCGATCTGGGCAGCCATACATCCTGCGGCTCCCAAGCTGCACGACGCATCGGAGATAGCCGACGCGATCACGACCGCAGTCAACGAGGATCAGCAGCCGCCTGTATTCGGCAGCCGCGAAGAGGACGCCGCGATGATGGCGTACTGGGCGCTGCGCGAGAGCTGGCTCGCCAAGGGCGCCGTCGGCGACGGCGGGCGCAGCTACGGCGTGTGGCAAGAGCCCGCGGTCACCGGGCGCGCCGACGTTCTCACGCAAGCGCGCGCCTGGCTCGTCGCGCTTCACGAGGGCGCGCGCATCTGCCCCGCGAGCCCCGCGGCGCCGCTGAGCGGAGGCTGCTGGGCGGCGCGCTCTGTCGCCAACCGGCGCGTCGCGCGTGCGCGCGCGCTGCTCGCGCAGGTGAGACTCTCGATCGCAGCGAGCGGCGACGCGTTCGCCGCAGACTAGAGCGCGGGCTCGATCGCGTCGCTGATGGTCTGCACGATCTTCACCCGCGCCCACTTCTTGTCGTTCGCTTCGACGAGATGCCACGGCGCGGGTGAGGTGCTGGTGCGATCGACCATGTCGCACACGGCGCGCTCGTAGGCCTCCCACTTCTTGCGGTTGCGCCAGTCCTCGCGGGTGATCTTGAAGCGCTTGTACCCGGTCTTCTCGCGCTCCCGGAAGCGCCGCAGCTGCTCTTCCTTGTCGATCTGCAGCCAGAACTTCACGACGATGATGCCCGCGCGCACGAGCGAATCCTCGAAGTCGACGATCTCTCGGTAAGCGCGCATCCAGTCCGCCTCGGCGGCGAATCCCTCGACGCGCTCGACGAGGACGCGGCCGTACCAGCTGCGGTCGAACAGGGTGAAGTGCCCCCGCTTGGGCACCGAGCGCCAGAAGCGCCAGAGATAGGGCTGCGCGCGCTCTTCCTCCGTCGGCGCGGCGATGGGCACCACGTCGAAGCGCCGCGCGTCGATCGCCGCCGTGACGCGGCGGATCGCGCCTCCCTTGCCCGCGGCGTCGGGGCCCTCGAAGAGGACGATGCACGCGTGGTTCTGGAGGAAGCGCTTGCGCCGCGAAAGCGCGTTGAGCGCCCCCTGCGCCTTCGGGAGCTTCTTGTCGTACTGCGCGTCCGAGAGCTTCTTCGAGAGGTCCATCTCCTCGAGCACGTCACGCGCGTCGATCGGCGGCGGCGGAGGCGGCGCCCCGCGCACCTGCGTCGTGTGCCTGCCGGTGAGCCGGCGCTCGAGCATCTCGAGCAGCAGGCGGCCGACGGTCAGGTTGCGGTAGCGACGGTCGCTCGCCTCGACCACGTTCCACGGCGCCTCGGAGGTGCTCGTCTCGCGCAACGCATGCTCGCTCACCTCGCGGAATCGCTCGTAACGGTGATGCCGCTCCCAGTCCTGCTTCGTCACGCGCCACGCCGTGCCAGGGCTCTCCTCGAGCTCCTTGAAGCGCTGCTTCTGCGCCTTCTTCGAGAGATGCATCCAGAACTTCACGACGAGCGCGCCCTCGTCGACGAGCATCCGCTCGAAGCGCGAGACGTTCGCGAGCGACCGCGTGAGCTCCGAGCCGCCGGTGCGCCCGTAGACGCGATCGATGATGGGCGCCGTGTACCACGAGCCGAAGAAGACGCCTGTCTTGCCCTTGGGGGGCAGCGCGCGCCAGAAGCGCCACATCGGAGGCCGCGAGCGCTCCTCGTCGGTCGGCTCCCCCATCGCGTGCACCTGGATGTGGCGCGGGTCCATCCACTCGAGCAGCAGGTTCACGACCTCGCCCTTGCCGCCGCCGTCGACGCCGCCCGAGAGGAGGATGATGGGGAACTCGGCACGCTCGAGGACGCGCAGCTGCGCGTCGAGCAGCGCTTCGCGGAGCTTGGGGACCTCGCGATCGTAGTCCTTCTTGTCGACGCGGTGGCCCAGCTCGGCGGACTCGAACATGCGGTCCGCGAGGATACCCCAGTGCCGGGCGGGTCAGCCGGCGGCCAGGTCGAGCTCCAGCTCGGCATTCCTCGTCGACGGGGGCGCGACGAGGTGCACGAGGCCGTGGGTCACCAGGGACGCGAGCTCGCTCGCGACGTCCGCCGGCGGTAGGCCGGTGTCGGTCGCGATGACCATGACGCACGTCGTTCCGTCGACGCGCAGCATGACCTGGGACGCCTTCTCGCCGAGCTTGTCCCACGGGACCTCGCCGCGCGGGAGCGCCAGGATGGGTACGGCGTCGAGGGGCACCTGTGCGTGCACGGCGGGCCTCGTCGGAGTCTCCTCTTGTTCGCCGAAAGCTTTGGCCACGTCGATCCGTCGCCTGACCGTCTGGTCGGAGTCCGTGTTGCGCTGTCGCTTGACCGTCTGGTCGGAGTCCAGGTCGCGCTGTCGTGCCATTGCGGTGACCTGTACGCACCCTTCGTGCCTGCCGCGGAGCCCGCTGCCACGGCCGAAAACAAGCGCGGGTGGTGGACGGTCCGGTGACCGTTGCTGGTCGGCGCCCTCAGCCATGGGGGATGACGGGGTGGCGTATAATCGGGACGGGTGTGAGCAACCCGAACGTCACCTTCGCCCCCGGGCAGCGTCTCGGGAACTACGAGCTGCTCGTGGAGCTGGCGGCCGGCGGCACGGCGACGGTGGGCATCGCCATCTACCGCGGTGCGGCAGGCTTCGAGCGGCTCGTCGTCATCAAGCGCGTGCACCGCGCGCTCACGAAGGATCCCGAGTTCACGGCGATGCTGATGGACGAGGCGCGCCTCGCGTCGAGCATCCGCCATCCCAACGTGGTCCCGGTCATCGACGTGCTGCGCGTCGACGACGAGGTGGTCCTCGTCATGGACTACGTGGACTCGGTGGCGCTGTCGCAGCTGCTCAAGTCGGCGGAGCGCGCCGGGCGGCCCGTACCGCTGCCCGTCGTGTCTCGCATCGTGATCGACGCGCTCGTCGGGCTGCACGAGGCGCACGAGGCGGTGGACATCCGGCGCCAGCCGCTCGGCATCGTGCACCGCGACGTGTCGCCGCAGAACGTCATCGCCGGCGTCGACGGCGTGAGCCGCGTCATCGACTTCGGGATCGCCAAGGCGCGCAGCCGGATCGCCCGCACGCGCGCCGGGGTGATCAAGGGCAAGTGCGGCTACATGTCGCCCGAGCAGGTGGACGGGCAGCCGGTCGACCGGCGGTGCGACGTGTTCGCGGCCGGCATCGTGCTCTGGGAGGCGGTGACCGGTACGCGCCTCTTCCGCGGAGAGGACGAGTTCGACGAGATGCGCCGCGTGATGACGGCGCCCATCCCGGTGCCATCGACCATCGTCCGGTGCGGGTCCGACGTCGACGCCGTCCTGGGGCACGCGCTCGCGCGGCGCACCGAGGATCGCTTCCAGACCGCCCTCGCCTTCGCGCGTGCGCTCGAGCATGCCGTTCCGCCTGCGCCTCCCGCGGCCGTGGCCAGCTGCGTCGAGGCCATGTGCGGCGCAGAGCTGGACTACCGTTACACGCGGCTACTGGCGATCCTGGGGTCGGAGCTCGAGAAGCTGAGCCCGAGGACTCCGAAGCCGCACTCGCGGGCGGCGGCGGCGCCTCCTCCCCCGTCGCGCCAGGCAACGGTGCGACTCGAGCAAGCGCCGCAGGTGCCGCCGCTCCAAGCGCCACCGCCGAAGCAGCCGCCGATGCCCGATGAGGATCTGGCCCCGGTGGTTCTGCCGAAACGATCCCTCGCTCCGCTGTTCGTCGTGGTGACGCTCGTCTCGGTGCTGATCGGCGCCGCGGGGGCGTTCCTCTGGATCAACCGCTGATCTTGTGCTTGCGCAGGTACGCGCGAACGTGGTGGCGCTCCATGCCGCTCTGGCGCGCCATCTCGCTGACGTTGCCGCTCGCCGAGTCGTGCAGCGCCTTGAAGTAGGCGCGCTCGAAGTCGACCAGCGCCTGGCGCTTCGCCTCGGCGAACGCCGTGATGGGAGCGCGGGTGCTCGGAGAGGCTTCGGCGCCCGCGTCGCCTCGCGTGAGGGCGAGCACGTCGTCGATCGCCCCCGGTGTCTCGGCCAGCATCGCGGCGACCGAGGCGACGTTGACGAGCTCGCGCACGTTGCCGGGCCAGTCGTGCTGCGCCAGGTTCTGCTGGATCCAGCCCACCACGGCGGCGGTGTGCTCGGCCTTCCCGGCGCGCTTGCAGACGCTGTCGACGAGCTGCGGGATGTCTCCCGGGCGCTCGCGCAGCGGCGGCAGCTCGATGCGCACCTGGGCGATGCGGAAGTAGAGGTCGCTCCGGAAGCGGCCGGCGTTCATCTCGGCGGAGATGTCGCGGCGGGTGGCTGCGAGGATGCGCACGTCGATCGGCTCGAACGCCGAGCCGCCCACCCGCTTCACCTGTCTCTCCGAGAGCGCGCGCAGCAGCTTGGGCTGCAGATCGAGCGGCAGCTCCCCCAGCTCGTCGAGGAAGAGGGTGCCCCCGTCGGCGTCGGCGAGCGCGCCCTTGCGCCGCTGGTCGGCGCCGGTGAAGGAGCCCTTCTCGTGGCCGAAGAGGATGCTCTCGGCGAGCGTCGGCGGGATGCTCCCGCAGTCGACGACGACGAACGGCCGGTCCTTGCGGGGGCTCGCCTCGTGGATCGCCTTCGCGACGACCTCTTTCCCCGTGCCCGTCTCTCCGAGGATGAGGACCGAGAGCGGCGTCGGCGCGATGCGCTCGAGCACGCCGAAGACGCGCCGCATGCGCGGGCTGCGGCCGACGAGCGGGCCGAAGCCGTCGGACCACCCCACGTCGACGCGATGCTCGCCGCTCGGCTCGACGGTCAGCATCGTGTGTCCGAGCGTCACCGCCGTCGCCGTGCGCACGACGGCCTCGTTCACCCGCAGCGGTCCCACGAACGTCCCATTGGTGCTGCCGAGATCGCGCACGAGAATGCCCTCGGTCACCGCGCGCAGCTCGAGATGGGCCGCGCTCACCTCGGGATCGGCGAGCACGATCTGCGCGCCTGCATCGCGCCCGACGACCACCGGGTCCACGTCGACGGGATGCGTCGCGCCGTCGGGCAGCCGCACGACACCGCCGCGCACCACCCAGTGCACCTCGCGCTGGCGCGTTCGCTCGCTGCCGCCCTGGCCCTCCACACGGACGACGGTACCACACGTGGTCCACCCGACGTTCGGGGGGACCAGGGCCTAAGTGCGCGACACTCCATCGTTCCGCGTCCGGCACGCCGGCTGCTCTAGTCCAGAGCAGGAGGTTCCCCCCGTGCTTTCCACCAAGTGCATCCTTCCCGCCCTCGCCCTTTCCGTCCTCTCCGCCGCGTGCGTGGTGAAGGACAAGTCCTCGCTCGCCAGCGACACGAGCGGCGCCGAGGACGTCGCCGGCACCGAGTCGGACACCGAGTCCCTCGCGTCGTCCTTCGTGAACTCCAGCGGCGGTGGCGTGAGCACCATGTCACTCGCACCCGGCGAGAGCAATCTGCACCTGGCCGGCGACACGACCACGGTGGGCAACCCGGGCTTCTGGTTCCAGCCGGCCGGCTGCGAGCAGACGACGGTCGACAAGAGCGGCCAGAGCGCCAGCTTCGTGTTCAACGGCTGCACCGGACCCCTGGGCCTCGTGGAGCTGACGGGCACCGTGAACCTCTCGTGGCAGACGGCGAGCAACCAGCTCACGCTGAATTTCACGGCGCAGAACTTCAAGATCAACCGCGCCACGATCGACAGCTGGCAGGCGACGGCGGTCGTGACGGCGAGCGGCAACGACCGGACGATGACGTGGAACGCGACCCTCAGCGGCACGACGGGTCGCGGGCGGAGCTTCAACCGGACCAACCAGAAGACGCTGCAGTGGACGGCGGGGGTCGCCTGCCTCGAGGTGAGCGGTCAGTCCACGGGCGACATCCTGGGCGCCAAGCTCCAGACCACGTTCACGACCTGGAAGCGCTGTGCCGACTCGTGCCCCCAGTCCGGGAGCGAGATCCAGGTGAAGAACCTCGGCAACGGCGACTCGATAGACATCAAGTACCTGGGCGGGCCCGACGCCAACCTCACGATCAACGGGAAATCCGAGGAAATCGGCCTCGCCTGCGGGGACTGAACTCGTTTTTGACAGGGGCCCTGGTGCGGCGCGAGCATTCGCTGCATGCGAAGCATTTCCTGCGCGATCGCGCTGCTCGGCGCGGTCGCGCTCGTGATGCCGGCCGGGGAGGCGCATGCCAAGCCACCCGCCGGTGCCGTCGACGTCCCGAAGGCCGTGCCTCTGCCGGCCGATGCCATCAAGCGCCTGAAGAGCGGTGACCCCGGACAGATCAAGAGCGCCCTCGACGACGTGCGTATGTCGGCCAAGGCAGGCGCGCCTGCGGTGCCGGCGATCGTCGAGCTGCTGGAGAAGGGTCTCTCCCCGCCCCTCACCGTGGCCGCGATCGAGACGCTCGGCGATACCGAGAGCGAGGGCGGGAGCGACGCGCTGTCCTGGTACGCGCGTCACCGCACGTCGTCGATCCGACGCGCGGCGGTGACGGCGCTCGCACGCACGCGCGGGGCCGCTGCGGTCAAGGCGCTCCGCACGGCGCTGTCGGATCCGGATCCCGCAGTGCGCGGCCTGTCGGCGACCGGCCTCGGGAGCATGAAGGCGAAGGACGCCGTGTCCGACCTCTTCGTCGCCCTCGAGCACAAGGTGGGGGAGGCGGCGGCGTCGATCGGCCAGCTCTGCGCCGGCAACGAGTGCGACCGGCTCGCCGCGAAGCTCGGGAGCGTGCCGTTCGACGTCGTCACGAGCGGCCTGGATCAGGTGCTCTTCCGGCCGGCCGCCGACGTGAGCGACGACCTGAAGGTCCGGATCGTGGGACGCATTCGCGAGCTCGGGACGGGCGAGGCCAACCGGTTCCTTCGCGACGTGCAGACCAAGTGGCCGAAGAACTGGTCGACGCGCGTGAAGCAGTCGCTCGACCAGGCGGTCCTCGCCACGGCGGCGTCGCCGGGATCGGAGCCGACGCAATGAGCCCCATCGCGCGCTGGACAGGGATGGCGGCGCTCGCGGGCGTTCTCGCCGCTTGCGGCGGAGGGCAGGCGCATCCTGCCCGCTTCTCGACGGACTGGACCGACGACGGCGGCATCTCGATCGGTCACGTGTGGGACCGCGTCGGCAGCTCCACGATCGCGCCCACGGCCGACGTCGTGGTGGGCGTCGCGGGGCACACGGACAAGCTGATCGGCCTTCCGCTGGGCGGAGGGAGCAAGTGGACCTTCGCGCACCCGCTCGACGCGCGTCCCGTCGTCACCGGCGGCGTCGTCGTGGGCTCGGGCGGTGGCGAGGCGTTCGCGCTCGACGCCAAGACCGGCGCCGTGATCTGGCGGCGCCCGACGGGGGGCATCCCCCTGCTCGGCGCGGGAGACGACGGCGCCGTGACGGTGCTCACCTTCCGCAAGTCGGGAGGAACAGGGGCCACGCTGCTCGCGGTGGCGCACGACGGATCGGTCGTGCAGCAGATCGAGACGGACAGGCCGCTCGGCTCACCCGCGGTGCTCGGAAGGCTCGCCTTCGTGCCATGGGCCGGGCAGTACGTGTCGGTCATCGATCTGTCGAGCGGCGAAGAGGTGGCGCGCGTGACCCTGCGCGAGCAGACGACGCGCGCTTGGACGCAGGCAGGCAGCCTCTGGTTCGGACAGGCGGGATACGTCCGCTTCGACGCGCACATCCGCGATGCGTCGCAGGGCAAGGCGACGAAGCTGACCATCCCGATGCGCGAGCTGCCCGGGACGCCGAAGCTCATGCCGGCCGGCAGTGACCCCGTCGCACCCGTGGCCGGCGCCGAGGACAAGGTGCACCTCTACGCGCGCCCGCAGGGCACCGACGATGGGGCCGTCATCGACAGCGGGCGCTGGTACGCGACGTACTTCCGCCTCGCGATGGGATTCGGCGCCGACAAGGGCAAGCTCGCGTGGGTGCACTCGCACACGACCGACTTCGTCGGCGGCGCGGCGTCGAGCGGCGGCGTCGTGCTCTGCGACGATCAGGGCAAGGTGACGACGCTCGACGCGAAGACCGGCGGCGTGCTCTCCGAGGCGGACCTCGGCGAGCCGGTCGAATCGTGCACGGTGAGCGTCGACGGCCTCGCCGCGAGCGGCACCCCGGCCGACGTGAAGCCCCTCGCGCAGCAGCTCGCCGACGCGGTGACGACCGACAACCCGCAGCTCGTCGTCGCGCAGAAGTTGCTGCTGCGCGAGCTCGCCTCGGTCGAGGACGACACGGCGACCAAGACGCTCGTGGACCTCGCGAGCGACCCGCGCACGAGCCCCGACCTGCTCGGGGAAGCGCGCACGGCCCTCGCGAACCGGCGCAACGGCGCGTCGTACATGGAGGCGGCGCTGGGCAGGCACTACGACTTCCTCAAGGACGTCCTGCGCGCGCCGCCCGTGGGCCCCATCGCGCAGGCGCTCGGAGCGATGAAGGAGAAAGGCGCGGCGCCGCTGCTCGCGTCCCACCTGCTCGACACGGCGGACACGGACGACGACGTGAGGCAGACGGCGGCGGCGCTCGCGGTGGTCGCCGGTCCCGATCAGCTGCCGACGCTGCGCCAGTTCTTCGGCATGTATCGCGCGAGCGCCGACAACGACGACATCGCGGCGGCGCTCGTCAGCGTGGGCCAGGCGCTCCTGACGCTCAACGACGGCGCGCGCGTCGCCGACGCCGCCAAGGACGACACGACGGTCGGCTACGCGAAGGAGCGCCTGCAGGCGCTCATCGCCGCGCAGCCCCCTGCGCCGGCGACCCCCGCACCGACGACGGACGCGAACAAGAAGAAGAAGTGACGATGGCGGCCCCGGCGGACAGGAGGAAGATCCGCTTCGAGCCGTCTTCCCGGGCGACGCCGCGCATCGTCCTGCGCGGCCAGCACCTGCCGCTCTTCGAGGACCTCTACCACAAGGTCCTCGCGATGCCGTGGTGGCGCTTCTTCGCCTACGTCGGCGGCACGTGGGTGGCCCTCAATTTCGTGTTCGCCATCCTCTACGCGTCGCGGCCCGGATGCGTGTCCGGCGCGACTCCCGGCGATCTCGAGGATGCGTTCTACTTCAGCGTCCAGACGATCGCGACGATCGGCTACGGCGCCATGGCGCCCGCCTCGCGGTTCGGCCACGTCGTGGTGGTCGTCGAGGCCCTCGTCGGCACGCTCGGGGTCGCGCTCGTCACGGGCGTGACGTTCGCCAAGTTCGCCCGGCCCACGTCGCGCGTCCTCTTCGGGTCGAAGGCCGTCGTGCACATGCGCGACGGCGTGCCGCACCTGGTGTTCCGGCTGGCCAACTGGCGCGGCAACATGGTGGTCGAGGGACGGCTGCAGGTGGGGCTGCTCATGCGACAGAAGACGCTCGAGGGCGACGTCATCCGCGTCCCGGTCGATCTGCCGCTGGTGCGCGACCGCACCGCGCTCTTCGCGCTGACGTGGGTGCCGATGCACCGCATCGACGAGAAGAGCCCTCTGTGGGGCGGCATCGAGACGCGCGACCGGCTGCTCGAAGAGAGCGCCGAGCTGTTTCTCACGTTCTCGGGCATGGACGACACGATTGGCCAGTCGATCCAGGCGCGCCATCGCTACGGGCTCGACGAGATCGTCTACAACGCACGCTTCGCGGATGTGCTCACCATCGAGCCGGATGGGACGCGCATCATCGACTACGCGCGCTTCCACGACGTCGAGCTCCTCGGGCAACCGGAGGAGCTCGCGTGGAGCCCGGCTACGACGTAGCGCCGTCGACGATCCCCATCTCCTCTTCGCGCGAGGACAGGCAGCACTCGCTGCCCACGGGGAAGGAGCTGCACGAGTCGGGGCGGAAAGCGTAGATGGCGCACTTGTTGTCGCCCCCCAGGTGCTTGCAGCGCTTGTCGCGCTGAAGGACGAGCACGATCGCGCCGTCGTCCCGGCGAGCGTACGGAGGGCGCGCGAGGTCGCCGCGGCCGGCGCGCTCGAAGCGGGCGACGTCCTCGTCGTCGAGCTCCACGCGGTTGTCCTTGCAGCAGGCGCCGCACTCGAGGCAGTCGAGCTCGATGGCGCGCGTGGGACCGGGGTGGATCGAGTCACGCACGATGCGGTCGCGGATGATGGCGTAGCAGTCGTGCGGAACGCGCACGTAGGCCATGCCCTTGAAGGTGCCGCGGCCGAAGACGGAGTACTCGAGTCGCCCGATGTCGAGCGCCGACCAGTGGCCGAGGTCGCGCTCGTCGCCCTCGCGAGGCTTGCGGAACACGAGGCGCGCCTTGCGCGGGGTAACCCACACGACGGCGTGTCCGCCGGAGCGCACCCACGAGGCGGCTTCCTCGAAGTACGGCGAGCGGTAGCTCCTCACCACGGGCCGCACGACGCGCATGGGCGGACGATATAGCGCTACTCTGCCGCCCATCGCCATGAAAGCCATCGTCATCCGCGAGCCGGGAGGGCCGGAGGTGCTCGAGCTGCGCGAGGTGGCGACGCCCGAGCCGTCGCGCGGCGAGGTTCGCGTGCGTGTGCGGGCGACCGCCGTCAACCGCGCCGACCTGCTGCAGCGCATGGGGCATTACCCGGCGCCGCCCGGGTGGCCGAAGGACATCCCGGGGCTCGAGATCGCCGGCGAGGTCGACGCCGTGGGCGACGGCGTGACCGAGCTCGCCGCGGGCGATCGCGTCTTCGGGCTCGTGGGCGGAGGCGGCTACGCCGAACAGCTCGTGACGCACGCCAGGACGCTCGCGCGCATGCCGCCCGACATGAGCTTCGCCGACGCGGCGGCGATTCCCGAGGCGTTCGTGACGGCGTGGGACGCGATGGTGGACCAAGGCGGGCTGGCGCCGGGAGAGACGGCGCTCGTGCACGCGGTGGGCAGCGGCGTGGGAACGGCGGGCGTGCAGATCGCGAAGGCCGTCGGCGCGCGCGTCATCGGCACCGCTCGCACGCCGCAGAAGATCGGGCGCGCGCGAGAGCTCGGGCTCGAGCACGGGGTGGTCGTCGAGGGGGCGAAGTTCGCCGACGAGGTGCTCGCCCAGACGGGAGGCACCGGGGTGGACGTGGTGCTCGAGCTGGTCGGCGGCGCCTACGTCGCGCAGGACCTCGTGTGCCTCGCGTCCAAGGGGCGCATCGTCGTCGTGGGCACGATGGCCGGGGCGCAGACGCAGATCGAGCTCGGCATGCTCATGTTCAAGCGCGGCATCGTGCGCGGGACGACGCTGCGGGCACGGCCGCTGGAGGAGAAGATCCTCGCCGCGCAGTCGCTGCAGAGACACCTCGTCCCCCTCTTCGCGAGCGGCGCGCTGCGCCCCGTCGTCGATCGCGTCTTCCCCCTGGCACGGGCGGCCGACGCGCACAGGCTCATGCAGAAGAACGACACGTTCGGGAAGCTGGTGCTCGAGGTATGAGGCCGAGAGCCATCCTCTCGTGGAGCAGCGGCAAGGACAGCGCGTGGGCGCTGCACGTCCTGCGGCAGCGGGGCGAAGTCGAGGTGGTCGCGCTGCTCACCACGGTCAACCAGGTGCACGAGCGTGTCGCGATGCACGCCGTACGCGTCGAGCTGCTCCGCGCGCAGGCTCGCGCCGCCGGACTGCCGCTATGGGAGGTGCCCATCCCCAGCCCGTGCTCGAACGCCGAGTACGAGGCTGCCATGAGCGCCGCGATGGATCGGGCGAAGCGCGAGGGCATCGACACCGTCGCGTTCGGCGACCTGTTCCTCGAGGACATCCGGCGTTACCGCGAGGAACGCCTGCGGCCGATCGGCATGACGCCGATCTTCCCCATCTGGGGGATCCCCACGGCGGATCTGGCGCGCGACATGGTCGCCGGAGGCCTGCGCGCGAAGCTCACCTGCGTCGACCCGAAGCAGCTCCCCGACGCACGCGCGTTCGCCGGCCGCGACTTCGACGCAGCGCTGCTCGAGGCTCTCCCGGCGAGCGTCGACCCGTGCGGCGAGCGCGGCGAGTTTCACACCTTCGCGTACGCCGGCCCGATGTTCCAAGCTCCCGTGCCCGTCCGCGCGGGAGAGACCGTCGAGCGCGACGGCTTCGTCTTCGCCGATCTGCTTCCTCTGCCCTTCCCGGAGAGCCTCTGTCACACCTGCGCGGCGCCGCCGAAGTACGTCCAGACGGGAACCTCGACTTTCATCCTCTGTCCGCTGCTCCCGAGGAAGTATCCGCCGCAGCCGGTCACCGCGTGCGACTTCTACAAGCGGACGAGCTGAGTGCAGTGCACGCGGGGGCGCGCGCTCCCTGCCCAGGAGCACGCCCGGTCGGTCGTGGGTGGAGGAACGTTCGCCCCATGTTCCGAGCTGGTTCCTCCGGGGTCCTGGCTACGTTCGTCCCGGGAGGAGCGCGCTCGGGACCCGGGTCCTGAGC
>DASVWO010000531.1:0-7927 GCA_036393165.1 Polyangiaceae bacterium | reverse complement strand
GTCGAGAAGATCGTGCTCGACCAGATCGCGACGCTGCGCGCGACGCCGGTGACCGACGAGGAGCTGAAGCGCGCCAAGAACGGCTACGAGATGGCGTTCGCCGACGGTCTGCAGAGCATCCCGCACCGCGCGCGATTGCTGAACACGTACCAGGCGGAGGTCGGCGATCCGGGGTACGTGCAGAAGGATCTGGACCGGTACCGCAAGGCGACGGCGCAGGATCTGCTCGGCACCGCCAAGCGCGTCCTGCAGCCGAACGCGTTCATCGTGCTCGACGTCGTCCCGCGGTCGGGCGGCAAGACTGGAGGTGCGCAGTGAAGCTCGAACCCCTCCTCGCGTTGCCGCTGCTGGCGGCGCTCGCGTGCGGCGGACCGACGCCGCCTCCCGCGGCGCCTCCCGTCGCCGCGCCCCCTCCGCCTCCCACGGCATCGGCCACGGCGAGCGCCGACGTGCTCGGGCCGCGCCCGGAGACGCCGATGCCCGCGACCTTCGTGCCTCCGTCGCCCACCGTGTTCCAGGGCCCCAACGGGCTGACGGTGTGGCTCCTCGAGCGGCACGAGGCGCCCGTCGTCGCGTGCGACGTCACGGTGCCGACCGGCGCGTCGAGCGATCCGCAGGGCAAGGGCGGCCTCGCGTACGTCACCGCCAACATGCTCGACGAGGGCGCGGGCAAGCGCGGGGCGATCGATCTGGCGAAGGCGATCGACGATCTCGGGGCGCGCATCGACACCGACGCGAACGCCGACGCCATGTTCGTCTCGCTGGCGGTCCTCAAGCGCAACCTCGGCGACGCGTTCGCGATCTACGGCGACGTCGTCGCGCGCCCGCGGCTCGAGGCGGCCGAGTTCAAGCGCGTGAAGGACCTCTGGCACAACGAGCTGCTCGCGCGCGCGAAGGAGCCGGATGCGACGGCGCGCGTCGTCTACCGCGTCGCACTGTTCGGACCGAACCATCCGTACGGGCACCCGTGGGACGGGACGCCCAAGAGCGCGGCGGCCATCGGGCTCGAGGACGTGAAGCGCTTCTACAAGACGGCGTGGCGGCCGGATCGCGCGACGCTCGTGTGCGCGGGCGACACGACGCAGGCCGAGCTCGCGCCGCTCCTGCAGTCGGCGTTCGGCGCGTGGAAGGCGCCGGCGACGCCCGCGCCGCCCGCGGTCATCCCGCCCGCACCGGCGGGCCCGTGGCCGGCGGTGGTGCTCGTGGACCGCGCCGACGCGCCGCAGGTCGTCGTCGCCGTGGTGCGTCCCGGCGTGGCCGCGTCGAGCCCGGACATGGCGCCGCTGTGGCGGGTGAACGCCGCCATCGGGGGCTCGTTCACGTCGCGGCTCAATCTCGACCTGCGCGAGACGCACGGGTACACGTACGGCGCCGGGTCTCGCTACTCGGTGTCGCGCGGGCCCGGGCTCGTCGTGTCATCGGCGGACGTCATGACCGACAAGACGGGCGAGGCGGTGGACGCCATGCTGACCGACCTTCGCAAGTTCGCCGACGGCGGGCTGACCGATGCCGAGGTCGACAAGACGCGCTCCGAGGCGCGGGCCGACCTGGTGAGCGCCTACGAGATGGTCGAGCGCATCTCCGGCCACCTGGCGGGCAACGCGTCGCTGGGGCTGCCTGCGGACTACGTCGGCACGCTGGCCAAGGCGCGGGACGCCGCCGCCAAGCCGGACATGGATGCCCTCGCCAAGCGCCTGTACTCGCCGGACGGGGCCATGCTCGTGATGGTGGGGCCCAAGACCAAGCTGGAGGGGGTGATCGAAGCCCTGCACCTGCCCCCGCCGAGCATCCGGGACGAAGAAGGACGCGTCGTCCCTTGACGCGGAGCGGCAAAGGCGCTTGAACCCTCACGGTCGATGTACGTAGACGTGACGCTCGCCCCGGGGGCCGAGGAGAACGGGCTGGCCATGATGCTGCGCGACCTCGTGCAGCAGAACCTCGAGGCCAAGCCCCACAAGAAGGGGGACTTCGAGGCCCTGGCGGGCAGCGTCTCCATCGTGGCCGACGACGCCGACGTGGCCCTCACCATGCGCTTCGAGCGCGGGGGCAAGTGCATCATCCACGACGGCATCGTGGGCATCCCCGACGTGACGATCCGCGGCCCCTCGGAGGCGGTCCTGGCCCTGTCGAACATGCCCCTGGCCACGCGCCTCGGGCTGCCCATCCCCGACCCGCGCGACCGCGAGGCGGTCAAGACCGTGCGGATGGTCATGGGGGCGATGCGCGAGGGCAAGCTCCACGTCTACGGGATGGCGTTCCACCTGCCCCTCGTGATGCGCCTGACCAAGGTCATGAGCATCAACGGCTGAGGTGGGGCACTTGACGAGACGGCCTCCGGCTCGTACCTTCCGCGCCCCGCAAGGAAAAGAGCAGGAATTCCCGATGGCCGTCCACATCCGTCTGTCCCGCGCCGGTGCGAAGAAGCACCCGTTCTACCGCATCGTCGTCGCCGACCAGCGTGCCGCCCGGGGCGGCCGCTTCCTCGAGCACATCGGGACGTACGACCCGACGCGCGAGCCGGTGCACTTCAAGGTGAACGCCGAGCGCCTCGCGTACTGGAAGGGCAAGGGCGCCCTCGCGTCGGCCACGGTGGACAAGCTGCTCAAGCGCCAGGCGCGCATGGCCGCAGCGGCTGCAGCCGAGGCCAAGTGACCCTCATGTCGGAAGAGGCGTCTTCCTCGGCGCTGACGGAGCTCATCAAGGCGATCGCCATGGAGCTCGTCGACAACCCCGACGAGGTCGAGGTGGTCGAGATCCCGGGCGAGAACAACACGGTCATCGAGCTGCGGGTGGCCAAGGACGACATCGGGAAGGTCATCGGCAAGGAGGGCCGCACGGCCCAGTCGATGCGCACCATCCTGACGGCGGCGTCGCAGAAGCTGGGCAAGCGCGCCCACCTCGACATCGTCGACTGAGGAGGACCGGATGCTCTCGCCCGAGGCTTGGGTGCCTCTCGGCGAGGTTGCGCGACCTCACGGCGTGCGCGGCGAGGTCCGCGTGCAGTCGTACAACCGCGACAGCGACCTGCTGCTCGAGCTCGACGAGGTGCTCGTGCGCTTCCCGGAGGGCGACGAGCAGGAGGTCAGCGTGGACGGGGCGCGCCGGGCGAACGACGCGATCCTCGTGAAGCTGCACGCGGTGGACGACCGCGACAAGGCCGCCGAGCTGCGCGGGGCGAAGCTGTGCGCGAGGCGTGGGGACTTCCCGGCGCTCGAGCCGGGCGAGTTCTACGCATGCGACGTGGAGGGCGCGCGCGTCGTCGGGCCGACCGGTGAAGAGATGGGGCACGTGACCGAGCTGAAGGCGTACCCGACGGTCGACGTGCTCGTCGTGAAGGCGACGGACGGCGGGCGCCCGTGGGAGGTGCCCCTGGTCGATGCCGTCGTCGCGGCGGTGGACCTGGGGGCCGCGACCGTGACGCTGGCGAGCCTCGAGGGCGTGGAGCGAGGATAAGGGCGGGCCGTGCGCGTCGACGTCGTCACGCTGTTTCCCGAGATGTTCGGCGGCTTCCTGGCCGCGAGCTTCGTCGGGCGCGCGATCGAGGGCGGGCAGCTCGCGGTGCGCTTCCGGAGCCCGCGCGACTTCGGGCTGGGCAAGCACAAGAGCGTCGACGACACGCCCTACGGCGGCGGCAGCGGCATGGTGATGCGGGTCGACGTGCTCGTGGCGGCGATGGAGTCGCTCGACGCGGACGCGCCGGGACGCGTGAGGGCGCGGCGCATCCAGCTCACGCCGCAGGGGCGGGTGCTCGATCAGGCACGGGTGCGCGACATCTCGGGGCGCGACGCCGTGATGCTCGTGTGCGGGCGCTACGAGGGTTTCGACGAGCGCGTGAGGGCGCACGTGGACGAGGAAGTCTCGCTCGGCGACTTCGTGATGACCGGAGGCGAGGTGGCCGCGATGGCCGTGGTCGACGCGTGCGCGCGCCTGCTGCCCGGGGTGCTCGGCAACGAGGCGTCGACCATCGACGAGTCGCACAGTCCCGACACGGGCGGACTGCTCGAGTACCCGCACTACACGCGGCCGGCCGAGTTCCGCGGCGCGACGGTGCCCGAGGTGCTCGTGGGCGGCAACCACGCGGAGATCGCGAAGTGGCGACGTGCGCAGGCCATCGCGCGCACGAAGGAGCGCCGCCCGGACCTCTGGGAGCGGTTCCGCCGAGAGCACGAGGGCGACGCGTGAGACGCCTCGCGATTGCGCTCGTGCACTACCCGGTGCTCGACGGGCAGGGCGCGATCGTCACGACCGCCGTGACGAACCTCGACGTGCACGATCTCTCGCGGAGCGCGCGCACCTACGGCTGCAGCGACTACTTCGTGGTGCACCCGATCGCCGCGCAGCGCGAGCTCGTCGACCGCATTCGCACGCACTGGACCGAGGGCTCGAGCGGCAAGCGCATCCCGGACCGCAAGGAGGCTCTCTCCGTCCTGCGCGTCGTGCCTTCGCTGGAGGACGCGATCGAGGCCCTCGGTGGGCGGGCGAACGTGGAGCTGTGGGCGACGGTGGCACGGCGCATCGAGGCGTCGAACAGGTCGCTCTCGTTCGCGGAGGGCAGGCGCGAGCTCGAGCGCGACGACGGAAAGCCCGTGCTCGTTCTATTCGGCACCGGCTGGGGCCTGGCGAGCGGCGTGCTGGGCACCGTCGATGCGCTCCTCGAGCCCATCGCCGCGGCGACCGGCAGCTACAACCATCTCAGCGTCCGGGCCGCGTGCGCGATCGCGCTCGACCGGCTCTGCGGCGCCCGCGCCTAGCCGCGGGCGAGGAGCGCCTGCATCTCGGGCGTGTACCCGCGCGGCCCGCGCTCGACCAGCGGGGACATCACCGACAGACCGCCCGCGCGTCCCGCCTGCGCCTCCACCAGGGCGACGCGAGCAGGCGCCTCCGGCGTGCCGTGCACGAAGCGCAGGCGCTTCGCGTGCAGGCCCTCCTGGGCGAGCGTCGACAGGAGCGTCCCCAGCTCCGGCGCGGGGTACACGAAGCACACGCGGGCCTTCCGCCCCGCGACCTGGCGGGCGGCTTCCACGAACGTCGACAGCTCCCCGCTGCGGGCGCGCGCCTGGGCCGGAGAGACCCTGCCGCGGCCTGGCGCGACGTACGGCGGGTTGCACACGACGAGCGACGCCTCGCCACGCCGCGACCGCCCCACGTCGCGCACGTCCGCCCGCACCACTTCACCACGTGCGGTCCACCCGTTGGCGTCGAGGTTCCGCCGGGCCATCGCCGCCGGATGCTCGTCGATCTCGACGAACACCACGCGCTTCGCCGCCCCGAGGCGCAGCAGCGCCAGTCCCACGGCGCCCACGCCCGCGCCCAGGTCGAACGCGATCGAGGCCACCTTGCTCGTCGTGGCGAAGCCCGCGAGCAGCAGCGCGTCGACGTTGGTCCTGTACCCAGCGCCCCGCGGCGGCTGGAAGAGCACCACGCTCCCGCCGAAGAGGGCGTCCTGCGTCGCCTCGGCCAGAGGCGCCAGCTCGTCTCCCAGTGCCCCGCCGCTCATCAAGGTTGCCATGGCCGTCGCCCCCTCAGAGCGAGCGCCGTGACGGCGCCCGGGTACATCTGAACCACGTACGTTCCCAGCATCAGGAGCTTCCCCGGCGCCGCGGGATCCTCTCCGACCGCCGTGACGCGGATGGGCGTGTTCGTCGGGTAGTTGATCGCGCCGAAGAGACTGAGGTCGCTCGTGCTGGTCGCGGCCGTGTAGGGCAGGGGATTGCCCTCGTCGGTCGTGAAGTAGAACATCTGCGTCTCGGCGCGCGTGTCCGTGTTCACCGTCGCGCCGGAGAGGCGCACGTCGCTGCAGTCGTGCACCTCGCCCGCGAGGAGGCCCTGGCTCCCGTTGATCGAGATGCCGCCGGCCGCGTTGGCGACGGTGCCGAGATCGCTCGCGGCAGCCGCCGTCGCGTCGTAGCAGGCGTCGCCCGCGGGGCAGTTGGACACACCGGGGAAGCCCGCCTGCACCTGCGCGTTCGAGAAGTAGATGTTGTAGTCGTAGACCGTCGCCCAGTCGGTCCCGCCCGATGCATCGCTCGTCTTGATGATGAGGGGCGTCTCGGTCGGGATGTTCTTGATGGTGTACTGGCGCAGGTTGCAGCCCTGCGAGCAGTTGTGTAGCCACGTCGTGTCGACGGGATCGGGCTTGTCCATCGGCGTCGTCGTGTACGACCCGACCATCGCCCCCAGCGATCCGTCACCCTTCGAAAGGTCCTCCTTGTAGACCTCGACGCTCACGTTCGAGCTGCTCGGGTTGCCCGAGCTGTCGACCACGCCGTTGGAGAAGATCCACACGTAGCCCGTAAGCGTGACGTTCGCGGGCGCGCCCATCGTGCCCGGGCTCGTGAGGCAGCTGAGGTCGACCTTCGTGCTGCCGGCCGGCGCGGAGTAGCGGTGCAGGTTGGTCGCCGGCGCGAGCGAGGCGTTGGGCTCGCCCACCCACGTGCAGCACGCTTCGACCGGCGTCGACGGCGTGCACATGGCCATCGAGCTGCAGCTCGAGCACTGCTGCGGCAAGCTCGAGGTCTCGACCTTCGGAGGATTGCTGCAAGAGCCCGTCGTCCCCCCGTCGCCGCCGGACGCGTGGTTGCTGGAGCTGCACGCGACACCCATCACGACCATGGTGCTCGCGAGCAGCGCGATTACGTTCCCACCCGTTCTCATGTCGGGGCGCACAATAGTCGAAGAGAAAGGGAGCATGGCCCCGTCGCGCGTCTCATTTTCCGATCAGGTCGTGACCGAGGCGAAGCGCCTCGGCTTCGATGCAGTCGGGATCGCAGATGCACGCGTTCCCATCGAGCTGGACGTCGCTCGCTACGAGTCCTTCGTCGAAGCCGGAATGCACGGCGCGATGACGTGGCTCGCGAGCCCGGAGAACGCGCGCGCCCGAACGCGACTCGACGGAGACGAAATCCTCGAGGGGGCGCGGAGCATCGTATGCGTGGCGAGGCGCTATCCGCGCGACGCCGAGAACGGCGAGGTCTCCCGGAGCATCGCGCGCTACGCCCGCGGGCGCGACTACCACAAGTTTCTACGGAAGCGGTTGCGCCGTCTCGCGACGTTCATCCGCTCCCTGGGCGCGCAGGCGAGACCGCTGCTCGACGAGGAGCCGATCCTCGAGCGCGCCTGGGCCGCGCGAGCCGGCCTCGGCTTCGTGGGCAAGAACGGGATGCTCATCGTGCCCGGCCTCGGCTCGATGCTCATGCTCGGCGAGGTCGTCACGACGCTCGATCTCCAACCGACCGGTCAACCGATCGCTGACCGATGCGGAAGCTGCACGCGATGCCTCGACGCGTGTCCGACGGGCGCGTTCGAACGACCCTTCGTCCTCGACCCGCGCAAGTGCATCTCGTATCTCACGATCGAACAGCGAGGCGCCGTGCCCGTCGAGATGCGCGAGAGCATCGGCACGCATCTCTTCGGTTGCGACGACTGCCAGACGGTGTGCCCCTTCAACGCGGGCACCGGCGCGCGTGCGTCCACCGAGAGCGCCATCGACGGCGATCCCTTCGCGCCCATGGCGCGCTGGTCGCGCGTCCGCCTCGAGGAGCTGCTCGCGCTGGACGACGAGCAATGGGAGCTGATGAGCGAGGGCAGCCCCTTGCGACGCGCCGGACGCACGGGCCTCGCCCGCAACGCCGCCATCGTCCTTGGGAACCGGCGCGACGCTTCGGCGCTGTCGGCCCTGGAGCAGGCCGCTGCGCATCACGACGACGCCACCGTGCGCGAGAGCGCACGGTGGGCCATCGACAGAATTCACTCCGCGTGAGCGGTGCCGTTGCGGGCGACCATGCGGTCGCGCGTATCGGCCGGCTTCACCTGCGTCAGCGAGTGCTTGCCGATGAACACCTTGCGATCGAAGTCGTTCAGGTTCTTGTGCGCGACGACCTGGAAGCACTCGGCGTTGCCCTGCGCGCCGATGCGCCAGGACCACGCG
>DASVWO010000530.1:0-6938 GCA_036393165.1 Polyangiaceae bacterium | reverse complement strand
CTTCCAGCTGCCGGCCGAGATGAACCCCGCCCTCGGGCTCCGCGCGGTGCGCCTCGCCCTGTCACGGCCCGACGTCTTCCTCACGCAGCTCCGCGCGATGGTGCGCGCGAGCGCGCACGGCGAGCTCCGCATCATGGTGCCGATGGTCGCGAGCGTCCAAGAGCTGCGCGAGGTGCGCAAGCTCGTGGGGCGCGCGATGCAGGAGGTGGACGCGGCGGGGCACTCGCGGGCGAAGCACATCCCGCTGGGCATCATGATCGAGGTGCCGAGCGCCGTGGTGATGGCCGACGTGCTCGCGAGAGAGGCCGAGTTCTTCTCGATCGGGACGAATGATTTGATCCAGTACACGCTGGCGATCGACCGTGGCAATCGGTCGCTCGCTCCCCTCGCCTCGCCCTTCCACCCCGCGATCCTCAGGATGATCCGGCAGGTGGCGCGCGCGGCGAGCCCGCACGGGGTGCCCGTGGCGCTGTGTGGCGCGATGGCGAGCGATCCGCTCGCTGCCGTGCTGCTCGTGGGCCTCGGTCTGCGCGAGCTGTCCATGGAGGCGGCGGCGATCCCGGAGATCAAGGAGGCGCTGCGACGCGTGACGACCGGCGACTGCGAGCGCGCGGCGGAGGCGGCGCTCGCGCTGGATACGGCGGACGCGGTGGAGGAGCTCGTCGCGGGCACGTTCGCGCCGGGGCTGTTCGATCTGCTCACGGGGACGGCCGAGGCGGGGACGTACGCGGCGGAGGAGGATCCGTCGCGGCCGCCGGCGCGGACCATTCCGGATCCCGAGTAGCGCGCGGAGACGGACTCTGCTCGACCTGGCGATAGGAGCCATCGAGACGCTGCGGCCGGTCGTCGTTCGCATCCGTCAGTGCGATCGCGACCTCGGGGAGCAGATCAGGCGGGCGCTGTCGTCGGTGGCGCTCACATCGGGGAGGCCAGCGGCAACGAGGGAGGTACGCGGCTGGCCCGGTTCTCCACGGCCGCGGGGTCCAACGCCGAAGTGCGGGCTGCGCTGCGCGTGGCTGTGGCTACGTCGGCGTGCGTGACGTCGAGGCTGGAGAGCGGCTCCTCGACAGCATCGCCGCCATGCTCCACAAGCTCGGCGCTCGTCGATGAGCGCGCGCCGTCGCCTCAGGTCGTCGGCGGACGCGGGCCGAACGAGCGCGGCGGCGTGGGAGGGATGCCCGGGCGGACGCTCGGCGCGGCGGGCTGCGCCACGGGCGGCACCGATGCGTAGCCCGGTGCGTTGACGGGCGGCAGGTAGGAGGGAGGCGGCTGCAGGGTCGCGGGGGGAAGCTCCGGCTGCGGCGGCGGCTGCCACGCGGGCTGCGCCGGCGGAAGCGCGGGCTGCGGGGCGGCAGCCACGGGGAGTCCGCGCGCCGCGTGATACGCCTGCGCGACGGTGCGTGCCCCCTCGACGTTGCGGGCCATCGGCGCCAGCAGGCCGAACAGCGGGTTCGGGATGCGCAGCTTGCGCGCGAACGGACGGTGCAGGCCCTGGCCGCGCAGGCGGAGCTTCTTGCCGAAGATCCCGGTGACACGCGCCTCCTGCACGCCGTTCCACGCGAGCGACTCGACGCTCGTGAGCTTCGTCGCCTGGTGGAACCACGCCATCTTGTGGCCCACGAGGATGATGCGACGGTCGGTGGCGATGACGAGGTACGTCTCGTTCACCCAGCCGAGCGCCCACCAGGGGACGTAGCGTCCGACGGTCGCGCCGATGCGCCGCTCGCCGGGTTGAAGAAGTGCCTGCGAGAGCAGGTCGACGTGGAGCTCGCTGAAGTAGCTGTACATGAATGATTCCCTCCGCCCCGTGTCCTACGGTGCGCGGAGGGAATCCTTCCCGTTGCCGGCAGATAGATTCAGGGAGCGTAGGCGCCGATGAAGATGTCGTCGTCGCCGGCGCTCGACTGCATGCCCGTGCCGAAGTCGACGTTCGTGCGGAAGTAGCCGGTGACGAACGAGTTGCCCTTGGCGTCGAACGCGACGCTCACGCCCTCGTCGGCCTCCACGCTGCCGAACTGCTTGGCCCACGTGGCGCCGCCGGTCGAGTCCATCTTGATGGCGAAGATGTCCTTGTCGCCCGAGCTCGTGAGCGTCTTGCCGCCGAGCGACATGGTCGACTCGAAGAGGCCGCCGACGAGCGGATCGCCGGTCGTATCGATCGCCACCGAGACCGCCTCGTCGGTCAGCGTGCCGCCGAACGTCTGCACCCACGCGAGCGTGTGGCTCGCGTTGAGCTTCATCACGAACGCGTCGGTGCCGCCCTTGCTCGTCACCGCGCCGCCGCCGAAGTCGACCGAGCTGCTGAAGCCGCCGGTCACAACGAGGTTCCCGTTCGCGTCGTACGCGATGCCACGGCCGTCGTCGTTGGTGATGCCACCCCAGCTCTTCGACCACAGCGGGTTGCCCGCGGAGTCGAACGCCGCGACGAACACGTCGTTCTGCCCGACGCTCGTGAGCGTCGTCGTACCGAACTGGCCGGTGCCGCTGAAGGAGCCGACCACCGCGATCGATTCGTCCGACTTGAACGAGAGGCCCTGCGCCATCGTCGTCGAGTCGGTGCCGAGCGAGTTGGCGAACGACAGGTTGCCGCCGCCGTCGAACTCGGCGACGAACCCGGCGTAGCTTCCCATGGCCGCCGTGAGCGGACCGCCGCCGAAGTCGATCGTGCCCTTGTACGAGCCGGCCAGGCCGATGGTCCCGTTGGCCGAGACCGCGACCTTCGCGAGCGTCCCGAACGAGTCGCCGCCGTACGCCTTGGCAGAGAGCACGTTCCCCAGCGGGTCTAGCGAGAAGAGGAACGTCCCCGTCGCGCCGTTCGCGCCGAAGGAGCTGCCGCCGATGGTGAGCGCGCCGTCCGACGCGCCCGCGACGTACACGTTGCCGCTGAGATCGATGGCGACGCCGGTCGCCATGTCGTTGCCGGGTCCGCCGAAGGGCCGAACCCACATCGCGTTGCCCGCGGCGTCGTACTTGGCGACGAAGAAGTCGACCTGGCCGGCGCTCGTCATCGGCACGCCGCCGAGGTTGGCCGTGCCCTGGTAGAAGCCGACGAGCACGACGTTGCCTTCCTTGTCCGCCGCGAGCGCGTACCCGACGTCTGCCTGCGGACCGCCGAGATGCGCCGTCCACATCGGCTTGCCGCCGTTGCTCGTCGGGGTCGTCGACCCTCCGGAGCTGCTGCTGCCGCCGCCCGACGAGCCGCCGCTCGACGAGGTCGCGCCGTTGCCGCCACTGCTGCCTCCTCCCGTCCCGGGCGTGGCCGTGGCCGCCGGTGACGTGGGAACGGCGGGACCGCCGTCGCTGCCGCTTCCGCAGGCGACGAGGAGGGGGCTGACGGCGATGCTGGCAAGGAGGACGAAACGGGTCGGACGCGTCACGACGGGCACCTCCGCGGGGCTACATCGCAAGCCCCGTGCCTCGTCCGCTACCCGCGGTTTTTTCCTCTTTTCGTGTCCCAGCGAGCCCCAGCTTGGCCGGAACTGGAGGAACAGAGATCCACCCTCGTTACTGCCGTGTGTACACGTCGACGCGCCCCTCGCCCGGCGTGCTGGAGCCGCCCACGTACAGGGTGAGCGTCGTCGGCGTGGCGTCGAACGGGAAGCTGATGGTCTGCGTGAAGCCGCACGTGCCCTGGAGCTGCAGCGTCGTACCGCTGACGGTCACGTTCAGGTCGAACCAGTGGTCGCTCGTCGTGCCGTTCGCGTTGTTCTCCTGCACGGTCTGCCACGTGGTCCCGCACACGAGCCACTTGTTGCGATCCCCCTCCGGTGCCGGGCATGTCGCGCCGTAGTACGTCGCGGCCGTCATCACGTAGGTCCCGTCGGCGATCGTCCCGCCCTTGGGCGTGGGCAGTGGTCCGGGGACACACGCGAGCGGAACGAGGGGGCCGTCAACCTGGAGCGAGTTGCACGCGCCGCCGTCGGGAGGCGTCGGATTGCAGGTGGCGCCCGAGGACGATCCGCTGCCTCCGCCCGAGGAACCTCCCGAGCTTCCGCCGCTCCCGCCTCCAGAGGAGGACGACGAGCTGCCGGATCCGCCACCGCTGCCACCGCCCGACGAGCTGCTGGAACCACTGCTGCCGCCGCTGCCGCCGCCCGACGAGCCGCCCGAGTTGCTGCCGCCGGAGCCGCCGCCGCTGCTACCGCCTGAAGATCCGCTGCTCGACGAGCCGCCGTCGCCGGTGCCGAGGGGGGCGCCGGCCCCCGAGCAAGCGAGGACGACACACGAAGCACCGCAGAACACCGTGAAGAAGAAGATTCCGTTGCGCATGTTTGCCGGAATCACCTTGCCCTGGCTCGGCCGCTTGCGCTACTAGGGGCCGCTTCCACAACCGCGCGAGCTTTGCGCGTGCAGCGCCAGAGGAACGTTTCATGGGGCTTCGTCACAAGATCGGACGATGCGGCATGCGCGTGGTCGCTCGCCCGCGAATCGCCGCCGTCGCACTGGTCGGCGCCGCGCTCGGCCTGGCCGCCGCCGAACCGGGATGCACATCCGGGGGCACCGGGCCGCAGACGGCATGCCCCCCCGGGCAGACGTGCGAGGTGCGCCTGACGCTCATTCACACGTCCGACATCCACTCGCGCATCTTCCCCTACGACCTGCAGATCCTCCAGGTCGACTCGGAGCTCGGGCTCGGAACGCTCGGCGAGGTGAAGAACGTCGGCGGCGTCGCCCGCCAGTCGTACATCGTCAATCGCGAGCGCGCGCGGGCCGATCGCGTCCTGCACGTCGACTCCGGCGACATCTTCGAGGGCGCGCCCATCTTCAACTACTTCAACGGCGAGCCCGAGACGCGCGCCCAGTCGATGATGGGCACCGACGCGATGGCGATTGGCAACCACGAGTTCGACAGCGGCGCGATCAACGCCGTCCGCCAGCTCCAGAAGTGGGCCGACTTCCCGATCCTCGCCGCGAACTACCAGTTCCCGCGCGCGAACACGCCGTTCAACGCGGGGCTGAACACGATCGTGAAGCCGTTCACGACGTTCAACCTCGAGGGCCTGAAGGTCGGCGTCATCGGCATGGCGAACTTCACGAGCCTCGGCTCGGTGTTCCAGCAGCCGAACTCGCTGGGCATCCAGACGCTCAACACGATCGAGACCGCGCAGGGCTACGTGGACCTCCTGCGTCCCTACGTGGACGTCATCGTCTTCGTCAGCCACCTCGGGCTGCAGGTGGACGAGTACATGGTCTCGAACACCACGGGGATCGACGTGGTGGAGGGCGGGCACAACCACATCGTGATCAACCCGCCGCAGGTGCTCCACGACTGCTCGGCGGACCCGAACAACCCCGGCTTCGTCTGGGCGGTCAACCCGAACTGCGCCAACGGGACGCAGCTCGCCGCGAACGGGGAGCCCTGCAAGTCCGACCGGTATCCGAACGGGCTGGACCCGGGGTCCAACAACTGCCAGGTCTGCAGCGCCGACAACCCGTACTACGACCCGCTCGACAAGGCGCAGCAGCACCCCAACCAGTTCGCGCGCTACTGCCACCCGCGCAACGTCATCATCTCGCATTCGGGCGCCTTCGCGAAGTACGTGGGCCGGTTCGACCTCGTCCTGTCGAACGACCCGAAGCAGGCGTCGCCGACCGGGAACCCCAAGGACTACGACCCGGTGGACGGGTTCGAGGTCATCTCCCACGACTACGTGCCGATCCCCATCGACGACACGGTGCCGGACGACCCGAACATCGACAACCTGCTGCTGCCCTACCAGCGCGCGCTCGACTACGTGCCCGACCTCGCGATCGTCGCGGGCTTCTCGCCCAACGGCGCGCAGCGCATCGCTCCGCAGGGAGGCGACTCGCCGCTCGGCAACCTCATCTCGGACTCGATGTGGCTGCGCCTCGGCATCCAGACCGACTTCTCGATGACCAACTCCACGGGCATCCGCACCGACATGATCCCGGGGCCGGTGACCGTCGAGGAGATGTTCAACATCTTCCCGTTCAACAACACGATCACCAAGATGCAGCTGTCGGGCACCGAGGTGCAGCAGATGTTCGACTTCATCGCGGGTCGATCGCAGGGACGCGGGTGCAGCTCGCAGGCGCAGATTGCCGGCGCGCGCGTGACGATCAACTGCGGAAGCTGCCTGCCGGCCGGCCGACCCACCATGTGCAACGACGGCGGCAAGAGCTACCAGGTGTTCGGAGCCTGCCCGGCGGGAGCGACCACCGAGGGCGCGGCCAGCACGGGCGGCACCTGCACGCACGATGACCAGTGCATCGGCGGCACCCCCGGCTCGTGCGTCAACGCCTCCGGCAACACCTGCCAGCCCGGGTCGCCCTGCAGCTGCGTCGTCACGGCGTGCTCCGAGGAGATCTACATCGGGCACCTCACGAACTGCCCGAACGGCAACGTGAGCTGCACGTGCACGAAGGACAGCGACTGCCCGGACAAGCTGCCCGGCCAGTGCGACACCGGCGGCGGGGTCACGGCCACCGGGACTTGCCTCGCACCGCTGCAGCTCGAGAGCGACTACGACTTCGCCACGAGCAACTACCTGGCCGGCGGCGGCTCGGGCTTCCGCGTCCTGCAGCGCAACACGACGCAGCACGACTCGAAGATCGAGCAGCGCGACGCGGTGATCGACATGATCCGCAACGCCCCGCCCTGCGGCTACTCGAGCTCGTACAACACCAAGGAGGGGCTGTTCCCCTGCTCGACCGACTCGGACTGCGCCAACGGACCGCCGGGCGCGTCCTTCGTGTGCGCCTGCCCCGGTCAGGTGAAGGCGACGGGCACGGACGTGGCGCAGACCTGCCAGACCAACGGATCGTGCGACCCGAGCGTCGGCCGTTGCGTCCTGCAGGCGTGCCGTGACGGCATGGCGACCTTCCACGAGCAGTCGTGCGTGGGCTCGCCGAACACGACCCAGTGCGACACCGACCTCGACGCGTGCTCGATTGGCGGCGAGGAGTGCAAGATCCTG
>DASVWO010000529.1:0-2898 GCA_036393165.1 Polyangiaceae bacterium | reverse complement strand
GCGTTCCGTCGCGAGCTGGACGAGCTGCTGCGGCGATTCGCGGGACGGCCGACGCCGCTGGGCGAGGCGCGGCGGATGAGCGAGGACTCCGGCGGGTGCCGCGTGCTCCTGAAGCGGGAGGACCTCTGCCACACCGGCGCGCACAAGATCAACAACGCCCTCGGGCAGGTGCTCCTCGCCAAGAAGATGGGCAAGACGCGCATCATCGCCGAGACGGGCGCGGGCCAGCACGGCGTCGCGACGGCGACGGCCTGCGCGCTCTTCGGCCTGCCGTGCGAGGTCTACATGGGCTCCGAGGACGTGAAGCGCCAGGCGCCGAACGTCGGGCGCATGAAGCTCCTGGGCGCGCGCGTCGTGCCCGTCGAGAGCGGCTCGCGCACGCTGAAGGACGCGATGAACGAGGCCCTGCGCGACTGGGTGACCAACGTGCGCACGACGCATTACTGCATCGGCAGCGCGGCGGGGCCGCACCCGTACCCGGAGCTCGTCGCGACGCTCCAGAGCGTCATCGGAGAGGAGGCGCGCGCGCAGTGCCTCGTGCAGCAAGGGTCGCTCCCGGATGCGGCGGTGGCGTGCGTCGGCGGCGGGTCGAACGCCATCGGCCTGTTCCGCGGCTTCCTCGTGGAGCCGGACGTGGCCCTCGTCGGGGTGGAAGCGGCCGGCGAGGGAATCGGCGGCGGCAAGCACGCGGCGACGCTCGGGGCCGGGCGCGTGGGCGTCCTGCACGGATCGAAGAGCTACGTCTTGTGCGACGACGGCGGGCAGATCCAGGAGGCGCACTCGATCAGCGCGGGCCTCGACTATCCGGGCGTCGGGCCCGAGCACGCGTGGCTCAAGGAGTCGGGGCGCGCGCAGTACCTGTCGGCGACGGACGACGAGGCGCTCGCGGCGGTGAAGCTCGTGGCGCAGAGCGAGGGGATCATCTCGGCGCTCGAGACGGCGCACGCCTTCGCGCGCATCGGGGACGTGGCGCGCGAGCTCGCGGCGAAGCACGGGCGCCCCGTGAGCATCGTCCTCGGCCTGTCGGGACGCGGCGACAAGGACCTTTCGACGCTCCTCGCGAGGCTCACGTGAGCCGCCTCGAACGCGCCTTCGCGCGCGGCAAGGCGCTCGTGGCCTACCTCTGCGTGGGCGACCCAGGCGTCGACGAGAGCATTGAGCTCGCGCGCGCGTGCGTCCGCTCGGGAGCCGACGTCCTGGAGCTCGGCGTGCCCTTCAGCGACCCGACGGCGGACGGCCCGGCGATCGCGCGCGCGAGCCAGCGCGCCATCGCGGCGAAGGGAGGGCTCGCCGCCACCCTGCGCGCCGCCCGCGCCATCCGCGCCGCCGAGCCGGACGTCGGCGTCGTGCTCTTCGGGTACTACAACCCCATCTTCGTCCACGGGGAGGCCCGCACGGTGCGCGAAGCCGCCGAAGCCGGCATCGACGCGCTGCTCGTCGTCGACCTGCCCATCGAGGAGAGTGCGTCGCTACGCGAGGCCGCCCGCGCCGCGGGCGTCGGCGTCGTACCGCTGCTCGCGCCGACGAGCAGCCCGAAGCGCGTCGCCCTCGTGAAGGACGCCGCCGCGCGCGGGGGCGTGCCCTTCGCGTACTACGTGTCGGTCACCGGCGTCACCGGGTCGGCCGCCGTCGACGCGCGCGAGGCCGGGGACCGCGCGGCCAGCCTGCGCGCCGAGCTGGGGCTGCCGGTCGTCGTGGGGTTCGGCATCGACTCGCGCGAGAAGGCGCGGGCCGCCGCGCTGCACTGCGACGGCGCCGTCGCAGGAACGGCCATCGTCCGGGCCATCGAGGAGGGCCCCACCCCGGCGGAGCGACGGGCCGCAGTCGAGCGCCTCGTGGTCGAGCTGCGGGCCGGGGTCGACGCCGCCAAGATCTGACGCCCGCGGCTCGTAGCGCGGCCCGCCCGGCGCTATGTTGGCCGCGAGCTCGCGATGATCCTCCTCTGCATCTCAGACGTGCACGGAAACCTCGACGCACTGCGTGCTGTGCTCGCGTCGGCCGAACGCCGCGCCTTCCACAAGCTGCTCGTGGCGGGGGACCTCGTGTTCCCCGGACCCGAGCCGCTCGAGACGTGGCGCCGCCTCACCGCGGCCGGGGCCATCATGGTGCAAGGCATGAGCGACCGCGCCGTGGCCACGCTGGACCCGGACAGCGTGAAGCCGCGAAGCGACCACGAAAAAGTGCGGCTCGACCGGATGCGCACCACGCGCGAGGCCCTCGGGGAGCTCATCCTGCAGCGCCTGCGCAAGCTCCCGACGCACCAGCGCATCCCCCTCGAAGACGGCGGCGAGCTGCTGCTCGTCCACGGCTCGCCGGCCGACCCCGGTGAGCCCCTCACGCACGACATGAGCGACGAGGAGGTCAACGCGCTGCTCGGGGACGATCCGGCGGACGTCGTCGTCTGCGGCGCGAGCCACGTGCCCTTCGATCGCATGGTCGGAGGCGTGCGCATCGTCAACGTCGGCAGCGTCGGCGAAGCCCCTGGCGCCGGCTCGCGCTTCGCCCACGCGACGTGGATCGAGTCCACCCCGCGCGGCGTCGTCGTCGAGCCCATGGTCGTACCGCTGGGCGAGGTCGCAGAGGCAGCGGTCGGCGCCCCGTAGGGTGCGCAACGGCGTCTGGTGCGACTGATCACCTGCCGGTACGGAGTCGATCACTCGCTGGTGTAGGACCGATCGCCTGCCGGTGACGACCGATCACAAGCTGGTGCAGAGCCGATCCCCGGCTGGTGCACGACCGATCACCCGCTGGTGCAGAGCCGATCACCGGCTGGTGCACGACCGATCCCTGGTCGGTGCACGACCGATCACCCGCTGGTGCAGCACCGATCACCAGCTGGGGCACGACCGAAAACCGGCCGAGTGGATGCGTCACCCAGCTGGGTGATCATCGTGCACC
>DASVWO010000528.1:0-7107 GCA_036393165.1 Polyangiaceae bacterium | reverse complement strand
GTGGGCTCGCTGCAGCGGGCGGTCGACGAGGAGCGCCAGGAGTCCATGGAGCTGCAAGAGCGCCAGGCCCACACCCGGGACACGCTCGAGGCGTGTCAGGACGATCTCGCCGACGCGCTGAAGTGCGATCACCACGGCTGGTGCAAACTCAGCGACCCCCTGTGCGAGCCGGCTCCGGTGAATCGACCGGCCATGCGGTAGAGTGCTCCGCCGATCGTGAGCACTGCGTTTCCCGTCGACAGGGCGCATCCGCCGAGCCGTCTCGTGTATCGCGACGAAGCGCGATACCTCGAGCTTCGCCCGTGGGCGTTCGCCGACGTCGACGCGCTGATGGAGGCCGTCACGAAGAGCCTTCCGGAGCTGCAGGCGTTCATGCCCTGGGCTCACCTGCCGATCACGCGCCCCGGGGAATACGCGCTCGTGGCGAAGTTCCAGGCCGATTACCACGCGGGCCGCGAGTACGTGCTCGGCATGTTCTCCGCGTCGGGCGAGGTGCTCGGCGGGGTCGGCCTGCATCCGCGCGTCGTGCTCAATCCGCGCGCTCTCGAGGTCGGCTACTGGTGCCACAGCGCGCACTCGGGCAAGGGATGGACGACGCTCGCGGTGCGCATGCTCACCGTTCTCGCATTCGACCACTTCGGGTGCGACCGCCTGCAGGTGACGCACGACGAGGAAAACACGGCGAGCCGTCGCGTCGTCGAGAAGTGCGGCTTCTCTTTCGAGGGCGTCGCACGCAACGTGGTCGCCACGGTCTCGGGCGAGCTCCGGGCCGGCGGCTACCGCGGCACTGGCCGTCATCGTCAGTACGCGATGCTCCCCGAGGACCTCCCCCGGCTCGACTGGCTGGCCGACCTTCGCGCCGCCGTGAGCATCCACGACGCGCTAGGCGACAGCGAGAGCGGCAGCTGAGCCGCAACCTCGGATCGCGCTCGCGGCTCGGCGCCGACCGGTGATATGGATTCCGGACGAAGATGCGGCTTCTTTCGAATCGACGCTGGCTCGGGGGAGTTGCGATCACGGCCGGCACGTGGGTCGTGCTGGGCGCGTGCAATCCGTCGCCCGTCGGCGTCGTGGACGACGACGCAGGGTTCGAGGGCGGAGGAGAGGCGACGTTCGAAGCCTCGGGCGACACGACCATGGACGTCGGGCCGGAGGGATCCTCCGGAAATGACGGGTCCAGCGATGGGACCATGCCGATGCCCGAGGCATCGGCCGACGCGAACGATGGTGGCGCCCCCGAGAGCGGCGCCGCGGACGCGAACTCGGGCTCGGAAGGCGGCATGGACGCGGGAGCCGAGACTGGTTCGACTCAGGACGCATCCGGCGAAGCAGCGGGCGACGCGGCGGTCGATGCGACGAACGAAGCCGGGGCCGACGCGACGAACGAGGCCGGGGACGACGCCGCGAATGAAGCCGGGGACGACGCGATGGAAGAGGCGGCGACGGACGCGCCGGCCGAGGCAGCAATCGATGCCCCTGCGGAAGCTGCCGCCGACGCGCCGCTCGAGGCTGCGGCGTGCGCGTTCGCCGGCACCTGGAGCATGACGGTACAGACGGTCACGGCGGTGCCCACGCTTTGCCAGGGCGTGATGGACTGCACGAACTGCGGGGTCCTCTTCAACGCGACCTCGACGCAGTCTTCGGCCACGACGATCGACTGGAACGTGGACCCCGGCGGAGTCCTTTGCACCGCCTTCTCGGGGAACATCACGCCTGCCGGCCAGTTCACGACGAACGAGACGAACTGCTCTCCCACCGGAAACGGCTCCACCTTCAACGGTCAGATCGACCTCCCCACGTGCTCGATGACGGCCACCTACGTCTACGTGCTGCCCAACTGCACCATCACCGAGACGATGACCGGCACGGAGTGAGCGCGTCCGGCACCGGCCGTACGCGCGGCCGCGACGCTACCTTCCCCGGGGCGAGCACGGATCCTGCTCGTCGGGCTGCCCATGGCCACGAAGCGAAAGACGAAGAGCCCGAGACGCTGGTCCAAGCGCGTCATGGAGACGAGCGACGCGCTCGACCTCGAGCCCGAGGTGTTCAGGTCGAACGATCCCGCCGAGATCGCCGCGTCGCTCAAGCGCTCCGCCGAGCGCAGCCACAGACGCAAGAGCTCTCCCTATCGCTCGGCGATGTCGATGCTCGTCTTCTACGTGAACCGCGCCGGTAGAAACCTCCCCGCTTCGCGCAAGCGTGTGCTCGAGCGGGCGAAGGGAGAGCTGCGCCGACTCTTCGGACGCGAGCCCTGATCCGGGCGAGCACGTTGAGCGTACAATCGGCGCGTGCATCTCGTTCGGGCCGCCCTTTCGTTCACCTGCATCGCGGTGGCCCTCGCATGCGGGGCGTCGAAGACCAGCGGCGGCACGACCCCCGACGCGAGCAGCGACGCGCCCCGAGCCGAGGGCGGCGGGGGCGAAGCAGGGGCGTGCAGGGCGGACGTCGTGCACCGCCCCGCGGCCACCGCGTGTCCCTCGAATGCCGATGCGGGCGTCATCGACGCGGGACCGTCTACCTGCGGGCAGACGATCGTCCCGCACGACGCGTGTCTCACCGACGCCGACTGCGCCGGCGCTCACGGCGCGACGGGTGTCTGCGTCTGCCAGTCGCCGGGAGGCGAGGGGTGTGGGGTTCCTGCCGTGACGGGCAACGTGTGCGTCTCCGCCAACTGCCACGTGGACTCGGATTGCACCCCGTGCGCGCGGTGCCGCATCGAGCAGAGCTGCGGCGCGACGACCGGCTACTACTGCGAGTCACCCGCCGACACGTGCTCGAGCAACGCCGACTGCGGCAGTGGCTTCTGCACCTTCCAGGGCGACCACTTCGCGTGCCAGAACGACGTCGCCTGCGCAGGTTGACCGTGAAGCTGGTGGTCACGCGCGAAGGCGCCGTTCGGTTCGAGGTGCGCGCCAAGCCCCGCGCCAAGGCGAGCCGCATCGTGGGCGTCCGCGACGACGCGCTCGTCGTGCAGCTCGCGGCTCCTCCGGTGGACGGTGCCGCGAACGCCGAGCTGATCGAGGTCCTGGCGAACGCGCTTTCTCTTCCGAAGCGCGACGTCACGATCGCCCGTGGGGAGACGGGCCGCGCGAAGCTCGTGGAAGTGCGGGGCCTGTCGACCGAGGAAGTGCGCAGGCGCCTCGAGCTGGGGGCTTGACGTCGTGCGTGGTAAGCCGACCGCATGGGGACGCGGATGGCGAGCCTGTGGCTCGCGGGTTCGGGCGCATCGCTCGGCATCGCTTGGCTCGGGCTCCTGGTGGCCGCGTGCGGAGCCAGTGGAGCCAAGTCGCCGAGCACACCGGTCGATGCCGGCCCGGCTATCGAGGCGGGCAATCCGCTCGATTACCTCGACAGGCCGCTGCGCGAGCAGGTCGCCGCGCTCGAGACGGGAGTCATCACCAGCGCGGGCCTGACGTCGGGCTACCTCGCGCGCATCGCGTCGCGCGACAAGGGCGACGGCGGGGTGCACGCCGTCATCCTCGCGGATCCGCAGGCGACGGCTCACGCGGCGGCGCTCGATGCCCAGCGAGGCAAGGGCGCGTTGCTCCAGGGCGCGGACATCTTCGTGAAGGACAACATCGACACGAAGGGCATGGCGACGACCGCGGGCTCGCTGGCGATGACCGCCAACGTGCCGAACGACGACGCGTTCGTCGTCCAGCGCATCCGGGCGGCGCAGGGACTGGTCCTCGCCAAGACGAACCTGAGCGAATGGGCGAACTTCCGGAGCTCGACGCCCACGAGCGGCTGGAGCAGCGTCGGAGGACAGACCTACGACGGCCGCAACACCCGCTACGACCCGTGCGGGTCGAGCTCGGGATCTGCCGCCGGCGTCGCTGCGGGCCTCGCGTCGGCGGCGCTCGGGACGGAGACGAACGGGTCCATCGTGTGCCCCGCTTCGGTCAACGGCGTCGTCGGCTTCAAGCCGACGGTGGGCCTCGTCAGCCGCGCAGGCGTCGTCCCCATCTCGGCATCGCAGGACACGGTCGGTCCCATCACGCGCACCGTGGGCGATGCGGCGCGCATGCTCAGCGTCATCGCCGGTTCGGATCCGAACGATCCGGCGACCCAGAGCATCCCGCACGGCATGAGCCTCGACTTCGAGGCGCCGCTCGCGAGCGCGACGCTCAAGGGCAAGCGCCTCGGCGTCGTGACCGCCTTCGGCTTCGGGGCCGACGTGATGAACGTGTTCAACGCGGCTCTCGCCAGGATGCAGGCGGCAGGCGCGGTGATCGTGAATCCCGTCTCGCTCGACGTGTCGTCCTGGGATCAGAACGAGCTCACGATTCTCCTCACGGAGTTCAAGGTGGGCATCAACGCCTACCTCGCGGCCCACCCCGAGCCAGGGCAGCCGTCGACCCTGGCCGACCTCATCGCGTACGACACGGCGCACGCCTCCACGGTGATGCCGTACTTCGGTCAGGAGCTCTTCACGCAGGCCCAGGCCACGACGGGGCTGAGCGATCCGAAGTACGTCTCGGCCAAGCAGGCGGCGCAGACGGCCACGCGGGGCGGCATCGACGGCGCCCTCTCGGCGAACAACCTCGACGCGCTCATCTCGCCGACCTTCGATACGGCGTGGGTCATCGACTACAAGACGGGCGACCCGGCGACCCTGAACGGCTCGGAGGGTCCCGCCGCCGTCGCCGGCTATCCTCACCTGACGATGCCGATGGGGCAGGTGAACGGGTTGCCGGTGGGCATCTCCTTCTTCGGCACGGCCTGGCACGACGCGCAGATGCTCGCGCTCGGGTACGCCTTCGAGCAGCTGCCGTGACGTCGCGCGATGCTCCCATCGCCGTCGCGCCGGGTGCGCGCGTCTTCGTGCTCACCGGGGCGGGCATCTCCGCCGAGAGCGGCATCCGCACCTTCCGCGACGCGGGTGGGCTCTGGGAGCAGTACCGGTTCGAGGAGGTCGCCTCGCCGGAGGGATGGGCCGCGCATCCCGAGGTGGTCTGGCGCTTCTACGCGCAGCGCCGCGCGCAGGCCGCGACGTGCGAGCCGAACGACGCGCACCGCGCCCTCGCGCGTCTCGAGCAGGCGCTGGGCGATCGCCTCTTCCTGTGCACCCAGAACGTGGACGATCTGCACGAGAAGGCCGGCTCGACGCGCGTGCACCACATGCACGGAGAGCTCATGAAGAGCCGCTGCGAGCGATGCGACCGGCCTCCCTTCGAGGACCGCACGGCGCACGAGGGCATCCCGCGCTGCGACTGCGGCGCGCGCATCCGGCCGCACATCGTCTGGTTCGGCGAGGTGCCCTTCGGTCTCGACGCCATCGGACGCGCACTCCGCGCTTGCGACGTCTTCGTCACCATCGGCAGCAGCGGTGCGGTGTACCCCGCTGCCGGCTTCGTCGCGGCCGTGAGCGGCGCTGCTCGCACGGTCTACGTGGGCCCCGAGGCGCCGGACAACGCGGGAGCCTTCGACGAGCTGCGCCTCGGCAAGGCCGGCGACGTCGTGCCGCGCCTCTTCGCTCACTGAGCGAGGCGCACGTGCATGCGCACGAGGCGCCACGCCGCTGCGCCCGCGTCCGTCCCCCGTGCTCGCAGCACGTCGACCGCCGCAGTCGGCAGCGTCTCCGGCCGGCCGACGGCGAGCGCCACGTCCCACTCTCCCGCCGGCACGCCAGCGAAGAGCCGATCGACGGGGCCCTCGACGCGCACCGTCCCGCCGCGCACCACCTCGACGGGCGGGTCCCAGGGCCGCACGGTGTCGTCCTGCACCAGGAACGCGCGCACGCCCACGGCGCCGGTGACCTGTCCCGTCGGGTCCACGACCATCTCGAAGCGGCCGTCCCGCGTGAGCACCGCCGGCCCGCCATCCTCCAGGACGTACGCCGGGACGGTCGGCGGCTCGAGCCGCACGCGCAGCACGAGCATCACCACCGCCAGCGCGACTGCTGCGGGCACGAGCAGCAGCGCGGCGGCGCGCCCCGAGCTCACGCGATCACGCGTTGGCGGCAGCTGCAGTGGCCGTCGAGCCGTTCGCCCGCGCCAGGTGGTCGGCGTGCGTGTGATCGGCCGGCATGTCGCCGCCGCAGATGCGCTCGACCTCGTCGGCCATCTTTCCGCGCAGGGCGAGGAAGTACATCTTGAAGTCCCCCCGGAGCGACCACAGCGGATGCTGGAAGGTGGCGGGCTTGTTCTTCTCGAAGAAGAAGTGCCCGATCCAGGCAGGGCCGTACCCGGCGACCGGCGCGACCAGCAGCCAGGCAGGGTTGAGCGTGAAGGCGGCGGTCGCGACCGAACCGATCGCGGCCGTCGTCCCCACGTAGTGGAGGCCCCGGTTGATCGGGTTGCGGTGCGCGTGCACGTAGTGCGGCCAGAACTCTTCGAAGCTCTCGATGCGGTCTTGCATGGCGACCTGTCTAGGAGCGTAACATGGCAGAACGGTGGCCGACGTCACGCAGCGCAGCGTCATCGAGCAGCACATCGAAGAGCTCGATACCTGGCTGCGTGCGGCGACGCCCAGCCCTGCGGTGCGTGAGCTGCGCGTGCGCCACATGACCCTCGCCCGCGTCGTTCGAGCCTGGGTGCACCAGCCGCCCCACGACGCCCAGATCGCGGCGATGCTCGAGTGCGTCCTCGAGCTGCGGACGCAGGTGCAACGCTCGTGTCCGCCTCCGCCTCCCGACGCGCCCGCGCCACGCCACGCGTCCCGCCCTCCGGCGCGCTACAGGACGACCCGCCCGCCGCCACGGCGCGACGGGATCCGGACGACACGTCCTCCGCCGCGGCGTTCCGACTGAGCTAGGATCGCGTCATGCGACTAGCTTTCTCCGCTCTCGTCCCCGTCGTGCTCGCCGCCTGCAGCAGCAGCAGCGGCCCGTACGCGGAGCCCATCAGCAACAAGCAGGCGGATGACCCGTGCGATCCCGGATCGGTCGGGACCAGCGGCGGATCGCTCCCGCCCGTGGATGCAGGCTCGGTCCCGGTCATGCTGCCTGGAGGCTCGCCGGGCATCGGCTTCGACGACGTGCGCTTCTCGGGGACGCTGAGCCAGATCCTCGTCCCGGCGGGTCGGAGCGGCAACCTCGACCTGGTCGATCCCTCCTCGGAGGTCCCGACGCCGGTCGGCGGCTTTGCCTCGTCTCCGACCTACACG
>DASVWO010000527.1:0-18682 GCA_036393165.1 Polyangiaceae bacterium | reverse complement strand
GAGGAAGAGCGTCGATCCCTTGAGGAAGAGCGTCGATCCCTTGAGGAAGAGCCGGACCGAACCGGCGGCTACGCCGCCGATTTCAGCACCGCACGAGCGCTCGATGCAGCTTTGCGTCCCACTCGCGTGCTTTCAGTCCTGCGGTACTGAAATCGCCGCCATAGCGGCGGTTCGGTCGTCGCATCCCGCTCCGCCACGCGAGAAGAGCAGCGAGGAGGCACCTCACCCGGGACGTCGCGCGATGCCGTAGATGACGTTGGTCTCGATCGCGTCGACTGCGTTCTCGCGGGCGAAGCGGACGTTGCGCTCGAATACCCGACGGCGCGCTTCTTCCGTCA
This sequence comes from Polyangiaceae bacterium, assembly GCA_036393165.1. Lineage (GTDB taxonomy): Bacteria > Myxococcota_A > Polyangia > Polyangiales > Polyangiaceae > Palsa-1150. The sequence goes on along the minus strand of DASVWO010000527.1, from coordinate 18,344 downwards.
TGCGATCGATGGCCCAGCGCAAGCCCGAGCCGAGTGCGATGGTCCACCAATCCTCGGGCGCCGCGATGGGCTGGCGCCCGTCCTCGTCGACGACCTCGATGTCAGTCCCTCCCCCGTCGGCCAGGAGCTTTCGCACGGCATCGGGGGTCGTGATGCGGTCCCACGGGTTGAACGTGTTCGCGAGCTCCGGGCACGCCTCGGCGAGGCTCGCTCTCCACACCGCGTGCATCGGTTCCCAGGCCCTCGGGCCCCACGTGGTGACCGCAACGCGGCCGCCCGGCTTGGTCATCCTCAGGAGCTCCCGCACCTGCTTCTCCATGTCGGGGACGAAGAAGATGCCGAACACGATGACGACGGCGTCGAACGTCCCGTCGGGGAAGCCGAGGTCGGTCATGTCGCCCACGCGGAAGTCCACGTTGCGCACGCCGAGCGCGGCGGCCTTGACCCGGGCGCGCTCGAGCAGCCGTTCGGCCAGATCCACGCCGATGACGCTGCCGCTCGGCCCTGCCGCCTGCGCGGCTGGAAGGGCGGACGCGCCGGTGCCGCAGCAGACGTCGAGAACGGCGTGGCCGGGTCGCACGGCCAGCGCCTCGACGGTGCGCCGGCCGTACTTCTCCCAGAACGCGAGGGGCGCGTCGTCGAAGTGATCGGCGGCGGCGTCGTACGTGGCGCGCGCCTTTGCTTTCGCTGCGGCGAGAGCGTCGTCGGGCACGACCGCGAGGCTAACACCGGACGAAGCAGCACCCCATCGTCGCGGCGTGCTTCGTGAAGGAGCGCCCGCCGGCTCATGCGATGGTGGCGGCTCGGGCAGCTCGGAGCGATGGCTGCGGCCGGCGCGGTGGCCGGTTGCTCTGCGGCGCCATTCGCTGCGGGCGACGGAGGCGGTGGGGACGAAGAACCTGCGGATGCGGTCGCCGAGGGCGGTGATGAAGGCTCGCGCGACGCTACGGCCGACGCACCACAAGCAGACGCGTGGATGGTCGACGGGAGCGACGACGCGACGAGCGCGCTCGATGCGCATCCGCATCCGGTCGAAGCCGGGCCGCCTCCCGATTGCGGCGCGGGCGAAGTGGGTGACGCGGGCGAGCCCACCAACCTCGCATGCACCGGGCTCTACTCCGACTGGACGTCCCGCACCGTCGCGCCCGACGTGCGCGCCTACACGCCGGGCTACGTGCTCTGGAGCGACGGGGCCGAGAAGGAGCGCTGGATCCAGCTCCCGCCGGGGACGCAGATCGACACGTCGGACATGGACCAGTGGACCTTCCCGGTCGGCACCAAGCTGTGGAAGCAGTTCTCCCTCGGCGGCCGGCTCGTCGAGACGCGCTTTCTCTGGAAGCGCGCGCCTGGCGCCTGGCTCTACACGACGTACGCGTGGTCCAGCGACGCCGCGCGTGCGACCGAGCTCACGACGGGGCAGACCGGGTGGAACGGCACGTCCTACGAGATCCCGGCACAGTGGCAGTGCCAGGACTGCCACGCGGGACGTCTCGACTTCGTGCTCGGCTTCGAGGCGGTGAGCCTTTCGGCGCCGGCCGCGTCGGGGCTCACGATGACGCAGCTCGTGAGCCAGCGGCTCGTCACGCGGCCGCCGGCGGCGCCCATCGTCGTGCCGGGAACGCCCACCGAGAGCGCTGCGCTCGGCTGGCTGCACGCCAACTGCGGCACGACGTGTCACAACGACACGAGCTGGGCCTGCGTGACGACGCTCTGGATGCGGCTGGAGGTCGGTCAGCTCGGGAGCGTGCAGGCGACCGACACGTGGAACACCGCCGTGGGCCAGCCTCTACAGCTGCTCAACGACGGCTTCGTGCCCCCCTGGCCGATGCTCCGCATCACTCCGGGCGACCCCACGGCCAGCGCCGTCTGGTACCGCCCGTCGGTCCGCGACACCGATCCGTCGCAGCCCAACCAGATGCCGCCCATCGACTCGCACGTCGTGCCCGACGCGGGGGTGAACCTGCTCGCCGCGTGGATCGCCTCGATGCGGCCCGACGGGGGCTGACGCCCGTTTCTTGGTGCGGCCCGCGCCGGCGTAGTAGGCATCTGTCCCATGCGTCCGTGGCTCGTCGTGCCGGTGGCCCTTGCGGCGGTCGCGCCGCTGGTCGCGGGCGGCTGCGGCACGGACGCGTACGGCGTCAGCGAGTGCAAGCAGATCGAGGAGGCGCGTTGCCGCGCGGCGGCGAAGTGCCCCGAGATCCCGCTCGGGAACGTGAACCACACGACTGGAACCGACGTGGATGCGTGCATCCGCTTCTACGACGTCGCGTGCCTCCACGGGCTCGAGGTGCCCGACCCCGGCGCGCCGAAGCTGAACGCGTGCCTGCAGGCCATCCAGGGTCTCGACGGCGGGACCGCGAGCTGCTCCGTCGTCGAGCAGCCGTGGCTGACGAGCGCGTGCGCCTGGCTCGCGCCTTCGAACATCCCCGAGGCGTCGACCCCCGCCGAGGCAAGCCCGGAGGGCGGCGACGCGGCCACCGACGCGAGCGACGGCAACACGAGCGCCGAGGGCGGCGACTAGGTCTCGTCGGCCGGCGGCGGATCGGTCCCCGGGTCGTTCTCCTGCTCCACCGCTTCCACCGGCACGCGCACGCGGTCGGCGTGCGTGCGGTGATCGAGCTCGACGCGCCAGAACGACGGCGCATCGCCGCTCTTGCACCCGAGCGTCAGGGACGGCGCCGCGAGCAGCTCGAAGTCGTACCCCGCCGGATGCCGCCGCTCGCTCACGTGCCGGTGCCCGTGCATCACGAGCGTCGCGCCGATCTCGGCCAGCGTCTCGGCGAAGGCGCGCCCGTCGTCGAGCCGCATCCCGATCTCGGTCGGCGCGCGCTTCCCGACGCCCACGGGCAGCGGCACGACGTGGTGATGGCAGAGCACCAGACGATGGCGCACGCCCTTCCACTCGGGCGTCTTGGCGAGCTCGCGCAGCCACGCGAGCTGGTCGGGCCCGATGGCTCCGTTCTGGCGGAAGAAGGCGCGCTGCTTGCGCGAGCACGAGTCGAGCCCGACGAACATCGCGTCGGCCTCCTCGACGAGCCGCTTCCACGCGCCGCACGGCTCGATGGCCAGCCCCGCGCGCGCCGCCACCGCGCGCCACTTCTCGCGCTTGCTCTCGTGCGTCGGCCGCGGACGCGCGCTGCTGGCGATGGGGAACAGGTAGAGGTCATGGTTGCCCGGGATCGGGAAGAGCCGCCCGCGGTCGCGCCAGCGCGCGAAGGCCGATTCGACGAGCTCCCACCCTTCCCCGTCGTCGGTGCAGTCCCCGGTGACGACGACCGCGTCCACCTTCTGCTCGGCGACGGCGCGCGCCGCGCGCAAGGCGCGGAGGTTCGTGTTGTGCGGCGTGACCTCGAGCATCTGCGCGAGGGCCCCCTCCCCCGGCGTGCCGTCGGCCAGCGTCTGCGCGCGCCGCGCCTCGAGGCGGCATGCCTTGGCGGCGGCACGCTCGACGGGATCGAGGAGCCCGCCGCTCTCCTTGGCGCTGGGTACGCCGTGCCCGTACCCGTCCGGATCGACGAGGACGACCTCGTTCTTCTTCTTGCTGCGCTCGCGAAGGACGCGCCATCCCGCCTCTTCCCAGCACGGCTCGAAGCGCGCCTCGGCCGTGTCGGCCACGTGGGCGCTGCGCTTGATGAGCTTTCCGCGATCGTGCAGCGTGTCGCCGAACGTCGAGACGTGCAGGTCCGAGACGTGGGCGAACGTGAAGGTCACGCCCGGGGTCGTAGCACGAGCGCCGGCTCTACATTCCCGCGAGGATCTTGTAGCTCTCGCCGTCGCGCACGAGGTCGAGCCGGTTGTCGGCCACCGTGTGGTGCCACTCGTCCTTCTCGACGCCCGGGATCTTCCAGGCCGCCGCGAACGTGTAATCGACCCAGATGTGGTTCGTCTCGGTGAACGTCACCTTGCGGTAACGGATCTCGTAGCGGACGCCCGCCGTGTGCAGGAAGTCGGTCGTCAGGAACTCGCGGATCTTCTCGTAGTCGGCGTCGTCCTCGGTCTTGGCGTTGCCCGAGTCCTCGAAGTAGCCGGGGCTCATCATCTTGAGCAGCTGGACGACGTCCTTGTCCTCCATCGCGTGGCGGTACTTCTCGCAGAACTTGATGACGTCCCAGTTCTCCTTCGTGTCCTCCACGTCGGAGTTCGGGATGTACGTCTTGGAGCAGGCTGCGAGCCCCGTCAGGGCGAGGACCACGAGGAAAGCGCGAAGCACGTACGCCGATACAGCAACTTGCGCGCCGCGCGTCTTCCCGCGATTTTCCCCGGGATTCCAGGGGCGTGGCCGCTTCGGCCGGTTGTCAGGATGGCAACGCGGGCGGGACGTGCGCCGGCGCGGGTGCCGAAGTGTCAAACCGGTTCCAGGGCCACGCGAGCGAACGCATCGGGCGGCGAGGCGCTGACGAGCTCGCGGGGAACGGGCCTCGACGCGAGCGGGAGCAGCGCCTGGTGCCCGGCTGGCGCGCCGCCGGGGATGGGCACACCGCGCGCGAGCTCCAGCGCGCCGACGCGGGCGACCGCGCCCTCGGCCGACGCCGTGACGAGCAGCGCGACGGCTCCCTGCGCGAGCGTGTCGCCCGCGAAGGCGCGCGCCGTGGGACCCACCTCGTCCACGGCGACGACGACGACGCGCTCGGCGTCGCCTGCGCCCACGAGAACGGACGCGGCGGCGAGGGCCTCGACGCCCGCGTGCATCCCCCCACTGACGGAGAAGCCCGGACCGGTCAGCCCGAAGGCGATGGAGCATTCGCCGGCGACCGCGTTGGGCGACGTGTACGGGAAGCGTCGCGGCTCGGCCGCACGCGCGCCGCGCTCGCGGATGCGGGCCGCGAAGAGCGCGTTCGTCTCCAGCGTCGCCAGCGCAGAGCCGACGACGACGCCGGCGCCGTCGAGCGCGACCCCCGTCGCCTCGAGGCGCGCGATGGCGGCGAGCGCCAGGCGCACCAGGCCGTCGGCGCGCGCGAGGCGGTCGGGCGCGATGCCCGTGAGCGACGCGAGGTGCTCGAGCTCCGGCTCGCTCGGAACGTGGACGGCGGCGCTCACGTGGACCGGTCGCGCCGCGTTCGATCGTCCGGGCGACGCGGAGACCACGACCGCGGCGTTGGCGCCACCGAAGGCGCTCGACAGCTTGAGCCCGACGCGCGGCGACCCCGCGACGGCGCGATCGAGCAGGCGAACCGGCGGCTCCACGTCCAGCGCGCCCTCGCCCGCGGCCGCCGGGAGGACGCCGCGCTCGATCGCGTCGACGCACGTGAGCAGCTCCAGCGCGCCTGCGGCGCCGAGCGTGTGCCCCACCTGCGCCTTGAAGGGATGCACGACCGGAGCGTGCTCGCGAAGCACGCCGGCGATGGCGTGCGCCTCCGCGGGATCGTTGAACGGCGTCGCCGTCGCGTGGGGGCTCACGAGGTCGACGCGCGGGTTGCCCGCTTCTCGCAGCGCCGACCCCACGGCGCGGGCGAGCGCGCGTCCCTCGCGGTCGGGAGCCGTCAGGTGCACCGCGTCGCAGGCAGCGCCGAAGCCCGCCACGTAGGCGCGCACCTGCATGCGCTCGCGGGCGACGACGCGCGACGGGGCGAGCGCGAGCACCGCGGCGCCCTCGCCGAGGGACATGCCGTCTCGACCCGCGCGGAACGGACGCGACGGCGGCGAGGCCGTCGTAGCCCGCAGCACCTCGAACCCCGATGCGACGAACACGGTGACGTCGTCGAACCCTCCGGCGAGCACGAGATCGCACGCGTCTCGCTCGAGCCAGCGCGCGCCGAGGCCGATCGCGAACGTCGACGAGGCGCACGCGCCGAGCACCTGCATGGCCGGATCCATGCGCCTGCCGAGGACACGAGCCCCGCGCGCGAACGGTCCGAAGTACGTCGCCGCCTCCGCGTCCGCGACCGAGCCGCCGCGCGCGAGGCTCGCGAAGGCTGCTTCTGCCGCGCGCATGCCGCCGCTCGAGGTCCCCATGACGAGGCCCACCCGAGCCTGGCGCCACGCGGGCCACGCATCGTCGAGGCTCGCGGCGCACGCGCCGAGGGCGCGCTCGAACAGCGCCGTCGCGCGATCCGCCGTTCCCTCGGGCAGCGAGACGCGGGCGGCGAAGGGGCGGTCGAGCCCCGCGTTCGCGAGCTCCGCGTCGCGTGCGATGCCGAGGCGCGCCGGCGACCCCGGCTCACCGGCGGTGACGGCTTCGGCCCCTTCCCCGAGGGCAGAGACGGCCCCGAACGCGACGATGGCGACGTCGCTCACGAGCCTTGCTCCGGTAGGTCCGGGTCGCGGAACGCCTCGTCGGACGGGACCCGCACCGCCGACTCGACGACGATCGATACGCGCAGCCCCGTCGCAGCGTCCTCGTACTCGACGCGATCGCCCGGACGAGGCTCGGGCGCCGTCGCGCACTCGGCCACGCGCTCGGTGTGACCCTCGACGCTCCGCGAGGCCGCGAGGCCGCTCGCCCCGTCGTCGCAGGGAACGGCGCGCAGATCGACGACCGCCCCGCCGTCGCGCAGCAGCCAGCGTGGGCCCTCCTGCGTCTGCTCGGCGGCGACGAGGGCGCCTCCGAGCGGCGAGAGGAGCCACCAGCGCAGGAACCCCACGGGCAGGTCGCGCGGATCGTCGACGCCTCCCCGTCGCACCATGCCGGCGGCCGGCACGGCGACGCGCCAGCGATCCCGGTCCACCCATGCATCCAGCATCGTCGCTCCGGCCGCCCCGACGAGGATCATGCGCATCGCACGCCCCGGGGCAACCGCGATCGCCCCGCGCCCGGTGACGTCGCGGCCCGTGCGCGGCTCGTGAAGCGCCACGCGCACCTCGGCGGACCAGGGGCGCGTCGGCCGCTCGGCGCGCCGCGTCCGAAGCTCGCTCCGCAGCACGTCCCAGGTGCGCGCGTCCGGCGAGTGCCAGGTGCTCGGCGCATCGGGAGCCGTACCGCGCGTGCACCCACCGACGACGAGCGCGACCGCGGCGACGCCCAAGGGCCGCATCATCCGGAGACGACCAGGGCGAAGCCGCGACCCTTCGCGAGCCCCAGGACGAGCGCGTCCCTCGTCTTGCCGGCCGCCACGCGTGCCGCCGCCACCGCGATCGCCACGGCGCCCAGCCCGTCGCTCTCTCCGATCGACTCGGCGCACGTGATGCGCCTGCACGCGGCCCACGGCGTCGCCGCGAGCAGCGCGTCCGACCCGCCGTTGACGCGCGCGAGCACCACCTCCGCTCCTGCCTCGGACGGCGCGACGAGGCTCGCCAGCACCGCGCGACCGTCGGCGCGCCACTCCAGCGTCTGCCTCACGCGCGCGAGCACGCGCGCGCCACGATCGCGCGCGGCCTCGGCCGTCTCGAGCACCACGGCCGCCGCCACGTCGGTATGCTTCGCCCCCGCCTGCGACGGGGCGTGCGCGAAGAGCGCCGAGAGCACGCGCTCCACGATGTCGCTCCGGGGCTCGACGCTTCCGGCGATGAAGCGTGCGGCCTCTCCTGCGCGCAGGAGCTGCACCGCCTGCACGACGGCGCTGTCGCCGCTCGCCGCGAGGTCCGCCGTCGCGAACGCCGGGCCGCGCAGCCCCAGGTAGATGGATGCGTGGCCGACCGGCGAGCTGGGGACGAGGTTCGGGAACTCCGCCGGGCTCGCCGAACGCGGGCCCTTCTCGAAGATGCGGTGCATGAAGGCGGCCGACCCGTCGACGTTGCCGAACGCGCTCCCGAGCAGCAGCCCCGCGTCGCTCGCCTCGGCGAGGCGCGCGTCCTCGATCGCGGCTTGCACGGCGATGGTGCCGATCCTCGTCCCCCGATCGAGGCGGCGCGCCTTCATCGGATCGAGCGAGCCCTCGGCGTCCACCTCGCGCGCGAGGTCCCAGCGGCGCTCGATGACGTTGCCGCACGCCTCGCCGCGCACCAGCCCGCAGCAGCCGAGGATCGCCGCGCCCGTGATGACCGGCTCCTGTCGCGCGTTCGCGGTGTGAGCCGGCGCGGGCGTCGTCGCGAGCTCGGGGTCTGCGAAGACGAGCGCCGCGTCCATGCCGCCGAAGCCGAACGCGCACGAGAGAGCCGTTCGCACGCGGTCCACCGTTCGCCCGACGTGCGGCACATGGACGACGCGCGCCGCGGGATCCGGCTGGTCGAGCCCCGCGGTCGGCACGAGCGTCTTCCTCGCCACGACGAGCGCCGTGATCGCCGCCTCGATGGCGCCCGCGGCCCCCAGCGTGTGGCCGATCTGCGCCTTGCTGCTCGACACGGGGATGCGGTCGATCTCGCTGCCCAGCGCCCGCGCGAGGGCCACCGCTTCCATCGATTCGTTGAGCGGCGTGCCCGTTCCGTGGGCATTCACGTAGTCCACCTGCGCCGGCGCGATCCCCGCGCGCGCCATCGCTCGCTCGACGAGCGCAGCCACGACGGCCCCGTCCGGCGCAGGATTCGTGATGTGGTGCGCCTCCGAGCCTGCGGCCCATCCGGCGAGCGCCGCGATGGGCCTCGCCCCGCGCGCCCGCGCGCGATCGGCGCGCTCGAGCACGAGGAAGCCGGCTCCCTCGCCCAGGCTCGTTCCCTTCCTGCGCGCGTCGAAGGGGCGGCACGGCTCCGGATCGAGCGCCCCGAGCGCGTTGAACCCGCTCAGCGTGAGGCGACAGAGTCCGTCGCTCCCCCCGGCGACGACGAGGTCCACCTCGTCCGAGAGCAGCCACGACGCCGCCGCGATGATCGCGTTGGCGCCGCCCGAGCACGCGCTCGAGAGCGACCGCACCCGCGCGAACGGTCCGAGGCGCTCGTCGAGCCGGTCCCCCGTCGCCGTCAGCGGGTGCGAGAGCATCGCCGCCAGCACCTCGCGGTGCTCCGGCTCGGCGTGCAGGCGTGCGAGCAGCTGCTCGGTCTCGAGCATGCCCCCCGTCGTGCCTCCGACGACGAGCCCCACGCGCGCCGACCGCACGTCGACCCGCGCATTCCGCATCGCCTCCTCGGCTGCCGTCGCGGCCATCGCGCTCGTGCGCGACCACGCGTCCCCTTCGACGACGACTCCGTCGACTTCTCCGGCGACGCTCGTGCGCTGCCCGCTCACGTCGAACCGCTGGATGGGGCGAATGGCCCGATCGCCGCGCACCAGCCTCGTCCACGTGGCCTCGACCCCGACGCCCAGTGGCGTCACCAGGCCCACCCCCGTGACCCACAAGGGCGTGCTGCTCACCGCCCCCGGACCTTGGCGACGTACTCGGCGATCGCGCGGACGCTCCGGAAGATGGCCCTCGCCTCCTCCCCCTCCGGGATGCGCACGCCCAGCTTCTCCTCGATGACCATGGCGAGCTGCAGGGCATCGAGCGAGTCGAGGCCCAGCCCGGTGCCGAACAGCGGCGCGTCGTCCTCGATGGCCTCCGGCTCGCGGCCCTTCAGATTGAGCTCCGCCACGATGAGCTTCTTGAGCTCGGCGCGGAGGGCGGCCGTGGAGTCCATGGGTTCTCAGCCGTTTAGCACACTCCGTGCTCGAAACTCAGACGCCCACGAGCTCCCACGAGTCGATCGGCTCCTCTTCGTGGGACCGCTCTGGCTGGGGGGTGGGCGGCTCGAGAGGCAGGCGTTGAAGCTGGAGCTCGATGCGCTCCTCGGTGGGGTGCAGTGCCCGACCGATGTCCGGTTGCAGCAGCCCTTGCACGATCGAGAAGGCCACCGCCCAGGACGCCACCGCGAGGCCCAGGCGCAGCAGCCTCGCGACACCGGCGGAATTGCACCGCATCTGGAATAAGTCTAAGACCGGCCCGCCAGGGTGCCAGCCAAGAAGGGACGCCGAGATGGGTACGTTGGTGAACTACGCCACGGACAAGGGGGTCGCGCTCCTCACGCTGACCGACCCGCCCGTCAACGCCTACTCCTACGAGATGTTCAAGGAGCTCGACGCGAACATCCTCGAGGCGCGCTTCGACGATGACGTCCACGTCATCGTCCTCACCGGCCACGGGGACAAATACTTCTGCGCCGGCGCGAACATCAACATGCTCAAGGAGGCGGATGAGACCTTCAAGTACTACTTCTGCCTTCATGCGAACGAGACGCTGCTGCGGCTCGAGAACACCCCCAAGCTGACCATCGCGGCGCTCAACGGGCACGCCGTGGGCGGGGGCTTCGAGATCGCTCTGGCGTGCGACCTGCGCATCGCGCGAGGCGGGGCGTTCCAGATCGGGCTGCCCGAGGTGGGCCTGGGGGTGCTGCCCGGCACGGGCGGGACCCAGCGGCTGGCGCGCCTGGTGGGCAAGGCGCGGGCGATCGAGCTGATGGTCGAGGGGATGAACCTCGCGATGGAAGAGGCCCGGCCGGCGGGGCTGGTGCACAAGATCTGGGCTGAGGACAGCCACGACGCCTTCGTGCGGCGCGTCATCGACTATGCGCACGAGTTCTGCCCGCCCAACCGCGCGTCGATGGCCGTGGGGCACATCAAGCGCGCCGTGCAGAGCGGGAGCGAGATGTCGCTGGAGCAGGGCCTGGCGCTCGAGCGCGAGCTGCAGCAGCAGCTCTTCAAGTCGCACGACGCCAAGGAAGGGATGCTCGCCTTCACGCAGAAGCGCAAGGCGCAGTTCCGGGGAAGATAGAGGTCCGGCTACGATTCGGCCCATGCCGGATCATGCAGTGACGCAGCCGAGTGCGCGGTCGGCCATCACGACGATCGCGCCCACGGACGTCGGGGAGCTTCCCCCCGACATGCTCGCCGACGCGACGTTCGAGTCGCGGTACGGCGTGGGCGACGTGCTCGGCGAGGGTGGGATGGGCATCGTGCGCACGACGCTCGACCGGCGCATCGGGCGCGAGGTGGCGATGAAGCTCGTTCGGCCCGGCGAGGGCTCGCGCGGGGATCTCAAGGCCCGCTTCCTGCGCGAGGCGTGCGTGCAGGGACAGCTGGAGCACCCGGCGATCGTGCCCGTGTACGACCTGGCGCGCGACCCCGAGGGGACGCTGTACTTCACGATGAAGCGCGTGCGCGGCGCGACGTTCGAGCAGATCGTCGACGCGCTGCGGGCGGGCGACGCGGAGGCGAAGAAGACGTACACGCGGCACAAGCTGCTCTCGGCGTTCGCGAGCGTGTGCAACGCCGTGGACTTCGCGCACGCGCGCGGCGTGGTGCACCGCGACCTCAAGCCGGGCAACGTGATGCTGGGCGACTTCGGTGAGGTGTACGTGCTCGACTGGGGGCTCGCCAAGGTGGTGGGGGCGCCGGAGCCGCGGCTGCCGAGCGAACCGCCCGTGGTCAGCGGCGGAAGCGACCCCGGAGCCCGCACGCGCCACGGAGCGACGATGGGGACGCCCGGATACATGGCCCCCGAGCAGCTGCGCGGCGAGAACGTCGACTCGCGGGCCGACGTGTACGCGCTCGGAGCGATCCTCTTCGAGCTGCTGGCCCTCGAACCCCTGCATCCCCAGGCGTCCGCCGACCACGCGAACGCCTCGACGCTGAAGGGCCCGGACGCACGACCGAGCGCCCGTGCCCCCGAGCGCGACCTGCCGCCGGAGCTCGACGACGTGTGCGTCGCCGCGACGGCGCTCGACCCCGTGCGGCGCACCCCCACGGTGCGCGCGATGGTCGAAGCGGTGGAGCGCTACCTCGAGGGCGACCGCGACCTCGAGCGCCGCCGCACCATGTCGCGCACGCACGCGACGACCGCCGAGGGCCACGCCAAGCGCGCCCTCGGAGGCACGGGGCCCGAGGCGACGCGCGCCCGCAGCCTCGCGCTTCGCGAGGTGGGCCGCGCCATCGCGCTCGACCCGACGAACGAGGACGCCGTACGAACGCTCATGCGCCTCATGACCGAGCCGCCCGCCGAGATGCCCCCCGAGGCGCGCACGGCGATGCTCCACGACGCGCGCGCGACCATGCGCCACGGCGCGCGCATCGCAGCCGTCGCCTACATGTCCTGGTTTCTCTACTTGCCGCTGATGCTCTGGATCGGCATCCGCGACTGGGGCGCGTGGGTCGCTTGCAGCGCTGCGTGGCTGGCCGCGGCGCTCACGGCCCTCTGGTCTTCGCGCAACCCGTCGCGCGACGCGCGACCCGAGTTGAAGATCATGGTTCCCGCCGTCACCGCCACGGCGCTCATGAGCTTCGCGTTCGGCCCGTACGTCGTGGTGCCCGCGCTCGCCGCCATCGGCTCGATGCTGCTGCAGATGCCTCCGAATCGCAAAGGGCGCGTGCCCCTCGTGGCGATGCACTGCGTGGCGGTCGCCGCGCCGGCGTTGCTCCAGTGGGCGGGCGTGCTGCGCCCGTCGTACGTGTTCCGCGACGGCACGATGACCATCCTGCCGAACATGCTCTGGCTGCCGCCGATGCAGACCAACGCGTTCCTGCTCATCGCCAGCGTCGCGCTCATCATCACCGGTTCGGTCATCCTCGGGCGCTTCCGCAACACGCTCACGAGCGTGGAGGAGAAGCTGCACACGCAGTCGTGGCAGCTGCGCCAGCTCGTGCCGGAGGAAGCGCGCAAGGCGAGCGTGCCGACGCCCGCCGAGAGCCTCCCGGTGCTGCCTCAGGACCGCGCGAAGAGACGCGCGTAGTGCTCGGCGATGGCCTCGCCGCCGAGCTGCGAGAAGAACGCGGAGTAGGCCATCCAGATGGCCAGCCCGTTCAGGTCGCGGAACATCGGCGGCAGGTACTTCGGCGGCCTCACGACGCCGTCGGACACGCGCCGGGCGAGCACCGGCACGTCCTCGTGCGCCACCTTGCCCACGAAGAGCAGCGGCACGAGGTCCACGCGGTCGTGCTGGATGGCGCTCCGGATGAACGCGTAGTTGAGGACGATGCCCTTGCAGTAGCAGGCGTCCTTCGTGAAGGGCGCGCCTCCCTCGAGCACGCCGCCGCGGAAGACGCGGCGTGTGTTGTGGAAGCACTCCTCCTCCTCGTAGCCCTCGGTGCGGAACCACTCGAAGACGTCGATGAAGCTCGCGCCGTCCTCGGCCTTGTCGACGGCGAGCACGCGGTCGTTGAGACGGCGGGCGCGCCGCGGGTAGGTGCGGAAGGTGAACATCTCGAGCAGCGCCGCGAGCCCCTCCTGCACGGCGGTCGTGCGAGGCGGGCCCTTGGCGAGCCACTTGCTGACCGGCTGCGCCTGCCCGTTGAGCGACGTGGCGACGTGCACCCAGCCCTCGTGCACCTCGAGGATGTCGATGTCGCGCGGGCTGAACTTCGCGCCGCTCCGCACCTTGACGTAGTCGCTGCCGGCGGAGGCGTCGGCGAGGATCTCGTCGTCCACCTCCACGCGGATGACCGACTCGCCGAAGTACGACGCGAGACGCTCGCCGAGGCGCGACGCGGCCTCCTTCGCGTCGAGGCTGCGGACGTACTCGGGTGACGTCGAGCGCATGGGGTACGACCACTCGTCGACGTTGGTGAGGATCCCGTAGAGCAGCTGCCCGAGGTCGCGCACGGTGGAGCGGCCGTCGGGGAACTTGTCCTTCGGCGAGCCGTAGAGGCGTCGCGACCACGCGTAGAAGGCTGGCGTGCCCCGCGCCGTGAGCATGTGCACGACGTCTCGGTACTCGAGCGCCGTCGTCGTCATGATCTGACCGATGGCGTCGCTCTCGCCCAGGTCGCGGTCGATGTCGTGCGCGATCTGCTCGAACTCGGCGCACTTGGCGCGCGGGTCGAACCCGAGATCGAGGCGCTCGTAGGTGCTCGGGTCGACCTTGGGCAGCTCCCGGGCTTTGGCGGCAAGGAACTCGCGCTCGACCGAGTCGTCCCAGCGCAGCGCCTGGAGCACGCGAATGGGCCGCTGCGCCTCGACGATGCGCGACGCGAGCGACGCGATGATCTCCTTGTGGCTGCGCCAGGGGCCGGCGGCCGGCAGCGGCGGCACCGACGGCGTCGCGTCCTGCTGCCCCGGGGCGCCCGCGCCGTTGCCGTTGGCCTTGGCGGCGCCGTTGCGGGTCGCGCTCGGCGGCGGCGCCTCGTTCTCGTCTGCCTCGCGCGGGCGACGCTCCGGCATTCTGACATTGTACAGCGGTCAGCCGACCGATGCGACGACCCGCTCGAGCACGTCCACGTCCTTCACCCCTTCGGCCTCGGCCCGGTAGCTCAGGACCAGGCGGTGCCTCAGGACGGGGAGCACGAGCGCCTTGACGTCGTCCACGTCGGCCGCAGCCTCGCCGCGAAGCGCGGCGCGCGCCTTGGAGGCGAGCACGAGCGCCTGCGGTCCGCGAGGACCCGACCCGAAGCGCACGAGCTCCCGCGCCTCCCGAGGCGCCTTGGGGTCGTGCGGACGCGTCGCGCGCCCCAGGGCCACCGCGAGCTCCACGGCGGCGTCGGTCACGGGCATCCGCGGCACCAGCGCCTGGAGCGAGCGCACCTCTTCGGCTCCCAGAACGCGGGGCACGTGGTCGGCCTGAACACCGGTGGTGCGGCGCGCGATCTCGCGCTCCTCCTGCGCGCTCGGGTACTCGACGTGCACCTCGAGCAGGAAGCGATCGAGCTGCGCCTCGGGCAACGGGTACGTCCCCTCCTGCTCGATGGGGTTGCGCGTGGCGAAGACCTGGAAAGGGTCAGGCAGCGAGTGGGTCTGCGTGCCGACGGTGACGCGGCGCTCCTGCATGGCCTGGAGCAGCGCCGCCTGCGTCTTGGGGGGCGTGCGGTTGATCTCGTCGGCGAGCACGAGGTTGTGGAAGATGGGGCCGGGCAGGAAGCGCACGTGGCGCGCGCCGCCGTCTTCCTGGAGCACGTCGGTGCCCGTGATGTCCGCCGGCAGGAGGTCCGGCGTGAACTGCACGCGGCCGAAGGAGAGATCGAGCGCCTCGGCGAGGGACGCGACGAGCAGCGTCTTGGCGAGCCCCGGGACGCCGACGAGCAGCGCGTGCCCCCGGGCGAGCAGGGCCACGAGCATCAGGTCGATGACGTTCTCCTGCCCGACGACGCGCACGGCGATCGCTTCCCGGAGACGGCGGCTCGCATCGCGCGCCTTCTCGAGGAGCTGCACGTCGCTGGGGGTGGTCCCGTTGACCTCTGCCGCTTCCATGGAGGCGAAGATGGGTGTTCGCATGCGGGGCGTCCCCTGTCAAAGTCTGCTAGACGACCGGCGCGTGCAGCAGCAGCCGGTAGCGCCCATCCCAGGTTTGTCGGACGGGGCCCGGGCCCCGTCCGCGTCAATCCAGCGGCCCGACCCGGGGATCGCCCGCGGGCGCTGGGAGGCTCCCGCCTGGGCGTTCTGGGTCGTCGCCGTGGCGGCGGTGCTGGGGGGCCTGGCGTGGCTCGCGCTCTCGCTCCGGACACGTAGGAGCCGGTCGTGAGCGGCGACGGCAGCACAACCTCGCGCGGCACCGTCGTGCGGCGCGTGCTCGTCGTGATGCTCCTGGCCGTCGTGGTCTACGGCGGCTTCGCCGTGTGGCGCGGCGTCGGCAAGATGGGCGACGAGCTCGCGCGATTCCACTGGTGGGCGTTCGGCGCGGCCTGCGGCCTCGCGTTCGGCAACTACATGCTGCGGTGGCTCAAGTGGGAGTTCTACCTCTCGCGCCTCCAGATCCGCGGCGTGGGACGCATCGATAGCCTCCTCACGTTCCTCAGCGGCTTCGTCCTCACGGTGACGCCCGGCAAGGTGGGCGAAGTGTTCAAGTCGGTCGTCCTCAACGAGACGCACGGCGTTCCCATCGCGCGCACCGCGCCCATCGTGGTCGCCGAGCGCGTCACCGACGTCATCGGCGTCGTCGTCCTCATCGTCCTCGGCTCGCTCGGCTTCTCGGGCGGCCTGCTCTGGGCCGGACTCGGCACCGCCGCCGTCGTCGTGCTTCTCGTCGTCGTCTCGAACAAGGGACTCTCGCTCTCGCTCATCGGCGTGGTCGAGCGCGGCCCGGGCCCCCTGCGCCGCATCGGGCCCAAGCTGCACGAGGCGTACGACAGCCTCGCCACCCTGGTCAGCCTCTCGAACCTCGTCGTGCCGACGCTGCTCTCCATCGGCGCGTGGGCGCTCGAGTGCACGGCGCTCTGGGTCATCCTGCGCGGCTTCGGGCAGGACACCGACTACGGTCTCGCCACGTTCTTCTACGCCACGAGCACCCTCGCGGGCGCCCTCGTGCCCGTCCCCGGCGGCCTCGGCGTGACCGAGACGTCGCTCCAGGGCCAGCTCCAGGAGCTCGGCCACGTCGGCGCAACGGCGGCGACGGCCTCGATGATCCTCGTGCGCTTCGCCACCCTCTGGTTCGCCGTCCTCGTCGGCTTCGTGTCGCTCTCTCTGCTCAAGCGCCGCCACCCGGGCCTGCTCGCGTCGCCCTCGTCACCCGCGATGGGCGGTGCGATGGAGGCTCCCCGATGACGCTCACCGTCCACGATGCCGACCACTTCTCCGTCACGATCCCGGACGGCCCTCGCATCTGCGTCCTGACGTCCGACGCGCGGCCCGATCCTGCCTCGTGCGGCGTGTCCGCAGGGCAGCAGACGCTTCCACCGCCGACGGACGAGCAGCGGACGCTCGCCGTGGGAGCCGTCTGGATCTCGAAATCCCCCGCGACGTTCTCGTCGGCTGTCGTGAAGCTCTCCGTCCCGCGTGCCGAGAACCAGGAATCGGCGACCGCATACGCCAAGGGGATGACCGACAGCCTGGTCCAGAGGATGCCCGGCGCCGCCCCGAGGCCGCCGCGCATCGACCTGCAGGACATCCACGGGCTCACCGCCGCGCGGGTCACCGTGGACGTCGACGGTTTGCCCGCCGACTCGCGGATCGTTCAGCACCTCGTGTCCTACGCCGTCGGCGCGGAGGAAGGGCTCTACTCCTTCACGCTGACCTGCGGCGCTGCCGACGCGGCGGCGGCCGACGCGCTCGCGGCCGAGATTGCTGCGACGATGACCCTGGCCCACCCCGCCCCCGCGCGCTCGTCCTCGTACGAGAGCGGATACGCCGTGGGAAGGGTCCTTGGCGCCGTCATCCCGCTGGTGCTCGCACTCGTGGTCGTCGTCGCCGTGGTGCTCGTCGTGCGGCGCCGATCGTCCCGTTCGAACGCCTGAACGGGCCGTTGTCGCCCACGCCTCTGCGGGAGCGGGCGAGACGGGCACGGTGTTCTCGCAGCGATCATGGGTGTGATGCGACAAGACGTCGGTCACGGCCGAAAGAGCATCGGTGGTCCCGGCCACTCTCGTCGATCGATGGCTCACTCCCCACGTCTTCTCGCCCACTCCTCGTGAGTTCTCGGCTGCTCCATGCGATTCGGCGGCGAATCCTCGGGTCTTCTCGCATCACACCCATGCTCGATGGCGTCGTACGTCGGTCGTGGGCCATCACACCGTGGACGTGAGGCATCGCACGCCGGTGCGATGCGAGAGTACGTGGGTGCGATGCGAGAGTACGTGGGTGCGATGCGAGAGATCGTGGGTCCGGCGCCATCGTTCGCGGGTGCGATCGAATCGCAGGCATGATCGACGGGCGCATCTCGACGATCCGGGGGAGAGGACCTAGGGTCGGGCGGCGAACATGGGCGACACGGCGCGGACCACCGAGGCCAACGGGCTTCGCTTCGCATACTTCGAGGAGGGCACGGGGCCTCTCGTCCTCCTGCTCCACGGATTTCCGGACACGCCGCACTCGTGGGACGACGTGAGGCCGCGTCTGGCGGCCAAGGGCTATCGCGCCGTGTCCCCGTTCATGCGCGGGTACCGGCCGACGGCGATCCCCGACCGCGACGCCGACATCGAGACGATTGCGCGCGACGCGCTGGGGCTCATCGAGGCGCTCGGGGAGAAGAGTGCCATCGTCATCGGACACGACTGGGGGGCCGCGGCGGCGTACGCGGCTGCCTCGCTCGCGCCGGAGAAGGTGCGCAAGCTGTTCACGCTGGCCATCCCGCATCCGGCGAGTCTGCGGCGCACGCCGCGTGTCGCTTGGGGGGTGCGGCACTTCTTCTTCTACAAGCTGCCGGGAGCGGGGCGGCGCTTCGCGAGCCACGAGTTCGCGGCGCTGCGCGCCATCTACAAGAGATGGTCGCCCGAGTGGACCCCGGACGACGCGGAGCTCGCGCCGGTGCGCGAGTGCTTCGCGGATCCGGCGAGCCTCGAGGCGGCGATGGGGTACTACCGCGCACTCCCGCTCTCGGTGCCGGCGTATCTCCGCAAGCGCATCACCGTGGACACGGTGGTCTTCGGCGGCAAGAGCGACGGCCTCCTGCGCCGCGAGGACTTCGAGGGCGCCGGGCGCATGTTCGAGCGCAGCTACACCGTCGAGGAGCTTCCGGGCGGGCACTTCCTGCACCGCGAGCATCCCGGCGCGTTCGCCGAGCGGCTCATGGCGCACCTCTAGCCGGACCGAGCGCGGCGAGCGCCTCGGCGAAGTCGCCGGGCGGCGGCGCCTCGAAGCGCATCGGCTCTCCCGTGCGCGGGTGCACGAAGCCGAGGACGCGCGCGTGCAGCGCCTGGTGCCCGA
>DASVWO010000526.1:0-6127 GCA_036393165.1 Polyangiaceae bacterium | reverse complement strand
GGCTTCCTCTTCGACGTCGACGAGGAGGCCGACGCGCCCGACTACGAGGGCACCATCTCGCAGGCGCTCGCGCTGCTCGACGGCGGCGTCGTCGGCAGCGGCGCGCGCGTGCTCCCGGGCGGCGCGCTCGCCGAGGTGATCGCAGCGCCGGGGGACGACGCGTCGAAGATCGAGGCGCTCTACGTGCGCGCGCTCTCGCGCTTCCCCACGGCGGAGGAGACGGCGACGTGGACGAAGTACGTGGCCGACGCGAGCGCGGCGCTGGCTGGCTCGCCCGCGGCGCAGCCGCCGCCCAAGCCGGCGAAGGGGCCCAAGGGCAAGCCGGATCCGCTCGCGCGCCTCGAGAGCCGCGCTCCGGTGACCCGCGAGACGGCGCGCGTCCGCGCGTTCGAGGACGTGCTCTGGACCCTGCTCAACGCGAGCGAGTTCGTACTCAACCACTGAATGGAGCCCACCATGAGCACCCCGACACTCGGCCGCCGCTCGCTCCTTCGTCTCGGCACGAGCGCCTTCTTCGGCGCCCTCGTCTCGCGCTGGATCTCGCCGGCGCGCGCGCTCGCCGGGGACCTGTCCGCGACGAAGGCGGACGCCTGCATCCTGCTCTGGCTCAACGGCGGCCCGAGCCACATCGACACGTTCGACCCCAAGCCCGGGCGGCCGACCGGCGGGCCCTTCAAGGCGATACGCGCGCGCGCGCCGGGCATGATGCTCAGCGAGCACCTCCCGCTGCTCGCGGACCGCGGCGACCGCATCGCCGTCGTGCGCGGCATGACGAGCAAGGAGGGCAACCACGCCCGCGCGCAGTACTACGTGCACACCGGGTACGCGCCGAACCCGACGGTCGTGCACCCCTCGCTCGGCGCGTGGACGAGCGCGCGCCTGGGCGATCCGCACGCCGAGCTGCCCGCGTTCGTGAGCATCGCCGGCCCGAGCTTCGGCGCCGGCTTCCTCGGCGTACAGAACGGGCCCTTCGTGATCGCCAAGGCGGGCGCGCCCCCGCCGGATGCGACGCTGCCCAACGGCGTCGACCGCGCGCGGTTCGGCCGGCGCCTCGCGGCGCTCGACGCGATGGAGGCGCGCTTCGCGCAGGCGACCGGGGACGCGAAGGTGGACGGGCGGCGGCAGGTCTACGCGAAGGCGGTGCGCCTGATGGACTCGCCGAAGATCGACGCGTTCGATCTCGCGAGCGAGACCGAGGCGACGAAGAAGGCGTACGGGGACACCGACTTCGGGCGCGGCTGTCTCGTCGCGCGGCGGCTCGTGGAGCGCGGCGTGAAGTTCATCGAGGTGGTGCTCGACGGCTGGGACACGCACCAGAACGACTTCGAGCGAACGCAGAAGCTCATGGGCACGCTCGACCCGGCGTTCGCGGCGCTGCTCGACGACCTCGCGGCGCGCAAGCTCCTCGGGCGCACGCTCGTCGCGTGCATGGGCGAGTTCGGCCGCACGCCGCGCATCAACGCGAACGACGGGCGCGACCACTGGCCCGGCGCGTGGAGCGCGGTGCTCGCCGGCGCCGGCATCCGCGGGGGCACCGTGCACGGCGCGACCGACGACGACGGCGCCAAGGTCGTTCGCGACCCGACGATGGTGCCGGACCTTCTCGCGACGATGGCGGTGCAGCTCGGGCTCGACCCGGCGCACACCGAGGTCTCTCCCGCGGGGCGCCCCATCTCGGTCACGGACGACGGGACGCCGATCCGCGCGCTGCTGGCGTGACGCTCAGGCGCTCAGTGGTGGCCGCCGCCGTGGCCGCCGCCACCGCCGCCGTGGAAGCCGCCGCCGCCGAAGCTCGGGCGCGGAGCCACCGGAGCGGGCGCGCCGCCGAAGCTGGGGTGGTAGCCGCCGCGACCGAAGCTCCGGCCGCGCGCGGGAGGCGTGTAGCCGGCGGCAGGCGGCTTGCGCTTTCCGCCCTGCTGCTGGGGCTTGATGCCGGGCGGCAGCGCGCCGCCGTAGCGCATCCCCTGCGCGCCGTACCCGGAGCCGCCGAAGCGCGTGGCCGCGTGCGCGCCGAGGGCCGTCGCCGTCGACGGACGCGAGAACTGCTGCGCGTGCGCGATCGCCGCCGCGGAAGTCCCCGTGGCGTGAGGAATCTGCGCCGCCGTGTAGCCGAGGCGCTTCGGCTCGGGCCCGTGAGGCACCCCGCCGAGGGACGAGACAGCGGGCTGCGCGGTGACGCGCGCCGCGACCGGCCCCACCGCGCCGCCCGTGACGACGCGCGCGCCGACCGTCGGTGAGAACACGTCGCCGCGCGCGCAGTACTCCCAGCGCGGGCCCCAGTAGAACGAGTAGCCGACCGCGACGCCGCCCCACCAGATGAACGCGGGGCCGAGCGGATACCAGCCGACGTACGCGTAGTCGGGGTCCCATCCCCAGCCGACCCACGCGCCCGCGTAGTCGCGCCCCGGGATCCACGCCCAGCCGCGGCCGTCGATGTAGACCCAGCGCCCGTAGTGGAACGGCGCCCAGCCCCACTCGTAGTCGCTGACCCAGACGTAGTCGTCGTCGTAGACCCAGTGGCCGGCCGTCGTGTACGGCACGAAGTCCGTGCCGACGACGCTCGAGCTCGGGACCCACACGGTGCCGTACGTCGAGTCGTCGACCCAGGTGCCGTACGGATCGAGCGTCGCGCGGAAGTCGGTCAGCGCAGACGGATCGGAGTCGTCGTATGCGTCCGAGTCCTCGCCGAGGGCGTACTCGCCGGAGGCGTACATCCCGTCGTCCTGCGCGCCCGCGGTGGCCGATTCGTCCTGCGTGGGCGCTGTCGGCGCAGCGGACATGCCGACGGCGTTCTGCGCCGTCGCGGGCGGCGGGCCCTCGTCGCCCGGCTCGCAGGCGGCCAGGGCGGGGAGAGCGAGGCAGCAGAGCGTCAGGGAAGCAAGGTGGGACAACCGGCGATTCATCACGTCCTCGCCCTCAAGCATGCTCACGATTTCGCCCCCCGTCACGCGGGACGTTTTGCCGCGGGGATGAACGCAGCCTCAGGGGTGAACGAAGACCACGCTGCCGCTGAGCGCCTTACGCACCCCGTGCCACCCGCGGGGAAGCTGCGGCTCGGTCCAGCCGAAGAGCCACTTCGCGTCCTCGGGCGCTAGGTTGATGCACCCGTGGCTGCGCGGCGTGCCGAAGTCGTCGTGCCAGTACGCGGCGTGGAGGGCGTAACTGTCCTCGAAGTACTGCACGTAAGGGATGTCCTTGAGCTCGAACTCCTCGCCGACCACTTCCGAGCTCATCGTCGTCGTGAGGTGCTTGGTGTGGATGCGGAAGATCCCGCGCACCGTCGACTTGCTCGTCTCGGGGTCGCCCAGGCCCGCCTCGCCCGACGAGACGAGGGTCGCGTAGACGGGCTTGGTGCCCTCGTACGCGAGGAGCACCTGTTTGGCGATGCTCACGTCGAGCCATCGCTCGCCCTCGACCGCCCACTTGGGCATCTTCTTCACGCCGTCGATGCGCGAGACGAAGCGATCGCTGAGCCACGTGCCGTCGGTGGCCTGGAAGTAGAGGACGCCCTCGAAGAAGCGCTGGTGCCCGTTGAGGCGGATCGCCGAGCGCCGCTCGACGTCGTGCGCCCTCACGAGCGCGCCGTGGTGCGTGACGTACGCCGCGGCGCCCTCGCGGCGCACGAGGGCGAAGGGGAACGCGACGTCCTCGGGGATGCGGTAGCCGTGGAAGGCCGAGCCCTCGATGGGGCGCATGCGGTCGACGGGGAAGACGACGAGGTCCGTCGTGATCCCGTAGCGGCGCCCGTCGAGCACCGCCGTGTCGAGCAGGGCGAAGCCGTTGTGGTTCTTGGTCATGCCGACGACGAGGTCGTCGCCGTGCTTGAGGCCCGAGAGGTTTCCCGGCAGGAGCTTTCCGCCCCCCAGCCAATCGGGCACCTCGCGCGTGGCCTGCGTCTGCCAGAGGACGAGCGCCGGCGGCGAGGGGTCGCTCTTGCCGCGCTGCCAGTAGTCGTAGCGGAAGGACGCGCCGTCTTCGCCGGGCGTGGCGAGCCACGACTGCATGCGGGCGTCGAGGCCCGGCTCGGCGGCCTCGGCCTCGGCGCGCGTGGGCAGGCGCGAGTAGAGCGGCCCGTTGCGACGAACGATGCCGTACATGTACGGGAGGCGCTCGCCCAGGTCCGGCCGGTGGGACAGGGCGACGACGAGGGGCGCCTGCAGGTCGAGCGTCGCGTTGCCCGGCTCGATGCACACGTAGCCGACCGGCGAGACCGCGCGCCACTGGCCGCGGCAGTCGTCCCCCGGCGTCGACCCGTCGGCGGCGGCGACGATGCCGCCGGCGCGCACGTAGCCGAGGAGCTTGCTCGACGTGCGCGGCTCCTCGTAGACGCGCGTCTCCCAGGCGAGGGCCGCGAGCTTCGCCGGGAAGCGCCCGGTGTCCTCCGGGGCGCGGGCGCCCTCGACCGAGAAGGGGGACGGCGCGGCCATCACCGCCGGCAAGTTGGGCGGCAGCGTGCCGCCGTCGCCCTCGGTCGCAACGCGCGCGCCGCCATTCGAGCAGGCGCTCGCGCACGCGAGGACTATGAAGAGCCGAGCAAGCCGCGAGGCCCCCACCCGACCGGCGTTACCATGCACCCCTCGAACGGGTGAAAAAAGCTACATGACCACCGCCCCCGCCGTCGCGCTCCTGGACGCCCTGGCCGCCGCGCTCCCCGCTGGCTCGCTGTCGCGCGACGCCGGCGACCTCGCCGAGTACGGGCGCGACTGGACGCGCGTCTTCGACCCCGCTCCATGCGCCGTGGCGTTCCCGCGATCGACCGACGATGTGGTGCGCATCGTGCGCCTATGCGCGGAGCATCACGTCGCCATCGTCCCGTCGGGGGGGCGTACGGGGCTCGCCGGCGGTGCGGTCGCGGCGCGCGGTGAGCTCGTGATGTCGCTCGCGAAGATGCGCGCGATGCAGCCCGTGGACCTCGTCGGCTCGACGGTCCGCGTGCAGGCTGGGGCGGTGACGCAGGCGGTGCACGAGCACTGCGCGCCGCACGGCCTCACGTGGCCCGTGGACTTCGCGTCCAAAGGCTCGAGCACCGTCGGCGGCAACATCGCGACGAACGCGGGCGGCGTGAAGGTGATCCGCTGGGGCCTGACGCGGAACTGGGTGCTCGGCCTGCAGGTGGTGCTCGCGAGCGGCGAGGTGCTCGAGCTCAACGGGGCGCTCGAGAAGAACAACACGGGCCTCGACCTGCGCCAGCTCTTCATCGGCAGCGAGGGTTCGCTCGGCGTCGTCACCGAGGCGACGCTCAAGCTGGCGCGCGTGCCGGCGCGGCTCGACGTGCTCTTCCTGGCCGTGCCGGACCTCGCGGGCGTCGTGCGACTGTTCCGCGAGGTGCGGGCGTCGCCCTTCACGCTCTCGGCCTTCGAGATGCTCACGGCCGAGTGCATGCGCCGCGTGCTCGCGCACCGGAAGCTGCGCGAGCCGCTCGGCGCGCCGGCGACGCACTACGTTCTCGTCGAGCTCGAGGACGCGCCGCGTGAATCGCTCGAGGCGTGGGTCGCCTCGCTCTTCGACCGCGGCGTCGTGACCGACGGCACGCTCGCGCAGAACGTGGCCGAGGCGCGCGACCTCTGGGCGCTGCGCGAGTCGATCAGCGAGTCGCTCTCGGCCACGGGCTTCCCGCACAAGAACGACGTGGCGCTGCCCATCGCGGCGCTCGAGGCGTTCTGCGGCGAGCTCGGCTCCGTGTTCGCGCGTCGCTACCCCGCCTGGGAGATCTGCCTCTTCGGCCACATCGGCGACGGCAACCTGCACGTCAACGTGATGAAGCCCGACGACCTGGAGAAGGCCGCGTTCCTGGCGAAGACGAAGGAGGCCGACCGCGACCTCTTCGAGCTCGTTCGCGCGCACGGAGGCAGCATCAGCGCCGAGCACGGCATCGGCCTGCTGAAGAAGCCGTGGCTCGGCTACTCCCGCTCGCCCGCCGAGATCGCGACGATGAAGGCGGTGAAGCAGGCGCTCGACCCCGGGAACCTCTTCAATCCCGGCAAGGTGTTCGACCTGCCCTAGAAGAGAATGCGCGTCTTGATGCTCGTCTCGAGGACGGCCATCGCGTTCTTCACTTCGCGCGACACGTCCTGATCGAGGTCCATCACGAGGTAACCGATGTCCGGATCGGTCGCGAGCACCTGGG
>DASVWO010000525.1:0-12466 GCA_036393165.1 Polyangiaceae bacterium | reverse complement strand
GCGAGGGCGCTCCCGCCCGGCGAATCGATCCGCAGCACCACCGCCTTCACGTCGTCGTCGCGCTCGAGGTGCCCCAGCACGCGCGAGAGATGTCGCTCGACGATCCCTCCGCCTTCGCCGAGCAGCCCCCCGCCCCCCGCGAGCGAGATGGCCCCGTTCGCCCGCACCAGCGCCACCGGCGCGGAGGCGAGCGATTCGCCCGCCACGATGCGCAGCAGGTCCGACAGCTCGTCGCCGTCGCCCGAGGAGCTGGCGCCGCCGAAGCGCGTCTCGGCGCGCACCGCGCCCGCCTCTTTCTCGAGCGCATCGCGCGCCTCGTCGAGGTAGCCGATCTCGTCGACGAGCCCCCGCTGCTTCGCCTCCGGCGCATCGTACGGGCCGTCCTCCGCCGCCGCCGGTTCGACGGCGGGACGCGCCGAGGTGATGCCGGCGAGCCACGCGGCGCGCATGCCCGCGAGCGTGCCCTCGAGCGACTCGCGGGCCTCGGGGCTCGGCCCGTCGCGCGTGAACGGCTCCTCGGCGCCCTTGTACTTCCCGACCTGGAGGAAATCGACGTCGAGCCCCAGCTCGTCGGCGAGCAGCTTGTGGAAGTAGATCGTCTGCGCCGCCAGGCCGATGGCGTCCACGGTCCCCGCCGGCGAGATCCAGAGCTTCTTGCACCCGCGCGCGGCGAGCCAGAGCGTCCCGTTCGCCATGTCGTCGGCGTGGCACCACACCGGCACCTTGGTGCCGAGCTGCTCGAGCATCGCGCCGATCTCGGCGGAGCGCGCGAGGCCGATGCGCGCGTCGCCGAGACGCACCAGCACGCCGTGCAGGTCCCTGGCCCGATCCAGCCGCTCGATCTCGCGCACGAGCGCGTCGAACGCGCCCCCGCGCGGCGCGAGGCCGAGGAGACCACTC
Source organism: Polyangiaceae bacterium (assembly GCA_036393165.1). Taxonomy (GTDB): domain Bacteria; phylum Myxococcota_A; class Polyangia; order Polyangiales; family Polyangiaceae; genus Palsa-1150. The sequence continues at coordinate 11,566 of DASVWO010000525.1, read as the reverse complement.
GGGGGCTGCTCGGGAACGCCCTCGTCGAGATCGAGCACGGTGATCGCCGGCCCGCTCCGGGCCTCCGTGTGCGTCGCGCCGCCCGAGCCGCCCGCGCTGCCGGTGCGCGGGCGCCCCTCACAGGCGCCGAGCGCGACCGCGAGGAGGGGCACCGCGAGGGCGGCAGCCGTCTTGCGCATTCAGATCCCGTCTTTGGCCCCGCCGGAGGTCGCGGCCGTCGGCGTCGGCGCCGGCGGAGCGGTCCCGGCCGCGCTTCCGGCACCGGCCGCAGCGCCGCTCGCAGCAGGCGCGGGGGCTCCTCCCTCCGCGCGCGTCTTCACGTACCCGGGGTACGTGCCCTCCGGGAAACGGTCCACGATGTCCTTGTAGCCGCGAAGGGCGCTGGCGCGATCGCCCGAGGCCCACTGCGTGTCGGCGAGCCCCACGAGAGCCGGCAGGTACGACGGGTTGACCGAGAGCGCGCGCTTGTACGCGCTCATGGCGCCCGCGTTGTCTCCCTGGGCGCGCGAGACGTCGCCGATACCGGCGAGCGCTTCCGAGTCGCTCGGATTGCGCGCGACGAGCGCCTCGTAGATCTGCCGCGCGCGGTTCCAGTCGCCCTTGCGGATGGCGGCCTGCGCGGCCTTCATGGCGCTCGTCGACTCGCCGGGGATCCCGGGCTGATCGTTGTCCGCCGCACCGGGCGCGGCTGCCCCCGGCTGACCCGGAGGGGGCTTCTGCGGCAAGGCGTTCACGTCGACGTTCGGCACGTTGGCCGCGATGCCGCCGTCGAGCGCGACCTTGAGCGGCGTCTTGTCCACGAACGCGTGCAACTGCGGCAGGAGCGGATACGGCCGCGCCATCGCGTCGAGCTTGGCCAGCTCCGTCTTGGCGCCGGTGGCGTCACCCGACTTGGCGAGCGCATAGACGAGCGCGGCCCGCGCCCGCCCCGCGTTCCCCTCCCCGCCTGCAGCGACGCGGAGGCGGTCGATGACGGTCGTCCAGAGCGGCTCGGGCTCGGCGAGATCCAGCGCCGCGATGACGTAAGCCGTCTCGGGCTGCGCGGCCTGCGCGATCTTGGCCACCTCCTTGCGCGCCGCATCGCGATCCCCCGCGAGGCGGAGCGCGTCGATGTGCGCGCGCACCGCCGACACGTCCTCGGGAGCGACGGCGAGCGCCGCGTCCGCCGCCTTGCGCGCCCGAGCGACCCGATCGTCGAGGTCGGCCTTCGTGGCCCGGACGAGATCCTTGGCGTCGGCCGGCAGCAGCTTCATCGCGAGCCACGGCACGTCCGCCCTCGCCGCGGCCACACGGGCCTCGTCGACGAGGACGCGCAGATCGTGCTCGGCGAGGGCGCTCGCCTTGTCGAAGTCGCCCTGCGCGAGGTCCAGGTGGCCGTCGGCGAGCGCGCGCTCGCCGTCGGTGAGGAACCCCAGGGCCCGTGGGTCGAGCTGCGCCGTCGCGTTCGCCGGCTTGGCGACGAGATACGGCTTGGCGACCACCCAGCCGACGACACCGACGGCCGCCATGAGCACCACCGCGACGATCCAGCCTCCGACACGACGCCGCGGCGCGACGGGATAGAGGTCGTCGCGCGACGACGACGGAAGCGGGCGGCGCGGATCGGGCAGCTCGTCGTCGGCGTAGCTGATGCGCCGGACGGGCGCGGTCGGAGGAGGCAACGGCGAGGACGTCTCGAGCAAGGCCGCCGGAGGGGGCGGCGGCGTGTTCGGCCGCCTCAGCGTGACCGGGTCTTCCGCGGGCGGCGGAACGACGGCCGCCTGTCCGAAGGCATACGGAGTCGCCGCGGCGACGACGGGCGCCGCCTGCACGGGCACGCTGCCCGTAGGTTGCGCCAGGGGAGACGGCGGGGGCGGCGGTGCGGCTCCGGTCGGCGGCCGCAGCGTGTCGATCTTCCGGCGTGGCGGTGGGAGCCCGCCCTGCGCCTGATCCGGGGCGCTCCCCCACGATGCCGTTCGCTTCGGAAGCACGGGCGGCGCCGAATCCGTGCGTGTCGGTACGGCGGGCGGTCCAGGCAGCTTCTGCACCGGGAGCCCTCCGGCGGGAGGTGGACGGCTGGACGTCCGGCCCTCGAAGAAGGGCTCGAGCTCGGCGATGGTCCCGAGGGCTCTCGCCGGGTCGTGCCCGCGTGTCAGAACGTCGCCGCGTCCGACCTGCTTCGCCAGGATGGCACGCTGAAGCTCGCGCAGCGTGAGGAAGGTCAGGTCGGTGCCGGCACCGGTCCGCACCACCCACCGGTCGGCGCCCGGCTCGCTCGCCTCGGCGCGCCGCACCTTGAACTGGTGGCCGCAATTGGTGCACCGAACCGTCGTGCCGCGCCCACTGACGAGCGCGTCATCGAACTCGTACTCCGTTTTGCACCGCTCGCACTGGACGTCCATCACACACACGCGCCTTCCGGCGTGCGTCCGTCTTGGAGAAGAACGTTAACATGGTGTTTCTCGCGATGTCGATCCGCGCGTGGCCTCACCCCGGACGCAGCGCTGGGCAGCCGAAGAGTGGGGCTCCGCGTCCCGCAGAGGTCGACCGAACCGGGACATCGTTCTCTCCCTCGGCGTGAACCAAGGTCTACATGACGGTTCCGGCGTCCGGCGGGCATGCATGAAATGCGGCTTTCCAGGCGCTTCGGACCTACCTCGCCCCGCTCGTCATGGGGCACGTGCGTTGCTAAATCTGCGGCGGTAAGGTTGCGGAGTGCCCGGAAGGGCGCCGCGGGGAGTTGGGAGTCACCCATGAAGCGAGTCTTCTTCGGCCTTGGGCTCTTGGGAGTGGTCGCCGTCCTCGGAGGATGCCCGATCTATCCCTCGCAGCAGAGCGAGTACCAGGTGTGCACCAACAACGGGTGCTACTCGTGCCCCGACTCGTCGTACTCGAGCGCGTGCACTCCCTGGGCGTGCCAGAGCGACTCGGACTGCAACGAGGGCTACTCGTGCGACGTCAATCCGAACGACTCGACGTACGGCACCTGCATCGCCGGGTCGACGCCGCCTTCCGGCGACGCGAGCCTTCCCGATTGCAGTGTGACCGGCTGCCCCGCGGGGCAGGTTTGCAAGCTCGCGAACGGTCTCGCCCAGTGCGTCGCGCTGTCGGGCGGTGACGACGGCGGCGGCGGCCCGGATGCCGCGGCCGACACGGGGTCGACCGGCGATGGCGGCACGACGACCGAGGCCGGCGGCGACGGCAGCGGAGGCGACGGGGCCACCGGTGGCGGCCCGTGCAACGCGGACTCGCAATGCACCGCAGCCGGCTCCAAGTGCATCGACGGCCAGTGCACGACGCAGGTTCACCTCTGCTCCGACGGCAGCCAGTGCAACGTGTCCGGCTCGGCCTGCGTCGACGGTGTGTGCGAGGCGCACTGCAGCGGCACCAGCCCCTGCCCCACGGGTTACTCGTGCGATCTCACCCGCGGCGTCTGCAACATCAACCCGAGCGCATGCACGGGCGCGGGCACCTCGACCTGCCTCGGCGGCACGACGTGCGTGGAGACGCACTGCGTCCCGCCCTGCTCCACCGATCTCGAGGCGGGTCCGGCGTGCCCGTCCGGTCAGGTCTGCGTCAGCGGCGGGTGCATCCCGGATCAGGGAGCGACCTTCGCCTGCCAGAACGACGGCGAGAACGGCCAGCTCGCGACGACGTGCGCGACCAACTCGATCTGCCTGCATCACGACTGCTACGCGGCGTGCGACGCGGACGCGTCGCCGTCGTTCGCGCCGTGCGCCAGCGGCCAGACGTGCAAGAGCGTCACGATCGAAACGGGGACGTACTCGGTGTGCGGTACGTCGAGCACGCTCGGCAGCGACTGCGACCCCGCGCAGGGCAAGTACTGCGGCGGGGGCAAGGTCTGCGTTGACGGTTACTGCCAGTAGACGAACGAAACTGTGGTTGCCCCTGCTGGGGGCGCTCGTCACCGGTTGCTCTTCCCCGGGAGGCGCAGGCGAGGGCGCGCCGGACGCGAGCCTCGACGAGGGCGGCGGCTTCTGTCTGACGTGCGCAAGCGACGTGTCGATCGACGCGCCGCCGCTCGTGCGCGTGAAGGGAGAGATCGACCAGGTCTGCAGCAACGCCGACGGCTGCCACGGTTCGGGCGCAGGCAACATGGGCCTCACGCCGGGCAACGAGTTCACGGCGATGATCAACGTGGCGTCGAGCGAGATGCCCACGCTGAAGCGCGTGGTGCCCGGCGACCCGGAGCACAGCTACGTGTACCTGAAGGTCGCGTGCGAGGGCGGCATCGACGGCGCGTGCATGCCCCTGAGCAGCGGCTTCGACCCGCGGATCAAGCAGATGTTCCACGACTGGATCGAGGCGGGCGCCCCGACCCAGTGATGCTCGTCACGGGTTCCTGCGGCCCGTGGCGCACCCGACGTTCACCGTGAGCTCGAAGGTGCCGTCGCTCCAGTACTTGTCGATCGCCTCGCGCACGTAGGCGAACGCCTCGTCGGGATCGTCCAGCCCGAGGTTGAGCCGCACCTCCGGCAACACGAGCAGACGGGCGACCGGGTCCTCGAAGAAGTCGCGCCCGCTCCGGAAGGCGAGCGTCGCCGGGCGAAGGCTCACGTCCACGTAGTCGAAGCCGGCTTCCTCCAGCTCGGCGCCGAACATCTCGACCGTGGGACGGATGAGCGAGGCGCGTTCGACGGCGGCCGCGATCTCGTTGTCGTCGAACTTGAGGGCGTACTCGCGCAGCAGGTCCCCGAGCTCGACGAAGCTGCCCCGGAGCGGCATCGCGACGAGAGCCTGCCCGTGCGGCGCGAGGAGGCGCGAGAACTCGTGGAGCACCTTGCCGCGCTCCTCGAGGTTGGCGAGCGGGTGCAGGACGATGGCGTGCGAGAACGCGGCGGCCGGGAGCGACGTCGGCACGTCCTCCATCACGCGGTAGTCGCTGACCATCTCCCGCATGGTCGACGCCTTGGCGCGCGCGAGCTCGATCGCCGCGGAGGACCCGTCGAGCCCCAGGATGTGCGCCCCCGACAGCTTGAGGGCGATGCCCCGGTCCGGATATCCCGTGCGGCAGTGGAGGTGGACGACCTGCGCGTCGTCGCTCTCGGCGAGCATCTCGACCAGCAGCTCGCCGAAGAGCGACAGGTAGCGCGGCACCACGAAGGTCTCGAAGATGGCGGCGTCCGCGGGTCCGAGGCGAACGCGCCCGCGTGGCGAGCTCGAAGGGCCGCTCGGTGCGCGATGGGCGCCGGACGGCTCGGCGCTCACGGCGACGGCCTCGCGAGGATCGTGCGCGCTTCTGCGACCAGCTCGGCGATGCTCGCCTCGCCCTCGGTGCCGCCCTCGTCCTCGAGCTGAACCTTGCGGGAGTCGGCCGCGAGCGGATCGAGCATCGGGAGGACCGACGGATCGCCCGACTCGACGAGCGCCTCGATGGCCGAGGCCACCGCGTCGGGATCCGGATGCGCGAGGAAGCGCGTGAAGAGCTTGAGCACTCCGGGCTCCGGCACTTCGGCGAGCACATAGGGAAGCTCGGCCAGGGCCGGGTTGCCCGCCGACAGCCGCTCGAGCGCACGCTCGACACCGAGCGCCACCTCCTTGAACCGGTCGAACGCGAGACCGGACAGCGCCTCGCCTGCCGCGTGGCGCGCCTCCGGCTCGTCGCACCCGAGGATGTCGATGAGCAGATCGACCACCCGCGGTCCCTGCATCTCCCCGAGCACCGCGGCCAGACGCACGAGTCGCAGAGACGCCTCGTCCTCGTCGAGCTCGTCGAGGCCGAGCGCCTCGCGCGTCGCCTTCTCGATGTGCGGCATCGTCTCCCCTGCGTCCGCGTCCACGAGCGCGTCGTGCGATTGCCTCACGGCCCGCTCGCCGTCGAACAGTTCCTTCAGGGCCGCGGGCACGTCGGTCATCGGCGGGGACTATAGCTGGGAATGAACGCGGGGCTCGGTACACTGTAGAGGAGGTGAAGCGCGCGGCCATCGCGACGGTGGGAGCCATGGTCGTCGGCGCGCTCTCGCTCGGCAGCGGCGGAGCGCGCGGAGCTCCCGTGCACGTGGCCATCGGTGGACTGCAGGCCGAGCCGATCGCCGCCCTGACGCCCGCTCTTTGTCCTCCCGGATCGCTGCCCGACGGAGAAGCCTGCGTGCGGCTGCCGAGCGATGACGACGAAGGGCCAGAGGAGGAGTCCTTCGTCAACGCGCACCACGACAAGCGCGGTCGGTGGATCGTCTACGACCAGATCCCGCGCCGCCCCGATCGTCCTGCCGACTACGACGCCTACCGCTACCCCGTGGCCTGCGAGAAGCACTGCGTGGTCAGCGGCTACGACCTCGACCGCCCCGACGACTCCCAGCGACGCGGACGGCGCCTGAGCCACGTCGGTCACGGAGGCGTCGACCTCCCGCAGGCGAAGGGGACGCCCATCACGATGCTCGCCCTCGAACACCAGGACGGCGACGCCGAGGTCGTCTACGTCGGTCCCTTCTTCGGCACGACGGTCATCACGCGCCACACGCTCCGCGAAGGCGGCCAGCTCCGCGACTACGTCCTCCTCTTCGGCCACCTCGATGCGGTCGCGCCGGGGGTGACGACGGGAACCCACTTGAAGGAGGGCGACTCCGTGGGCGCCGTCGGCGACACCGGCTCGCCCGAGCTCGTGCACCTCCACCTGGAGGCCCGGCGCATGCGCGACGGCGTGGACGCGTCGAAGATGGCGCCGGCCACCATGTTCGCCAACGAGAACAGCGTGGTATGTGACCCCCGGAACGTCCTGCCCCTCAAATGATCGACGTTTTGGGGCCGGGCCCCCAAACAACAACGGAAAAGCCGAGACTGCCTTGAAACACGCCCTCCTTGCGCCCGATACGCGGGCGCGCGAACATTACGAAGGACTTGTCCCACCCCGCCGCAGCACGTCGCCCTGACGATACGGCCCCCCCCGAGCGGGCCGCCAGGGGATTCGTTTGTCCGAAGTGCCACAAGCGCTTCGACGAGGGGGCTACGCCTGCGCAGTGCCCGGAAGACGGAACCGCGCTCATTCGCGTGGCCGACATGGCCGCGGCCGACGGCGACCCGATGCTCGGCCGTGTCCTCGCGGGCCGGTTCACCATCCTCGCCAAGCTCGGTGCCGGCTCGATGGGCACCGTCTACAAGGCGAAGCAGGCCCCCATCGGGCGCGAAGTTGCGATCAAGATCCTCCGCAGCGACCGCGCTATCGACGAGGTGAGCCGCGCGCGCTTCCTGCGCGAGGCCCGCGCCAACAGCCTCCTCACGTCCCCGAACACGGTGACGGTCTTCGACTTCGGCCAGAGCGAGAACGGCGACTTCTACCTCGCCATGGAGATGCTCGAGGGCGAATCGCTCGGCCAGCGCATCAAGCGGCTCGGGCGCATCCCGCCGGACGAGGCGATCGAGACCGTGAAGCAGGCGCTCCGCTCGCTGTCGGAAGCGCACGCCAAGGGGATCATCCACCGCGACCTGAAGCCCGACAACCTCTTCTACGCGCGCGTGCGCAACAGCGAGAAGTTCGAGGAGGTGGTCAAGGTCCTCGACTTCGGCATCGCCAAGATGCTCCACACCGACGTGGAGCTCGGGATGAACGCCGTCGAGACGCAGGCCGGCACAGTCTTCGGGACGCCTCGGTACATGTCGCCGGAGCAGGCGCAGGGGAAGCCGCTCGACGCGCGGAGCGACCTCTACTCGCTGGGGGTCATCCTCTATCACATGCTCACCGGACGCCCGCCGTTCACCGACGACGACGCGATCGTCGTCATGGCGCGGCACATCAAGACGGCGCCGCGCCCGATGAGCGAGGTCGCCGCGGATGCTCGCCTCCCCCCGGAGGTCGAAGCGCTCGTGATGCGCGTGCTCTCGAAGGATCCCGACAAGCGCCCCGAGAGCGCGGAAGCGCTGACGGCGGAGCTGACGCGCGTGAAGGAGACCGCGGTGGTCACGAGCGGCGTGCGCGCGTCGCTGAGCGGGCTCGAGAGCTTGCTCGAGGGTGTGAAGGCGAAGTCCGTCCCGCCGCCGCCTGCCACGCAGACGCCGAGCGCGCTCACGCACGACACGCTCAGCGTCGCGCAGGCGCTCCTCAAGTCGCGTCAGCGGCGGTGGCTCGTGCCGGCGGCGGCCTTCGGGGTGCTCGCCTCGCTCGCCGTCCTGCTCCTCGTCCTGGCCTCCGGATCGGGGAAGCCCGCACGGGGAAATCCGGCGGTGTCGGCGGCCACGACCGCCCCCACCCCGCCGGCTCCCCCTCCTCCTCCTGTTGCACCCGTGACCGCGACCGCGCAGGCGACCGCGGATACCCCACCCGCCCCTACCTCCACGATCCCCACCATCGCGGCGACCGCCTTGCCGCATCCGGAGGCGAGCACCCCTCCGGCGACGACCCGGCCCGAAAGGCCGGGACGACCCCCGCGTCGGGGCGGCGGGGGTGGCGGTGGTGGAGGCAGCGCGTCGAGACCCGCCCCCACGTCGACGTCTTCCGTCGGCTACGGATATCTCGAGTAACGACGCGATATTCGCCGCACACCGCTCGTGTTGCGCACTCGTCGTGCGAGGCCCAAAAGTGTTAGCCTCCCCCCGCGGCATGGATCCGAGCCAGATCGACGCCCTGGTGCAGCGGCTCGTCGCGAATCCTCACGACGAGGAGGCCCTGGCATACGCCCATCAGGCAGGCGGACAGGATCCGAAGTCGTACGCGCTCCTCCTCGAACGAGTCGGCGCGGAGACGCGCGATCCGGCATACGCGTCGCACTGGCTGAGTGAAGCAGCGAACGTGTGGTCCACGACCCTCGGGGACGCGCACCGTGCGGCGCGCGTCCTGATGCAGGCCATCGACCGCGATCCGACGCAGCGGACGGCATCCGATCGGTTGGCGCAGCTCTATCGGGACAAGGGAGACGTCAAGGCGCTCGTCGCGCTCCTCGAGCGCCGCGCCAAGGCCCTGGCGCCGCTCGCCCCGCAGAGCGCCGACATCCGTGCGGAGCTCGCCGCGATGCACGAGGAGCTCGGGCGCCTCTGGAGCGAGAGCCTCCAGCAGCCGAAGAAGGCGGTCGAGAACTTCCGGCGATCGATCGACCTCGAGCCGGGGAGCGCCTACGCCATCTACGGGGCACGCGAGATCTACAAGTCGCTCGGCCAGTGGGACGACGCGATCCAGATGTACGAGGCGGAGCTCGCGATCGAGCGCGACCCACAGCGCCAGCTCGCCCTGCTGCGCGACGAAGCGGCGACGCGACGGGCCGCGGGCGACCTGCCGGGAGCAACCCGGGCGCTCGCGCGCGCACGGCAGCTCGACGACCAGGACGCGGGCCTGCAGCAGGAGTTCGGGTCGCTCATCGTCGAGCGGCTCACGTCGGGCGAGGACGTCCCGGCGCAGGAGCGCACCATCGGTGCCGAGCTCCTCGTGGGTCTCGCCGAGGCGTACGACGGCGAGCACGGGCTCGCCTATTCGGCGGGCGCTCTCGACATCCAGCCGGGACACGACCGCGCCTTGCAGCTGTACGCGTACTACGCGCGCGCGCTGCAGCGCGAGGACGAGGTCTCGTCGCGCTATCTCTCGTACGTCGAGGCGAACCCGAACGGCACCATGGCCGCCGAGGCGCGCTGGCTGCTCGCGGCGAGCTACGAGGCCGCGCAGCAGATCGACAACGCGATCCAGGTCCTCGAGCCGCTGCGCGGGCTGGGCGACGCGCAGGCGACCGATAAGGTGAAGGAGCTCTACGCGCAGATCGGGCAACCGATGCCGACGGTTCCCCCGCCGATGCCGCAGCCGGTGATCCGCCAGCCGGTCGCAACGGCGAGAGCCGATGCGGGGCCGCAGCCATCCGGCCTGGGCGGCGGAATGGGATCCGCACGGCGGCCCGCCCTGCCCGCCGACAAGCTGCAGGGCGTGCTCGACGCGGCGCAGATGCTCGCCAACAAGGGCAAGCGCGCCGACGCGTACACCAAGTACCGCGAGGTGCTCGAGGCGGACCCGGCGCACCCCGAAGCGCTCTCGTGGACCGAGGACTACCTGCGGACCAAGCGGGACTACGCGTCCCTCCGCGACGTGCTGCTCGCGGCGACGCGTGCACCGGGTGAATCGGTGGAGGCCCGCAAGGAGCGCCTGCGCGAGGTCGCGGGGCTCTGCGAGGGAAACCTGCGCGACGTCGACGGCGCGATCAACGCGTGGAAGCAGCTCCTCGCGATCGACCGCGTCGACGACGGGGCCCGCCAGTCGCTGACCCGGCTGCTCGAGAAGACCCAGCGCTGGGACGACCTCGCCAACCTCCTCGAGCAGGAGGCCACCGCCGAGGGCGACATCGAGAAGAAGATCGCCCTCGAGAAGAAGCTGGCCACGCTGCAGGAGCAGAAGCGTCGCGACTTCGCCGCGGCGGCAGAAGCCTGGGGACGCATCGCGAACCTCACGCCGGAGGACGACCGCGCGGTCGCAACGGCGTCCAAGATGTTCGAGAAGGCCGGCGTGATGGACCGCGCGGCGCAGGTGATCGCCGAGAACGCCACGTCGATCACCGACCCGCTGGCGCGCGGGGCATTGCTCGAGCGCCTCGGCGAGCTCCGCGAGCAGATCAACGATCCCGGCGCCGCCGGCGAGGCTTACGCCGACGCAGCGGATGCGCAGAAGAGCGCGAAGCTGTGGGAAGCGGCCGAGCGATGTTTCGTGGCCGCCGAGCGGTGGGACCGCGCGGCCCAGGCGTCGGTCCAGCGCGCGCACATGGCGGCCGACGCCAAACAGCAGGCGCAGCACTTCGCCCGCGCAGCCGACTACTTCGGTCGCGCGGTGGACGACGACGGCGTCCTGCAGAACCTGCAGCGGGCGGCTGACCTCGACCCGACGAACACCGAGTACGCCCGGCTTCTCACGGATCGCTACACCTCGGCGCAGAAGTGGACGGAGCTCGTCGAGCTGCTCGTCCGGCGCGGCGACCGGCTCACCGACAGGGCGCAGCGCGTGGCCACGCGCCGTCAAGCGGCCAACCTCTACGCGACGCAGCTCGGGGACAAGGAAGCGGCGCGCGAGACCTGGCTCAAGGTCCTCGAGGACGGCGACGACAAGGAAGCGCTCGAGCGTCTCATCGACGACGCCGTCGAGCGCGAGGACCACACGGAGGCGACGACGCTCCTGCGGCGCCTCGGCAACACCGCGGTGGACCGCGCCGAGCGAGCACGCATCGCGCTTCGAGAGGCGGAGCTCCTGGCCGAGGGCGTCGGCGACGTCGACACGGCGATCGGGACCTACGAGCGCATCCTCGCCGATCTCGACCCCACGTGCCGCCCTGCCCTCCAGGCGATCGCCGACCTGCAGGAGGCTCGCGAGAACCCCGCCTCCGCGGCGGACGCGCTCGAGCGCGAGCTCAAGCTGGTGGCCGACACGACCGAGCGCGGACAGATCGCCGGCAGGCTCGCACGCCTCTACGAGCAGCTGGACGACGCGAAGAACGCCATCCGCTCGCTCGAGATCGTCCGGAAGGCGGACCTCGAGGACTTCGACGCCCTGACGCGTCTGTGCGAGCTCTGCGAGAAGACCGAGCAGTGGGACAAGGTGGCCGAGCTTCTCGCGCAACGCATCGAGGTCGAGGCCGACGAGGCGGAGGTCAGCGCGCTGACCAAGAAGCTG